>JBHHWI010000030.1:0-28212 GCA_046756445.1 Woeseia sp. | reverse complement strand
GCCCGGCACCGGCTTCCCAACGTCCTCCAGCTCGAGAACTTCCGGCGAACCATAGCAACGGTAGCGAATGGCTCTCATCGTTTCCGCATCGTCGGCGAGCGCAGGGCCCGGTTCACAGGCAGCATCGTAGCTCAGCACGACACCCAGCGCCGCAATCGCAACCACGAGTATGATCAGGATTCCGCCCGTTATCTTGTACCGTCGCTTCATCGAAGTGCCTCCAGGTCCGGTTTTTACGTATGGGACCGTCCGGGGGGAGAGCGGATAGTCTATATCGAAGATGCGCAGGCTTCATCCGGGGCGACCCGCGCGGGTATTGCGGAGACTCTATCTTGTGAGGGCATAGACAGGTTGGCGCTATTCTGGTTTGGGCCTCGGATCGCATAAGATATTTATTGCGCCGATGATGGATTGGATCGGCATCTTCAGAATTAGCTAACTAAGAACAGCCAGTTAGGCGATCAACCTGTATCGATGACGCACCGGGTTTCTCGGCTCACGCTCAAGATAGGGCGCTGGACATCCGAGCCGATCCGGTGCCCGATAGCGCTGGTCAATGTCCGCTACTCCTCGGTGCCAGATCCGGCTTCACCGCAAGCTCTCCGAGCCCGGTTTTGCGTGGCCGTGGCAAGCTTGTAGGCAGGGGTAAATTGTCATACAATTGTATGACAATTTTCACGAGGTTTTGGTGTAATGCGGATAAATGCGCGGCTCGATGAAGACCACAGGCGCAAGCTCGAGTACCTGGTGCGTTCGACCGGCTCACGCGTCAGCGATATCGTCAAGCAGGCGATCGATCTGCTCTATGCCAATGCGAAGCAGGCGAAGGGTCGTGCTCGAGCACTGTTGACAAGATCGGGATTCGTTGGCTGCGGAGAAGCCTCAGAAGATCTGTCATTGACATACAAAGACGAATTGAAAGAATCAATGCGCGCCAAGCATGGTCATCGCTGACACAGGGTTCTGGCTTGCGTTGGCAAACCGCAAAGACAGATATCACGAAGCTGCCAAGGACGCCCTTGGATCGTTGGACGAGCCGCTCACGACGACCTGGCCGGTCCTGGCGGAGACCTGCCACCTGTTGCTGCAACACCTAGGCAATCCGGCTCAGCAACGGCTAATCAAGGCATACAACAACGGTGCATTCGACGTATTTGATCTGACTCGTAATGACGCGTCGAGGATTCACAGGTACATGCAAAAGTATGCAGACCTGCCGATGGATCTGGCCGACGCGTCGTTGATTATTTTAGCCGAGCATTTGGGACACGGCCGTATTCTCTCGACCGACCAACGGGATTTCCGGACTTATCGTTGGAAACAACGCAAGCCATTCGAAAACCTATTGCTGACGAGTTAGGGCGAGCTGAACGCAGTCGAATCGCGATAAGAATATCTACAGACTGCCGGAAGATTTCAATTGCGACGATGATGGATTGGACAAATTCTGAATTCAGGCGCAAAGACAATCAGTTAACGACAACCAGAAATGTCATGTCGCACGAATGACGCACTACATTTCTCGTTGAAATGGCAACAAATACTTATTGCTGTTGGGAGATTTCCGGTCATATTACTGGTATGATTTATTCATACCAATCATTTGGGTAGAGAGACTATGGTTACTGCCGTCAAGAAAACAATCTCGCTACCGCCGGATCTGGCCCGGCAGGTGGAGGCGATCGCCGAATCCGAGGGAAAAACCGTTAGCGCGGTGGTGCAGGATGCGCTGCGCATGGCGCGACGCGAATATCTGAAGCAGGAATACAGAGGTATCCAGAGTTACTGGAGTACCAGGGCTCGTGAGAAAGGCATTCTGACGGAAAAGGATCTGAAAAGGTACGTCGGCGATTGAAGATCGTTTTCGACACTAGTATCTTCGTGTCGGCGTTTGTATTGCCTAGAAGTCAGGCGGACGCCGCGTTGAAACGCATCATTGACGATATCGATCAGCTCGTCGTCTCCAAAGCCATAATCGATGAACTTCTGACCGTGCTGTCGAACAAGTTTGCGCGAGACGCCGATGAACTTGCTCGCGTTGCCGTATTCCTTTCAGACCTGGCTCGGGTAGTCCGTCCGCGAGCGCGAGTCGACGTGGCGCAGGATGAAGCGGACAACCGCATTCTTGAATGTGCCAGAACAGGCAAAGCAGATCTGATCGTAACCGGGGACAAATCCATGCTTGAGCTCGGTAGCTATCGCAAGATTAAGATCATCTCGTTACGAGACTACCTCGAATTGTAAGCGAGCTGTAGACTATCGTCATGAGATCAGGCTTCTACTTCCTACTGGACATCTTCCAGCGACACACGCGCTGGGAGAAAGACAATGTCCAGGACACATCGGCATCGAGATCGCGATGCGAATGGCAGACTACTGCGAAAATACAGGCACCCGCATCACGGTGTTCGCTTTCCTCGTGGCGCGCCGAAATGGTGGCGCAAGCTATACATGAGCCGGCCGCGCCGACGAAAGAATCGCATGCTATGTCACCTGGTGGAGAAGGGCGTTGATCCCGAAGGGCTGGTCTTTCCGCTCGGTAATCACAAGCCACACGTGTATTACTGGTAGTTGACTCAACGCATATCAGAAAATGTCATGATGAGAAACTCGACGAATCGGCCAAATATAGCAGTTGCACCGATGATGGATTGGAGCGACGAATTCTGAATTCAATAACAAGAACAACGAGTTACGTCAGCAAGAGATTCTGATGTCGCACCAATGTCGCACCGCGTTTCTCGACAGATTCGCAATTTATGAAGCTGGATTGCTCGAACGATTGTTGCGTGAGACGCAAGCCAAGTTGCCGTGACTCACACAAAAAGGCCTCCGGGAAACCCGGGGCGGTTCAGTCTACACTGTCGGCAGCCGACGCGCCGTACTGAGGATGATCGAGGATAGCCGATGCGGATTCTGTGGGTATCTCCCCACTGCTGGCCGGACTATGTTCTCCGCGAGAACGGCCTTGGAACCAAGTCGCAGGGCGGCCAGACCGTGGTCATGTACCATTGTCCGCGGGCGCTGGCCAAACTCGATTCCGATCTGCATGTTGACATCTATGCGCGCTTGGAGACGGGCGAGCCGGAGGTCGTGGAGCTCGGTGAGCGCGTCAACCTGATCCGATGCCGTTGCGGCGACCCGGACGTCTACGTTCCGAAGGAGCAATTCTGGTTCGGGCCTATTCAGGAATTCGTCGACGAGGTCGTCGAGGATGCAAAACGGCGGGGTAACGAGTACGACCTTATCCACGGGCACTACGCCGATGGCTGGTTTGCCGCGCACCATCTCGCGGTGCGCTGGAACTGCCCCTACGTCCTGTCGACTCATTCCCTCGGCAAGCGCAAGCGCGCGAATGCGCTTGCGATGAATGAAGGAACCGCGGCAGAGCTCGACGAGAAGTACGCTTTCCCGGTTCGCATTCGCCACGAGACAGAGGCCCTGCGCGGCGCCGATCGGATCTGTCCGCTCACGCATGAGGAGGGCGAGTACATTCTCGAGCATTATGAGGATGTCGAGCGAGATCGGATACACAGCGTACCCAACGGTGTTCTGTTGTCCGAGTTCCAGCTGCGCGACGCGGAGGCGGAGCGGATCCTGAGGCGGCGGCTTGGCATTGCGGACGACGAGCTGGTCGTGCTGCAGATCGGACGCGTCGATCGTCGCAAGGGACAAAAACAGCTCCTCACCGCGGTGCCGCGGGTGCTCCGGGAGGTCGCGAACCGGACCGGCCGTCGCGTCCGGTTCCTCTTTGCGGGATGGACGGAATCCGATTACGCCCGGTCGCTTGAGGATGAGGCGCAGCGGGCGCGAATCACAGACCACGTCATTTTCCATCCCCCCGTGATCAACCGCGACATTCCCTACTACTATGCGCTGGCCGACGTCTATGCGCTGACCTCGACCTACGACATCCTCCCGATCGTCGTGCTTGAGGCGATGGCAAGTCGGCTGACCGTAGTGGCGTCGAAAAACGGGGGCGCGTCCGAGATCATCGCGCACGGTGAGGACGGCCTGCTGATCGATCCCTTCGATGGCCCCCAGATCGAGGATGCGCTCATCGCCATCCTCAGCGACGAAGGCGAACGGCAACGTCTTGGAGAGGCGGCCTTCCACAAGGTCGAGCAATCGTTCACCTGGTCGCGAGTCGCCCAGCGTTTCTACCAATTGTACGAACAGGTGCTCGGGAGGAGGGTCGGATGAAGGACGATCGAATCATCGTCAAGGACTGGCACCGACGCGCCGCCGGGTCGATCGTCGAGCACATCGAATCCCTCGCCGGCGACAAGTTGACGCTCTCTGTGGCCGGTGAGTCCGGGGCCGGGAAATCGGAGATTGCCGTGGCAATTCGCGAGCGGTTGGCATCGCGCGGAGTTGCCGCCGGGATCCTCCAGGCCGACGACTACTTCATCTATATGTCAAATATCTGCGATGCGCTGCGCCGAAAGACGCTGGATCTGGTCGGACCCATGGAGGTCAAGCTCGATTTCATCGACTGCCATCTTCGCTCTTTCAAGCGCGGCGCTGACGATCTCTACAAACCTGTGGCCGTCTATGAGGACGCACGTTTCGAGCGCGAGGTGATGCCCGTCGCGGACCTCAGGGTGCTCATCGCCGAAGGCACCTACTGTACGCTGCTGGAGTTCGCCGACCGCCGCGTTTTCATCGACCGCGACTATCACGACACGCGCCGGGATCGCCGGGACCGTGCCCGGGACCTCGAAGACGGGGTCACTGATGCGATCCTGCAGCGTGAGCACGAGATCATTCGCGAACACAAAGCGCTCGCCGACTACGTCGTGCGCAAAAACGGCAATCTCGACGTTCAGGAACCGAAGCGCCAGTCGGTGTTCTGAGCGCAGTCCTGAGCAACAGCCACGGAACAGGTAGCCGGCTTCGCCTGGAATGGGCGGCCGGAATCGGTGGAATACGCAGTTCGTAACCCGATTGTCGGAAAAACTCTGTTCCACAATATTCCCACATGGGTGTAACTGCCGCATTTGATTACTTGTAGAACGCCCGGATGACGATCCAAGTCGGGTCAATTACGCAATAGACACGCTGCGACTGATAGAATTATTGCCCCCAACGCCAGGGGAAGATCGTTGAACTCAGTCGTGTTGGACGGCTCCGTCACGAGAACGCCGCATGGCCGTCCGGCATGAAAATGATAATCGTTCAAGAGAAACAGGTCATCTTAATCATCGCCTGATTCGATGATCTGAACAGGCACGCCGAAGGTCGCCTGTGGATCGAGATCAATAACCCTCCAGTCGTCCAATCCGTGCCGAGGCGTCGAGTTCAAGAGGTTGACGCCATGTTCTTCGATACATTTCGCCGACTTGATGACATCGTCAACTTGGTAAGAGATGAGAAGAAAACCTTCGCCGTGGTCTTCAAGATAGCGTCCAAGAATACTGTCAGGTCTCGTCGGTTGTACCAGTACGATCCAGACATTGCCGAGACGAAAGCGCGCAGCCTCCGCGCCGCGATCGGACAGAGACTCGCGGTGCCCAAAACGCGCATTGAATAGCAATTGGTAACGATCGATAGCGGTATCGAGGTCACGGACAACAAAATTGATGTGATGAACTTTTTTTAGCATCGTCCCCTACCTCGCACTCGCGCAGCGACCGGCGCTTACGGTGCGGATCATGACGACTGCTGCGTCGCAGCATCGCCAAGTATTCCAGACCACATGTCGCAATGATCTGGTGGTCTAGTATCGGCCATTTGGGATCAAAATGACTCCAGTGGCTGGTATCGGTGCAGTCCCCAGTCCCGGTAATTGACTCTGCGGGTCAGGTTGATTCGAATGCGCTTGTTTGTATACAACTACTATCACATTTGTCGCATGGGAAGAATATTATCGGGACAATTGGCCTATATTGCATAGAAAATGTCAGAACGAGGCATCGCCGGGTAGCCGACAGGGCAGCGGCCCGGGAAATGTCGCTGGTGGCTCCTCAGGCCACTGAGGTTAATCATGCGTGGTTGCCGCCATAAGGCCAGGCGCGACAAATTTTTGAAGTATCTATCGGCGAGCAGAAGACGGGGGTGCATGATGTCTATACGACGCGTGGCTCCCAGTGGCAATGTTTCCACTCTAACATATTGATTTAATGGTCATTCGGAGGGGCGCCCACAGTGCTATATTCATGTTGGGGCACATTGAAGCGCTGCAACTTCGGGCAGCTGTTTTGTAGCTGAATACCTTTGTCAGGTGTAGGATGCAGATCCGCACCTGTGCTTCCGGGAAGACATACGTTTTCAGGGATTGGGGATGCAGCGAATCGTCGGAAAATCCCCCAAGTTATTCTTATTGACAAGATGCGCAACATCGAATTATTGGCGCTACCATGGTTCCGATACCGGTTTTGCCCTGTATAATATATTTGCGAGATTGTATACAATTGTGCAATCGTTCAAATTGATCAGATCACATATTCTGTACTAACCGGTTCAAGTGCGTTGCTTTGGCTCTGGAAAGAGGCGTATGGGGCAGGGCTTGAAGGATGAATTTAACTGTGACCGGTGATTGGACCCGCTGAAACAGCGTTAACGGGGGAAGAACAATGAAATATTCCTTTTTGACAACGAACTGCATGGTATTGCTCACTTTCACTGCGACAGCAATGTTGTCACCGAGCGTCGTCGAGGCGCAGGTAGCACAGGCTGACGATCAGTTCATGGTAGAGGAAATCATTGTTACTGCCCGGCGCAGGTCTGAAAGCATACGGGATGTTCCAGGCACCGTGACGGCGTTGACCGCAGAGGTGCTCGAGAGCACAGGTGTTCGGCGGGCAGAGGGCTTCATCGCCCTGACGCCGGGCGTCAGCATGGTCAACGCGGCTGAAGTGGCCGATACCCAGGTCAATATCCGCGGCATCAACGGTGCGCGCGACGCTGAGAACAGCTTTGCCTTTTTGGTCGATGGCATCCTCCACACCAATCCGGCGGCGTTTAACCGTGAATATACGAATTTGCAACAGATCGAAATTTTCAAGGGACCACAAGGCGCGATCTATGGCCGAAGCGCCGCGGCCGGTGCGATCATCGTCACGACTACCAAGCCGGGTAATGAGAGCGAATTCAGCGGTAAGGCAAGCTTTGCCGAAGACAGTACTATTAGCGGTGACCTGGCCTATTCCGGGCCGTTGATCGAAGATCAGTTGTACTTGAGCCTGTCTGCGGACTGGCGCGACTCGGACGGGTTTTACAGAAACAGTTTTCAGAATAACGATGCCATCGTAGATCCGTTCGAGGGTTACAACATCAACGGCCGTCTGGTCTGGGATGTCAATGATTCTCTTAGCATTGATACGAAAGTCCGCTATGGAGAAGTCGATGCTTCGGCCATCGTTTTCAATTCGACCTTTCATTTGCCAGTATTTGCAGCCGCCCTCTCTATCCCGGCGGCTTTCCAGGACAGCAATGATTTCGAATTTTTGTTCCAACCCAATATCGTTTCCGACAACGACCAGGAGGCGATCGAATTTTCTACCAAGTTTGACTACACCATGGACCGGGCAACATTGACCGGTTGGGCACTCTACAGCGATATCCAAAATGATTTTTTTTCTGACGGTACTTCAGCGGCTTTCGGTTTCTATAACAATGATCCGGTATGTCAGCAAACGGTCCTGGATTTGAACGCAGCGGGAGTTATGCTGCAGCCGCCTCAATTTATTGGCACATCGCCGGTCGGCGTTATCTTCGACCCCGTTAACGGCTCGTTCCTGGGCGCTTATACGCCGACCACCTGCGATGGTATTCAGGAGCAACTTCGGGATCAGGAAGATTTTAGTGTCGAACTCCGTCTCGCTTCGCCGGCTGACCAGAGACTACGCTGGATGGGTGGCGTCTATTTTCTGGACATAAGCCGCCAAGTCGGCATCTCGCTCAACCGCGATAGCGGCGCTCCGCCGATCCGGGGCCTGCTTCAGGTAGGCGGACCAAACAGCACTGCGTCTTTGACTCATGATGATTTTGACAGTCAGGTCTTTTCGGCATTCGGACAGATTGAATATGACATCAGCGACACAACGGAATTATCGTTTGCGCTGCGTTATGACAATGAGGACCGCGAAGTCTCCAGCCTGGTTCCAACCAACGTCACACAGTCGGTAATCGACGTGAACGGGGACGGGGTCCTTGACGATCCACTGAACCCTGGTCTCAGCGACCTGATCAATCCGGCCGGTGTAATTCCGGATAAGAGTAACAGCTTTTCCGAACTGCAACCGAAGATATCGATTGCCTGGGATGTCGCCGACACTACGAAACTCTTCGCCAGTTGGGGGGTCGGTTTCAAGGCCGGCGGTTTCAACAATTCGGGTAGCGCCGCTACCGTCGATATTTTCATCAACGGGTTCATCAATGGCGGAATCGGCATCAACTTCGCTGATGACATGGGCGTGCCGTTGCCGGTCATCACCGACGATTACAAAGAAGAGACCTCTAGCGCGTTCGAATTGGGGTTCAAATCACGTTTTCTGAATGGCCGACTGCAGCTTGACGGCGCCGCTTATTACACAGAAGTCGATGACATGCAGTTTTTCGAGTTCCTGGTTGGAACGTTTGGGTTGCTGCGAGTGGTCTCGAACGTGGACGAAGTTGAGATCTCCGGCGTCGAACTGGGGGCCAGCTACCATGCCACCGACAATCTGAGGTTTTATGCGGGCGCAAATTTTGTGGATAGCGAGATCAAACAAAATAGTTCGCGGCCCGACACTGTTGGTAATGAATCGCCGTATACGCCTGAGTACACCATCAATGTCGGTGGCGATTTTGATATTCCCTTGTCAAACGGCTTGAATATTTTCGGACGGGTCGATGCGCAATTTATCGGCGAGACCTGGTTCCACACCGTACAAACGGGTCAACGTCCGACGATCTTTATGCCGTTGTTTGAGCTGGGCTTTGGAGCCGGCGCTGGTGCACTGGGTACTGCAGATTTTTCCAACGCCCAGCGTGATTCCTATTTCACTGTTGATGTCCGGGCCGGTCTCGACGGTGAACGCTGGTCAATCGCTGCGTTTGCTTCCAACGTGACCGACGAAAAATATCTGGAAGAAGTGATTCCGGCTCCTGAATTTGGCGGCACATTTGACCATCCGAATGCGCGCCGGCGAATTGGTGTAGAGGTCGGATTCAGGTTCTAAACGAAGAAAACGATTGAACGGAACGCCGGCATCGCCGGCGTTTTGTTTGGAAATTCACTTTACGACGCTTTGGAATGATCCGGTTGTCTCGCGTCGCTGATGCTCGCGAGTGTGTGCCTCGCGGCCAGCACGTGCGATCGCATGACCGAAGCGGCCCAGTTACCGTCACCAGCCTCAAGCGCCTGGACGATTTCCAGATGGTGTCTGGCGCTGCGATTCAGCTCATCGTTCGAGTAATCACGAAATGTCTCAAACACTAGGGGTGCGTCAGACAGCGACTTGAGTATGCTGGATAGTCTCTTACTCTGAGCCGCCGACTGCAGCAAACTGTGGAATTTGCCATTTATGTTTGCAATGCGTTCCAGGTATCCGGGTTTGCGATCCCGTACCTCACGGTATTGCTCTTCCGCCGTTTTGCGCAGCTCGGCCAATTCTTGCGGCGTCGCATGTATCGCTGCGCGTTCGGCCGCCAGCGATTCGAGATGCGCACGCAATTCAAATATTTCTTCCGCGTCTTGGCCGCTCCAGGTCCGGACTACCGCACCTTGATCCGGTACAAATTCCAACAAACCTTCTGCTTGCAGGCGGCGCATCGCTTCACGCACAGGTGTTCGGCTGACGCCCGAGGCCACCGCTATGTCCTGCTCAGTTACGCGACAGCCTGGCGGGAATCGCCCTTCTATTATTCCGGCGCGCAATACTGTGTACGCTTTTTCAGCTGCTTTCACGATTTCAAATCCTGTAACGACTCAGGCTCCGGTCGCGCCGACTCCTTTTTGGAATTGGGGAGTGCGCGGAGGTTCGAGACCGGTTTCCTCCAAACAATGGACCTTGAGTTCATCGATCGTGCCGCCGCGATCGAACAGGCTGGTCTCGCCACGCTCTTCGGCGAGTTTGGCACGAAGCGCTGCTGTCGCATCTTCGTCTGCGGAGAGTGAGTCATCGATGACGACGCCGAAGCGTTTCGCGCCCTCAACCGAGACTAAACCGGCGTTCACGTCAAAAACGACATTTTCCACAGGGCGCTTGAGCGGGTCGCCCCAGCCGCCACCGCCCCAGGTCTCGAACAGTAGAAGATCACCAACGGCGACTTGGATGCGATCACATTTGGACGGCAATACGGCCGCCGTGCCGTCGGCGCGCTGAAGGATCTTGCGGCTCCGTTTGCCGGGATGGCCGCCATTAACTCCCCACGGATAAGTCAGCCAGCGATCGTCATGGATCGAGATCTGACCGGGTTCCAGAAAACGATAACCCACGCGAATTGCATTTCCGCCGCGATGTAACCCTGCTCCGCCGGAATCCGTCACTGTTTCGTAGATGTCCATTCGTAACGGGAAATAACTCTCCAGGAACTCGTTCGGCACGTTTGTGAAGCTGGGCCACAACGAGTGCCCATCAGGTCCATCACCGAACGGCTTGCCGGGTATGCCACCAAAGCCGATTTGATACAGCTGGAACCACTCGCCATTGCGATCATATCCGGAGTACATGAAATGTGGGCTGTCCGAAAAACCGGCGGCGCACAGAAAATCCGGGTTACCCTGACCCAGCAGGCCGCCGAGCACATCGAATATGCGGCCGAGCGCATGTGTCCGGCACGAAAGCGCCGCGGGCTTTTGGGGTTTGAGCAAAGTACCTTCGGGAATACGGACTTTCATGAGATCGTAAAAGCCATCGTTGAACATGATCTGGGGATCAAACACCATGATCATGTAGACCCCGCAAAACATCTTGAACATCTCTTCGTTTAGCAGGAAGTTGATCGATCCGATGGACTGCGGGTCAGTTCCTTCGAAATCGAAGTTTACCGTCTCGCCCTCGCGCCACATCGTACAGGCGATTTTGTACGGGCCCATGCCCATGCCGTCATCGCATACGTAATCTTCAAAATACTGCTTTTCTTCAGGAACAGTATTGAGAATGAGCTGCCTCATCGCTCGTTTGTTGCGCTCAAGAAGTTCATCCATTGCAGAATAGAAGACATCATCTCCGAATCGTTCTGCGATTTCCTTGCAACGCTTATCGGCGGTGCGACAAGCTGCCACGATTGCGTTGAAGTCACTCAAGTTCCAATGCGGCAACCTGCAATTGTGGAGGATGATTTTGAGGCAGTCTTCTTGTAGTTCGCCTTTCCTGTAGATCTTGATCGGGGGCACGATGATGCCTTCCTCATAGATCGCTGCGGCATCGGTGGGCAGGCTTCCTGGAACCTTTCCGCCAACATCGGTCATGTGACCGAACATTGCAGCCCAGGCCAGCAAACGGCCGTCCTTATATATGGGCATGAGTAACAGCCAGTCGTTGGCATGGCTGACCGCGCCGTTGCATGCATAGGGGTCAGTTGTGAGAAAGATATCGCCTTCCTCGACTGTGCCCTCGTAGCCCTCGAGAAAACCGTAAATGAATGAGCCGAATTGTCCGACTACCATCTTGCCTTCGAGGTTCGCAATCATCGGAAACTCGTCATGCTGCTCTCGAATACCCGGTGACATGGCGGTACGAAATAACACTGCATCCATTTCGAAACGTGCGTTACGCAGTGCGTTCTCGATGATATCCAGAGTAATCGGATCGACGTCGATTCGCACAAACGGCTTCGGGCTGCTTTCGATTATCTTTGCGCTCATTCGGATACTCCCTCAGCTTTCGTCCGGGCGGATGAGAATGTTGCCGTAGCTGTCGACGTGGCCGGCGTGCTTCGGCAGGATCAATGCTGTCGAATCCATCTCGAAAACGATCGCCGGCCCCGCTATCTTGTTTCCGGCCCTAAGCTTGCTTCGCTCGTAGATTTTCGCTGCGTGATCATGGTCGTCAACAAAGATGGTTTCGGTCGCGACTTCTGCGGCGGCTGGATCGCTGTCCCCCGCTTCGATGGACGGTGCCTGAACGACAGTCGCCTTACCTTGGACGACTGCACGCAGATTTACGAGTTCCTTGTCCGCGCTCAGTGCAAATGTAAAAAGTTGTTCGTGCATCTCGTCAAAGACATTGCCGATCGCATCCAAGCCATTGCTCTGCAAATCAGTTGGATCGACGTCCACGGTCAGCAAAAGGCCTTGTCCGTGATAGCGCACGTCCACCTGAAAGTTGTTAGATTGTTCCGATGTAGGAACGTTTTCTGCATCCAGTGTCTTCGATGCCGATTCAGCCAGCTCACGCAGGATTCCAGCCACTTCATCGGCGCTGGTTTCCGGAAAGCGCCGAATAAACGTGCGTGAGGCCTCATTGCGTATTCGGGTGGTGGCATCACCATAGGCACACAGCACGCCGGGGCCTGGCGGAATGATCACCGGCCACGAGTTCATCAGTCGCCCCAGTGCATTCGCATGCAGCGGTCCAGCGCCGCCAAACGCAATTAGCGCAAAGTCGCGTGGGTCGTGGCCTTGTTCGACCGAGACCAGACGAAGGGCGCCACACATGTTCTCGTTCACGATGTCAACGATGCCTGCGGCCGCTTTTTTTACGGGCAAATCGAGGGCGTTGGCAATTTTCTGGACGGCCTTCTCGGCAAGTTCCCCATCGAGCCGCATGTCGCCACCAAGCCGCGCTAGCGCAGGCAGATAGCCAAGCGTGACATTGGCGTCGGTTACGGTGGGTTCCTGGCCACCCTGACCGTAACTCGCTGGCCCCGGATCTGCCCCAGCGCTCTGTGGTCCGACACGTAACGCGCCAGTCAGCTCCGGGACGTGCGCGATGGAACCGCCGCCGGCTCCAACCGTGCGAACATCGATAGACGACGCTCGAACCGACACATCACCCACGGTCGTCTCGCGTCTAGCCTGGGCCGTACCATTCTGCACCAGAGCAACGTCGGTGGACGTTCCACCCATGTCGAGCGTCAACAGATTGTCGTAACCTGTCTGCCTGGCAATCCATATCGCACCGGCCACGCCACCAGCAGGGCCACTCATCAAAAGATTGACCGGATAGTTCTCGGCGGCCGCCGCCGACGCCAGGCCGCCATCCGAACGCAAGACGTGCAGTTGTACATCATCCATGGTCTTGCTGATCTCGCCCTTTATGTTATGGATATAGCTGGCCACTCTGGGACGCACGTACGAATTTGCGACGGTAGTGATTGTGCGCTCGTACTCCTGCATTTCCGGCACGACCTCCGATGACAGCGAAACCGGGATGTCAGGCATAAGTTCTTCCGCGATCTCACGGATGCGTCGTTCATGCACGTCGTTCGCGAAAGCGTTGATCAGCGATACTGTCAACGCTTCGATACGCTGGCCTCTGAGCCCCTGTAAGGCAGTGCGCATCGCGGCCTCGTCGAGTGGCTCGACGATTTCCCCTCTTGCGCTGACCCGCTCACGTGCCTCGACCGTAAGTGACAGAGGGGCCAAAGGAGCGCTCTTGTTATAGATCACCCAACCACCAAGGCCACCGGGGACGAACGACCGGGCAATCTGCAAGACCTGGCGATAGCCTTGCGTGGTCACGAGTCCGACTGTTGCGCCCGTCATCGTCAGCACGGTATTGGTCGCGACTGTCGTTCCATGCATTACGTGGCCGATTTTGGCGGCATCAATGCCTGCGCTGCGAGTAACGCGATCAATACCATTGAGTACGCCGATCGACGAATCGTCGGGAGTGCTGGGTACCTTAGCAGTAAAAAACTCGCCCGACTCCTCGTCGACGAGCAGCAGGTCAGTAAAAGTGCCACCGACGTCAACACCTAATCGATAACTCATAGGATCACCATTAGTCCGCTTAGCTTATATCTATTTCTCGCAGAGCTTGTTTCAAATGTATTGTTGCTTCTTAGTAATTTTCGTTTATTCAATTTGACGCAGCGTTGACTGTCAGACTTCGGCCGGCGCGGGAAACGAGCCCGCCTTTGGTAGCATTGCGGGCAGCTCGTGGTGCAGCTGAGTTTGAAGCCAGTTGCTGGTTTTGATGATCTTATCCAACTGCGTTCCAGTTCGAATTGACGAGCGGTGTAACATGTAGACTAAATCCTCGGTCGGTATATTGCCTGTCGCAGTCGGCGCAAACGGACAGCCACCCATGCCACCTATGCTGGCATCCAGCGAAGAGGTGCCTGCTTCGATAGCAGCATAGGCATTGGCCAATCCCGTATTGCGCGTGTTGTGAAAGTGGCAGCGCACAGGTATCGGTGCTGCGATCTCACACAGGCGCCCGACCAAAGAACTTACCTGCGCGGGCACCCCGACACCAATGGAGTCGGCCAGCGCAATTTCATCCGGCTCGGCCGATACGACGCGTTTCGCGATATCTACGACGGCCGACTCCGGTATCTCGCCTTCATACGGACAACCGAAGGCCGCCGAAATCATCACACTGGCGCGAATGCCAGCCGTTTTGGCGTCGCGCGCGATGTCTTTCCACACGGCGATGGACTCATCGATGCTCACGCCTTGATTGCGCTTGTTGAAGGTGTCGCTGGCGACAATAACGAATCCAGCTTCGTCGACGCCCGAATCGCGTGCGCGCTCAAAACCGCGCCGGTTCATGACGAGACCGATTAAATTATTCCGCTCGGAGCTTCCAAGTCCTGCGATGATCGCCTCGGCATCGGCCATTTGCGGTACGCGTTTTGGGTCGACGAAGCTAGCCACCTCCACGTGCCGAATTCCACAATCGAGGATACGACGAATAAATTCGATTTTCGTCTCGGTGCTGAGGATTGATGGCTCGCTTTGCAGACCGTCCCTCGGGCCGACTTCGACGATGGTGATGCTTGCTGCCATTAGGTTGCCTAGCGAACTGATCCACTGCGCATTATTGTATACAATAATATCGGAGAGACAACGTATCGCACCTAAATCAGCCGAATATTCGACAGATTGTATGCATTGGCGATCTGTTGTAACGATGACCGGGTTCGGAATCGTGTCGCGGATCACGCCGATTGGATGCCATTCCGATCGGAATCAACTGGTGAGGCCTTATGGCGAACAATGAAGATAATGCGACTGGCCCGCTTGCGGGGCTTCGGGTGATTGAAATGGGGACGTTGCTCGCCGGCCCGTTTTGCGGCCAGCTCTTAGGTGATCTAGGCGCTGAAATCATCAAGGTGGAAGCACCCGGAGTCGGTGACCCCATGCGTCAGTGGGGTCAGGAAAAAGCACACGGCAAGTCACTCTGGTGGCCGGTAGTTGCTCGCAACAAGAAGTCCGTGACTGTCAATCTTCGGGTCCCGGAAGGTCAGGAGATAGTCCGTGAACTGGTGGAGCGATCCGATTTTCTCGTGGAAAACTTTCGTCCGGGGACTATGGAGCGTTGGAATCTGGACTACAGTGAGTTGGCGAAAATCAATCCTGGCCTGATCATGATCCGTGTGTCAGGCCAGGGTCAGACCGGTCCTTACGCGAAGCGCGCCGGATACGGATCGATTGGAGAAGCTATGGGCGGATTGCGGTACGTGTGCGGCGACCCCGAATCACCGCCGAGCCGCATGGGGATCAGTATTGGCGACTCGCTGGCGGCGACCTTTGCAACGGTCGGAGCGCTCGCAGCATTGCACCATCGGAATCAGACCGGCGAGGGCCAAGTGGTCGATTCCGCTATCTATGAGGCCGTCCTCGCCATAATGGAATCGCTGATAACGGAGTATGACCAGGCCGGCTATATCCGCGAGCGTACCGGTCCGATCCTGCCCAATGTTGCTCCGTCAAACGTCTACCCGACGAGAGACGACCAGTTGCTCTTGATTGCGGCAAACCAGGATACGGTTTTCCGTCGCCTTGCCTCTATCATGGGTCGCGCGGAGCTTGCCGAGGACGAACGCTACACCACACATGCCGCACGCGGCGCGCATCAGGAAGAGCTTGACGCAATGATCTCCGAATGGTCGGCACAGATTGACCGCGAGGCGCTGATGGAAATGCTCGAAAGCGGTGGGGTTCCCGCCGGCCCGATCTATCGGGCTCCCGAAATGCTCGAGGATCCGCATTTCAAGGCTCGGCAGGCTATTATTCGAATCATGCACCCACAGTTCGGTGAGCTTGCGATGCAAAACATTGTCCCGAAACTGTCGAAGACGCCTGGTAAGATACGACATACCGATCCGACCCTCGGGCAGCACAACGACGAGATATTCAAGGGGCTGCTGAAAATGGACAGCGATCGGGTCAAACGCCTGCACGATATCGGCGTCATCTGAGTTCGAGCCAATGACGGACGCCGAGAGCCAATCCGCAATGACGCCTGGGTTTGGCGGGGGCCTGGAGTTCGGTAACGCCCCGGCGCTATTGATGATCGATTTCGTCAAGGCCTATCTCGAACCGTCGTCACCGTTGTACGCTGGCGTCGAAGCGGTCCGCGATCGATGCGTCGAATTGCTCAAAGCTGCGCGCAGCGCGGGCATTCCGATATTGCACACGAATGTAAGCTTTACACCGAACACTGCGGATGGGGGTGTGTTTCGAAAGAAGCTGCCATTGCTTCAGGTATTTGATCGCGGCTCGCCCCTGGCCGAGTTTGGAGAGGGTCTCGAACCGTTGCCGGGCGAGTCCGTCGTTACAAAACAGTATGCGAGCGCGTTTTTTGGGACGGCTTTGGCGGCAAACCTCACTGCCGCCGGCATCGATACACTCATAATCGGCGGCGTCACAACAAGCGGTTGTGTGCGGGCCAGTACGGTCGATGCGATGCAGCACGGCTTCATCCCGATTGTCGTTAGAGAAGCGGTAGGTGATCGAGACTCGAAACCCCATAACGCCAATCTTTACGATCTGCAGGCGAAATACGCCGACGTCGTTGAACTCGAAAGCGTACTCAAGTATCTCAAGCGCTGCGCTCAACAGAAGAGATGCAGCAACTGAGCTAGGAATGCTGAAGGGCGGCTGCGTCGCAGATAATCAAGGGAATCGACTGTACGGGACTGAGTTCTATGAAGCTATGGATCCTTATGCAATGTAGGGTATCTGTCTCCTGCGGCCATGGCGATGTTGTTAGAGACAGATCGACATAAATAGTTCTTAGATGTAGGTTAAGATTTGCGTGATTCAGTCGCGCATAGTTAAGCGCTGCTGTGAAATTCATGCAGCAGGTGTCCTCGCGACATGGCATGTAAATCAACAACTTGTCAAATGATAAGCTAACTTCGAACTAGGTGGTCAATAGGCGGTATTCTCGGTAGTTATTGGCATTGGAGCAGGGCGGGCAAACGCCCCTAACTATTCGTCAAAAATTGCCGTATCCGCCGCAACCGGACCTTCGACCGCCGATATCTCGCATACCAGATAGTACAATTTCGTCGATATTGGGCAACGAATCGTACGGAATCGTATCCGGCCTGGTTGTAAATTTGCAGCGAAAATAGTATATAAGCACATGAAAAATAAGGTAAATATTGCGCCGATGATGGATTGGACCGATCGGCATTGCCGGTATTTCCTCAGGCTGCTTTCGCCACACGTCGGTCTCTATACGGAGATGATTACTGCCGCGGCATTGATTCACGGTGACGCAGAAAAATTGTTGCGCTTCGATGCGGCGGAACATCCGGTCGCCCTGCAGCTCGGCGGCAGCGATCCCGAAATGATGGCTACGGCGGCACGCAAGGGCGCCGATGCCGGTTACGACGAGATCAACATCAACGTCGGTTGCCCGAGCGACCGGGTGCAGAGTGGTCAATTCGGCGCCTGTCTGATGTCGACACCGGATCTTGTCGCGGCTTGTTACCGGGAAATGTCCTCGGCCGTTGACGTGCCGGTGACGGTTAAGTCGCGCATCGGCATCGATGGCCGTGACGATTACGAGTTCCTGCGAGCCTTTGTCGCGATATTGGCGGATGCCGGCTGCAGGCGTTTCATCGTTCACGCGCGAATAGCCGTCCTCGAGGGCCTCAGTCCCAAGGAGAATCGCAGCGTGCCGCCGCTCGACTACGAGCGTGTCTACCGGCTCAAACAGGAGTTTCCGGATCTTGGCATCGTCGTGAACGGCGGCATTGAGAGCGCCGATCAGGTAGTGGCGCATCTCGAACACGTCGACGGGGTGATGATCGGCAGAAAGGCATATCACGATCCGTACTTTCTTGCGGAGCTCGAAAAGTCCCTGCTGGCCGGTGCCGGGTGGCAGCCGCCCGGCCGTGCGGAGGTTGTCGAATCGATGATTCCGTACGTCGAGCGGCAGATGGCGCAAGGGACCGAGTTGAAACACGTTACGCGACACATGCTCGGGCTGTTTGCGGGCCGGCCGGGCGCCCGCGTCTGGCGGCGTCATCTCGGCGAGCATGCACACCTGCCGGGCGCCGGCGTCGAGATCTTGCGAGAAGCCTTGAAGGTGCTGCCGGAGGCGGCTTGATCCGCGTCGTAATTGGGGACGGACCCCGTGGGGTCCGTCCCCGTTTGACGTTACAATGCACGTCCATCGATACACGCGGAGTTAATCCAGAAGAATGAGCGCTAAACCAGCAGTCGCACGCGAGAAGAAACTGACCATGGCCGACAAGGCCGACATTCATGAGCTGTACGAAAAATCGGTTCAGAATGTCGAACATGAAGTCGAGTTTTTGCAAAAGACATTTCAGGAAATACGCGGCCGCACGGCGCATGTTCTCAGAGAGGACTTCTGCGGCACGGCCAGCGTGTGTTGTGAGTGGGTACGCCAGGGCCAGGAATTCCAGGCATTCGGCGTCGATATCGATCCTGCCGTCCTCGAGTGGGGCCGCGAACATCGTGTTGTTAGGTTGTCGGCCGCCGACCAGGCCCGGGTAAGCCTGATCGAGGGCGATGTGAGGAGCACGGAAACGCCGCCGGTCGATTTGCTGGCGGCATTCAATTTCTCGTATTTCATATTCGACACCCGCGACGGACTTCGGGCGTATTTCAAACGCGCGTACGATGCGCTGAAAGATGACGGCCTGTTCTTCGTCGATCTCTTCGGTGGACCGGAAGCTCAGGAGGAGACCAAGGAGAAAACCAAGTACAAACGCTTCACTTACATATGGGACCAGGCGGAATTCCACCCCGTGACCAACTACCTGCGCTGTCATATCCACTTCAAGTTCAAGGACGGCTCGAGGATAAAAAAAGCATTCACCTACGAGTGGCGTCTCTGGTCGGCGCCCGAGATTCGCGAGGTTCTCGCCGAGGCCGGGTTTGGCAAATCGACGGTCTACTGGGAGGGCGAGGACGAGGACGGCGAGGGCAACGGCGAGTTCACGCCGGCTGAAAAGGGTGAGGCGGACCTGGCCTGGATAGCGTATATTGTTGCCGAAAAATAACGGAAAATTAAAGGTTTGGCGACACTCTGCACAATTTGGATGAATTGGACATAATTCTCGCTGAATCAAGGGGTTAGCGATTATAATCGCCGCTCGGCGAGGCCGCGGTTTGGTCGGACGCCGGATTTGCGAGAGGTTGAGTTAGGACCAGATGCCTAAAGACTTGGAAGTCGCAATTCTGTTCGCCGACGTCGTTGGCAGCACCCAGCTGTATGATGAGTTCGGCGACACCAGGGCCAGTGAAACCGTCGCTCACTGCCTCGAGGTGATGAAGGATGCCACCGACCAGTTCAACGGCACCGTCATCAAGACCATCGGTGACGAGGTCATGTCCACTTTCCCCACGGTGGATGATGCGATGAGTGCTGCAGCCCAGATGCAGGCCCGGATCACCGCCGATGCGAAATCGGATGAGGACCGCATCCCCGTTTCCATTCGCATCGGCTGCCATTTCGGGCCGATCGTACAGGAGCAAAACGACATCTTCGGTGCGGCCGTGCACACCGCAAACCGCATGACCTCTCAGGCCAAAGCGAAACAGATCGTCATCTCCGGCACGACCGTCGAACAGATGGGCCCCAAATGGGCGGCGCAGACACGGCAGATCGATGTCGCGACCGTGCGCGGCCGCCTCGATGAAGTCGCGTTATTCGAGCTGCTGTGGCAACCGGACGAGGCCACGAGCATGGTCCCGACGCTCGAGTGGGAGAACAAGACGGAAAAGGCGACCCGCCTCGTGGTGAGCTTTCGGGATACGACCATCGAGATCAGCGACCGGAAGAAGAATATCAATATGGGCCGCGCGGATGAGAACGATCTGGTCGTCAAGGGCAATCTCATCTCGCGCAATCATGCCCGCATCGAGAAGCGCCGCGGCAAGTTCATGCTGATCGATCAGAGCACCAACGGCACGTTTCTTCACAGCGTCAATGGCGAGGAGACCTTTGTGCGAAGAGACAGTGCCGAACTGGTGGGCGAGGGAATTATCGGGCTCGGCCGCGTTGCGAAGCCAGGCACGCCATTGGCGATTCACTACATCTGCGAAGACTAGATCGCCCGACGTATCGATAGAGACACGATCGCAAAATCAGGACCGCCGCATTTTCGTTACTCCGACGAAAAGGCATCGATGATTCTTTGATGTTCCTTCTTCAGCTCATCCGGCAGGCGCTCGCCATATTCTTCGAGATATTCGCCGACCGAGATCATCTCGTCTTTCCATTGCCCGGCATTGATGGAGAGCAGCGACTCCAGCGTGTCAATATCGACGTCGAGATCGCTGAAATCGATATCGTCGAACCTGGGCAGAAAGCCGATCGGCGTCTCGGTGGCGCCCACCCGGCCTTCACAACGGTCGATGATCCAGCGGAGCACCCTCAGGTTCTCGCCGAAGCCGGGCCATAGAAACTTGCCCATTTTGTTCCGGCGGAACCAGTTGACATGGAATATTTTGGGCAGGTGATCGGATTTCCCGGCAAACGAGAGCCAGTGTGCCCAATAATCGGCCATGTTGTATCCACAAAACGGCTTCATGGCCATCGGGTCGCGCCGTACTACCCCGACCGCGCCGACGCTTGCTGCGGTTGTCTCCGAAGCCACGCTGGCGCCGACCAGAACGCCGTGACGCCAGTTCTTGGCCTGAAAGACCAGCGGTGCCAGCTCCGAGCGTCGGCCCCCGAATACCAGCGCCGAAATCGGTACCCCCATCGGCGCCTCCGCGAGTTCCGAGTAGCTCGGGTTATTCCTTGCCGAAACCGTAAATCGCGAGTTGGGATGCGCCGCCGGGCCGTTGCCTGAATCGTAGTCCTTGCCCTGCCAGTCCCTGGCCGGCGACCCGTCCTTTTTGTCTTCCCACCAGGGCTGGTTGTCGGCAGTGACGGCGACATTGGTGAAAATCGTGTCGCTCTTGATCATCTCGAACGCGTTCCTATTGGTCATTGCGTTCGTGCCGGGGACGACACCGAAGTAGCCGGCCTCGGGGTTGATCGCACGCAGCTGTCCGGCCTCGTCCAGATGCAGCCAGGCAATGTCGTCGCCCAGCGTCCATATCTTCCAGCCGCGCTGCGAGGCCGGCGGTATCAGCATGGCCAGGTTGGTCTTGCCGCAGGCCGAGGGAAATGCGCAGGCGAGATAGTACGTCTCTCCCCGGGGGTTTTCGACGCCGACGATCAGCATGTGCTCGGCCAGCCAGCCTTCCTCGCGGGCCTGCCAGCTCGCAATCCGCAGCGCGTGGCATTTTTTGCCGAGCAGGGCGTTGCCGCCATAGCCGGAACCGATGCTCTTGATGCCGAGCTCCTCCGGAAAATGCATGATGAAACGCCGCTCGGGGTGCAGGTCGCCGGTCGAATGCAGCCCCCTGACAAAACCGCCTCCCTTCTCGATGCGTCTCAGCGCCTGGGTCCCCATGCGTGTCATGATTCTCATGTTGACGACCACATAGGGGCTGTCGGTTATCTCGACGCCCAGGCGGGCATACGGTGATTCGATCGGCCCCATGCAGTATGGAATGACATACATCGTGCGGCCCTGCATCGCACCCTCGAACAAGGCGTCGATTTTCCTGTGCGCCTCGGCCGGGTCCATCCAGAGATTGTTGGGTCCGGCGTCCTCCTGGTTTGCCGTACAGACGAAGGTCAGGTGTTCGACCCTCGCGACGTCCGATGGATCGGAACGATGCAGGTAACAGTTCGGATAGTCATCGTCGTTCAGGGGAATGAGGGCGCCGTTCAGGCACATCTGGTTGATGAGGCGTTTGTATTCGGCCTCGGATCCGTTACACCAATGGATGTGTTCGGGTTGCGTCAGCCTGGCAACCCGGTCCACCCAGTCCTGCAGGGCCGTTAGAGTGGTCGTCATGAATCTCCTGACTGTCGCTGTCCGGCAGCAGGGCAGTGCCCTTCGAGAAGGGCGGCATTATACATTTGCGAATGGCGTCTGCCTCAACATGAGCGGGGACCGTCGATGCACCGGCCGAAACCTCGCTCTGCCGCCGATCTGCCTCGCCGCGTGCGGTCTAGCGTTTGACAAAAAAGAGGGCCGCCGATTCTCTTCGGAATCGGCGGCCCGGATTCGAAGGCGCGACGGCCCTCGAAGGGGGATCAGGCTGCCCTTTCCTGTTCGCTGGTCTCTTTCGCTGCCGCTTCGGGTTTCCTGGCCCGGGCGACGGCCTTTCGGACAACGGGCTTGCCGCCTCTGAGTTCGAAAACCGCATCCTGCACCAGGCCGCGAATCTCGCTGCCGGCGTCGCTGACGATCTCGAACGCCTTGCGGGCTTCATCACCCAGGCGAGAGGCATTGTCGGGGATCATATCGATTTGCGTCCTGACGAAGTCCTTCACGTTTTCGGCATGTGCGGCAGCCTTGAGGTGGTCGGCGACGGCGTCGATCTGGTCTTCGACCAGCTTGGTCTGCCGCTTCCAGAGCTTGTTGACGGTCCGGTGGGAAACGCCGGAAAACTTTACGCCGTATCGGGAGATCGTCCGGACGGGCTTCTTGCCCCGGGTCACACGGCCGGCCGCTCTGGTGGTGTTCTTGCGGACGCTCTCCAAGGCCTCGTCGTAGCGGTGGCGGGCCCTGCCCGCGATCTCGCTGATTGAATTCTCGATCTTCAGGTTCATACCGATCTCCTGGTTGTGCAGTGCAACATTGTTGCAGTGCACAATAGGGCTATCGGGCGCTTTTGTCAAGGCCATTCGGAAAAATTTTTTCATTGAGAAGCCGGGACCGTCCGTGTCCGATCCAGCCGGCGCGGTTTCCATTAATGGGAGTATCGTCCTATATTCAACAGGCCATACGCAGCCTGTTTCCCTGAGTTCGGAAATTACGGAATTCTCGCAAGTGCCGGATTTATCAGGTGAACGAGTGTGAGCCGGTTCACAGTTTGGCTGTGAAAACGGTCACAAAGCCGCCAGAAATCCGGGCTTATTATGGAAACTCGACGGCATTTCCGAGACAGTGTTTCCAGCGCCCCGGGAGGGGAGCAGTTTGCGTGCGCCCGGCAAAGACGGCCCGGGCTACTCGAGGGACATTGTCTTGATAATGACCAAGCGGATTTTCGAGAGGGGATATCGGCCCGGACCGGCCCTTAAAGTTGCCGCTGCCATGGTCCTGATTTCGACCTCGATTCCCGCACTGCCGGCCGGCACTCCGGCAGGCACCGTGATAGACAACATGGCCCGGGTCAATTTCGACATCGCCGGTACGCCGGGCTCACTGACTTCCAACGTCTCCAGCATCACCGTGCAGGAGCGGATCGACCTCGTCGTAACCCTGGCCAGTCCGCAGATCCTGGTCGCCGCCGGTAGCACCAGTCGCGCCCTGCTGTTCACGGTGAGCAACACCGGCAACGGCAGCGAGACCGTCTCGCTGGCAATCGACAGCGCGCTCGGCGGCGACGATTTCGATCCTGTCCCGGCCGTGCCGCCGATCTATTTCGACACGGATGCCAGCGGCGACCTGACCGTGGGCGACGTTGCCTATACGCCCGGCAGCAACGATCCGGTGCTGGCGGCGGACGCCTCGGTCGATGTGCTGCTGGTCAACGATATTCCGGGAGCCGTCGTGAACGGGCAAATCGGCAGGAGCGCCCTGACCGCCGATTCGGCGACGGGAACGGGTGCGCCGGGTGACCTCTTTGCCGGGCAGGGTGACGCCGGCACCGACGCGGTTCTCGGCATGTCCGGAGGCACCGGCAGCGCCACCGGTGAGTACCTGGTGGGCGACGTGCAGGTCAACGTCGTCAAGTCCGTGGCGATCACGGACCCCTTCGGCGGCGCCGAACCCGTACCGGGCGCCACGCTGACCTACACAGTCACCGTCGAGGTGACCAACACCGGAACGGCGGCTGCAAGCGTTGTCAACGATCCCGTCCCGGCCGACACGACCTACGTTCCCGGAAGCATCACGCTGAACGCGGCGGCACTGACCGACCCGATCGATGCCGATGCGGGGGAACTGGACACCGCCGGGGCGCCGACTGTGGTCGTGCGGCTCGGCGACCTGACACAGGCGGACGGCGTCCAGACGGTCGTCTTCCAGGTAACCATTAACTGATCACTCACATTCACGGCCAGGGGGCTGAAATGAAATTTTCGTACTTGTTTGGCTTTGCATTTCTACTTGTCTTCTCCTGCGCAAATGCGATGTCGCAGGAGCAGGGACGTCTTAACGTCACCACCGTTGTTCAGATGGAAAAGGTCACCGTGGGCGACGACGGTGAGAGGCAGACGGAGCTCGTGCCGGCGACCACGGTGGTTCCGGGCGATGTAGTGATCTACACGACCACCGTCGAGAACATCGCCAATGAGGCGGCCGACAACGTCGTGATCACGAATCCCGTCCCGGAACATCTGAGCTACGTTGCCGGGTCCGCGTTCGGCCCGGGCATGGTTATCGAGTTCTCCGTCGACGGCGGCGCAAGCTTCGCGGCAGCCGAAGACCTGACGGTCGACGACGACGGACGAACCCGGACGGCGAGGCCCCAAGATTTCACGCATGTCCGCTTTGTCCTGCAAGGCGAACTGGCGGCAGGCGCGCAGAGTCTTGCGCGCTTCCGCGCACGACTGAACTAGGGATTCGGATTACGAATTCCCACTAGGGATTCGGATTACGAATTCCCGCCAAAGAATCGCACCAAGACGAAACCACACAGGGGAAAGCCGCAGCGGATTGCAGGGTCCGCCGCGGCAATGGGTATCCCTGCCCGGCAGCGAAGCCGGCTGATATTTTGAATGGAGTAAGGAGTACCGTGATGAAAACCTTGAGACAATTGTCAGTCCTTTTGCAGGGGCTCGGCATATCGGGAGTCCTGCTGTTGCTTTCGCAATCCGCGTTCGCAATCGGCACGGACGAAAACACCAGCGTCAATAACCGGGCGACTGTCGATTACGCGGTCGGCGGCGTCGGGCAGGTGGCCATCGAGTCCGCTCCGGGCGGCAACAGCACGCCGGGAGCGACCAACGGCACCGACACGACGTTCCTGGTCGACCGCTTGATCGACTTCGAACTGGTCGGGCCGGCCGGCAACACGATCATCGTGCCCGACCAGATCGATGCCGTATTGACGTTCACATTGACCAACAGCGGTAACGACCACCAGGACTTCGTGTTCTCGGTGACAAACCTCGCCGGCGATGACTTTGATATGAACGAGATCACCTCGACGCTCAGAGTCTTCGTTGACGGTAACGGCAACGGCGTCTACGACGCCGGCGTCGATACGGCGACCTTCGTCGATGAGCTGGTACCCGACGGTGCGACCACGGCGACGATCTTCGTCGTTGCGGACGCCGACAATCCGACGCCGACAGACGGCGATCTGGCCAACCTTCAGCTCGAGGCTCGTGCGCATGACGGCAACAACGGCACGACCGGCGCCCAGGGGGCATTAGCCGCTGATCACAGTGCTGATCTCGACCTGACCGGCACCGTTCAGAACGTGTTCGGCGAGCTGGGCCTCGTCAATTACGACAACCGGTTCGAGGCGACCGGAACCTACGAAGTGCAGACCGCCGCCCTGACCGTCACCAAGACCTCGGCTGTGATATCCGACCCGTTTTCGAGCGCGCCGAACTGGAAGGCAATTCCCGGGGCCGTGGTCGAGTACACGGTGACCATCGTCAACAACGGCGTGACCGCGGCGGACAACGTGTCAGTCAGTGACACGATTCAAATCGCCAACGTGACGTTCAACGACGGCGATCCGTACGCCACCGGCGACGCCACGATCACGGTCAATGCCGCCGACGTGATCTCACCGGGGTCGTGTCAGGCGGACGCGGTCGCCACGGACGGATGTACCTATGACGCGGGAACCGGCGCCCTGGTGCTCGGAACGGCGGCAGGTGTGTCGATTCCGGCCGGGCAAACCGCGGTATTCACCTACCAGGTGACGATCAACTAGCCGGTCGATCGTCGAACCACGGTGCTCAGGGAACTGCACAAGGCTCGCAGGTGCCGGGCCGCCCGAAAGGGCGGCCGGGCTCCGTTCGCCTGGCCCGCCCGTCCCGGCGCGGCGCCGGCGAGCCTCGCTCGCAGCCACCTTCGGGGGGAACACCGGTTTTCCCCGAGACCGTTTGAGCCCCGAATGAAATACCTGAAATGCGGTCTGGCGTTCGCCCTATTTGCGTCATTTTTGCCGGGTTTGACGCCACTCGCCGCTCCTCCCGGCACTGTCATATCCAATCAGGCCTCGCTCGACTATCTGAACGTCGCCGGTCTCGGCGCCACCGCCGACAGCAACATAGTGCAGGTGACGACCGCCGTCGTGCGGAGCCCGGCCAGTATCGAATTCACCCGCGTCGTTGGCGCGGGCACGGGCAGTTATCAGGAAACGGTCGGTCCGTCGGCCTGTTTCGCCGCCGGTGCTTATCAGACCCTGGCCGACCCGGTGCTCACCGGGGGCGGGACGATTGATCCGACGCTCGTCCAGGATGTGAGCGCCACGGGCAGCTACAACCGCGGAGAGCCGCTGTTCCTGCGGTTGACCGACACGGATCAGAACGTGGATGCGGCCGTGATCGACTATGCAGTCGTTACGGTGTCACACGACACGACGGGCGACACCGAGACCATTCGGCTGACCGAGACGGGCGTTACGACCGGGGTATTCGCCGGTTACCTGCCGAGCGCGAACACGCCGCCGGTGTCCGGCGATTGCGTACTGCAAGGCGAGATGAACACCACGGTCAGAGTCACCTATACGGATCCTGCGGACGCGACCGATTCGGCCCAAACGACCGCATTGCTCGATCCGGTAAGCATCGTGTTCGAGACCCGGACGGGGACGCTCATCGATGGCGCGACGATCGAACTGGTCGACGACGCCACCGGTCTGCCTGCGACGGTCTACGGTAACGACGGTGTCAGTACATTTCCATCGACGATCACGAGTGGCTCGACGGAGTCTGACAGCTCGGGCGCCACTTACGTGTTCGCGACCGGCGAGTACCGGTTCCCGGTCGTGCCGCCAGGCGACTACCGGCTCATCGTTACGCCGCCGGCGGTCTACTCGGCCCCATCGGTCGAGACGATCGCCGATCTGCAACTGTTACCGGGCGCGCCGTACGCGCTCGGACCGGCCTCATTCGGCCAGGCCTTCACCCACGGCGGTCCCTTGTCTTTCGACGTCGACGTTCCGGTGGATCCACAGACCTCGTCGTTGTTCCTGCAGAAGAGCACGCTCACGACCGTTGCCGCACCGGGCGATTTCGTCCGATACGAGTTGACCATCGAGAACAGCTCTGCGGTTACGGTCGCGACCAACGTCATCATCATTGACGAATTGCCCCCGGGCGTGAGATTCGTGCCGGGATCGGTGACCAGGGACGGCGCCGGCGATCCCGATCCGGTGATGGGTCCGGATCCGACGATGCTGCAGTTCGACATCGGCACGCTCACGGTCGGACAACGCGCGGTCATATCCTACGTCGTGGAAATCGTCGCCGGACGGAACAATAGCCGACTTCTCAACAGGGCGACGGCCTTTGCCGATGCGGGTCTGATCTCGAACGAATCACTGGCCACGGTCTGGCTGAGGGAAGACCTGTTTCGATCGACGGCCACGCTTGTTGGCCGCGTGCTGGAAGGCGAGTGCAGCGACGGCACGTTCACCGAGGAACAGGGCGTCGCCGATGTGCGCATCTATCTCGAAGACGGCCGTTATGCCGTCAGCGACCAGGGAGGCCGCTTCCACTTCGAAGACATCCGTCCGGGCAGGCACGTCGCACAGCTCGATCGCGTAACGGTGCCCGAGTATTTCGAGATTGCCGGCTGCGATATGTCACCGGCATTTGCCGGGCGAAACACCGGAATCGGCCAATCACGGATGGCGCCCTTTCCCGATGAGGA
>JBHHWI010000029.1:0-28512 GCA_046756445.1 Woeseia sp. | reverse complement strand
TCCAGTGGAACGACCACAGTTCGCTCCGAGCGCCTTGCAGCTCATCCCGCAAGGCTCACTGTGCGGCCACGCGGTATTTTGAGATAGGTTCTGGTAATTCAATAAGCACTGCTTCCTGCTAGAATCCCCCGCACCTCTGCTTTTCACTTGGGCACATGTCGATGAGCAAGCGTTACGATGCGGCCGATATCGAGGTCCTGAGCGGCCTCGAGCCTGTCCGGCGCCGGCCGGGCATGTACACGGATACGAGCCGGCCGAACCATCTCGCCCATGAAGTCGTCGACAACAGCGTCGACGAAGCGATCGTCGGCCACTGCAAAAAAATAGACGTGACCATGTACAAGGACGGCTCGGTGGAGGTCAGCGACGACGGCCGCGGCATGCCGGTGGACATCCATCCGAAAGAAAAAATCCCCGGCGTCGAGCTGATTCTGACGCGTCTGCACGCGGGCGGGAAATTCGATCACAAGAATTACCGGTTCTCGGGCGGCCTTCACGGCGTCGGCGTGTCGGTCGTCAACGCGCTGTCGAAGAATCTCGAAGTCTGGATTCGCAGAGGCGGCAAGGAATACAACCTGAGTTTCGTCAATGGCAGGAAGCGCGGCAAGCTCGAAGTCGTCGGAAAAACCGGCAAAGCAAATTCCGGAACGACCATTCGTTTTTGGCCCGACCCGCAGTATTTCGATTCGGCCAAGATTTCGGTTTCGCGACTCAAACATATGTTGCGGGCAAAAGCGGTACTCTGCCCGGGACTGACGGTCAGTTTAAAAGTCGAGAAGCCGAAGGAAAAAGTCGAGTGGTGTTACTCCGGCGGGCTCGAAGAGTATCTGCTCGAAGCGATCGGCAAGATTGAACACCTGCCGGCAGAGCCTTTCGCGGGGGGCTTGAGCGGTAACCAGGAGGCTGTCGACTGGGCGCTTGTGTGGCAGACCGACAGCGCTCAATCAGTCACCGAGAGCTACGTCAACCTGATTCCAACGCCACAGGGTGGGACACACGTCAATGGCCTGCGTACCGGGCTGACCAACGCGTTGCGGGAATTTTGCGAATTCCGGAGTCTCATGCCACGTGGTGTCCAGCTCTCGCCCGAGGACGTGTGGGACGGACTCAATTTCATTCTCAGCGCGAAACTGGACGACCCGCAGTTCTCCGGTCAGACGAAAGAGCGCCTTTCCTCGCGCGAGTCGGCCGCGTTCATAACGGGCGTCATCAAAGACAGTTTCGCGTTGTGGCTCAACCAGCATCCCGAGACGGGCGATGCGATCGCCCGGCTGGCGATACAGAAGGCGCAAAAGCGACAAAAAGCAGCGAAAAAGGTCGTACGCAAGAAAGTCGTGTCCGGCCCGGCGCTGCCCGGCAAGCTGGCTGACTGCACGTCACAGGAACCCGAACGCTGCGAAATATTTCTGGTCGAGGGCGATTCCGCGGGCGGCTCGGCGAAACAGGCGCGTGATCGCGACACCCAGGCGATCATGCCGCTAAGAGGCAAGATCCTGAACACCTGGGAAGTGGACACGACCGAAATCCTGGGCTCGCAGGAGGTTCACGACATCAGCGTGGCGCTGGGCGTCGATCCGGGCAATCCCGATCTCGACAATCTGCGTTATCACAAGATTTGTATTCTCGCGGATGCGGATTCCGATGGTGCGCACATCGCGACATTGATATGTGCGTTGTTTCTGCGGCACTTCCGCGAGCTGGTGCTGGGCGGACACGTCTACGTCGCGATGCCGCCGCTTTATCGCATCGATGTGGGTAAGGACGTCTTTTATGCACTCGATGACAGCGAACGGCAGGGCATTCTGGATCGGATCGAGGCCGAGAAGATAAAGGGGAAGGTGACGGTCACGCGCTTCAAAGGCCTCGGCGAGATGAGCCCGCCACAATTGCGCGAGACGACAATGAACCGCGATACGCGTCGCCTCGTACAGCTCACGGTCAATGCAAGGGACAAGACCGATCAGGTCATGGATATGCTGCTGGCGAAGAAGCGATCGGCGGATCGCCGCAAATGGCTGGAGACGAAAGGTAATCTCGCGGAGGTGTAGCGGTGCAGAATCAGCTCAACCTGGAAGGCGTCGAAAAGCTTGCCCTCAAGGAGTACACGGAGAAGGCGTACCTCGACTACTCGATGTACGTCATCCTCGATCGCGCGTTGCCGCAGATCGGCGACGGACTGAAGCCGGTACAGAGACGCATCATTTACGCAATGAGCGAACTGGGCCTCTCGGCCGGCCAGAAACCGAAGAAATCTGCGCGCACCGTTGGCGACGTCATCGGCAAGTATCATCCTCACGGCGACTCGGCCTGCTACGAGGCGATGGTGCTGATGGCGCAGGGTTTTTCGTATCGATACCCGATCATCGACGGGCAGGGGAACTGGGGATCGACCGACGACCCGAAGTCATTCGCCGCCATGCGATACACGGAATCGCGGCTGATGCCCTATGCGAAATCGCTGCTGGCGGAGCTCGCACAGGGCACGGTCGATTGGGCACCGAATTTCGATGGCACGATCGACGAACCGGTCGTCCTTCCGGCGCGTCTGCCGAACCTGCTGCTCAACGGCACCACCGGCATCGCCGTCGGACTGTCGACGGATTTGCCGCCACACAACCTGCGCGAAATCGCGAGCGCGCTCGTACATCTGATCGACAATCCCAAGGCGACGATCGCGCAGCTGATGAAACACATCAAGGGACCGGATTTTCCGACGGGCGGTGAACTGGTTTCCCCGCGCCGCGACATCAAGCGGATGTATCACACCGGAAGCGGCACGTTTCGGCTGCGCGCCTCCTACAAGCATGAGAATGGCGACATCGTGATCACTTCGCTTCCGTATCAGGTATCCGGCGGCAAGATCCTCGAACAGATAGCCACGCAAATGCGCAACAAGAAGCTGCCGCTGGTGGAGGACCTTCGCGACGAGTCGGATCACGAGGAGCCTGTTCGTCTTGTCATTACACCGAAAGCGAAGAAGGTCGATATCGAGGAATTGATGTCGCATCTTTTCTCGACGACCTCGCTCGAGAGAACGGTTCGCGTCAACATGAACATCATCGCACTCGACGGGCGGCCGAACGCATTCAATCTGCTCGGACTCCTGTCCGAGTGGCTCAAGTTCCGCAAGGACACGGTAAGGCGACGACTCAAACACAGATTGCAAATTGTCAAGGACCGCCTGCATATTCTCGACGGCCTGCTCATCGCGTACCTGAACATCGACCAGGTCATCAGGATCATCCGCGAGGAAGACGAGCCCAAACCCGTCCTGATGAAGCGGTTCAAGCTGTCCGATATCCAGGCCGAGGCGATCCTGAACCTTCGCCTGAGAAACCTCGCGAAGCTCGAGGAAATGAAGATCAAGGGCGAGCAGAAGGAACTCGATGAGGAACGCGACGAACTCGACAAGACTCTGAATAGCGCATCGCGTCTGAAGACACTGATCAAAAAGGAGATCCTCGAGGACGCGGACAGCTTCGGTGACGATCGGCGGACCAAGATCGTGGAGCGCGAAGCGGCTCAGGCTCTCGACGAGACACAACTGGTCGCCAGTGAACCGGTGACGGTGGTGTTGTCGCAGCGCGGATGGGCCCGCGCCGCGAAGGGGCACGATATCGATCCGCTGTCGCTGAACTACAAGTCCGGCGACGGCTTCCTGGCAGCCGCGCAGGGGCGGAGTAATGAGCTGGCGATGTTCATCGACAGCACCGGACGCGTGTACAGCGTCATCGCGCAGTCGCTGCCATCGGCGCGTGGACAGGGCGAACCCCTGTCCGGGCGCTTCAAGCCGCCGGACGGCGCCGAATTCTGCGGTGCAATGATCGGCGATCCCGAGTCACAGTGGCTGTTGGCCAGCGATTCCGGCTACGGATTCATCGCGACGCTCTCGGACCTCGTATCGCGCAACAAGGCGGGCAAGTCCGTCCTGAGAGTGCCGCAGGGTGGCAGGGCCGTGGTGCCCGCGCCGTTGCCCGGCGACTGCGAATGCCTGATCGCCGCTGTGAGTTCTGTCGGCAAGCTGCTGGTATTCGAGGCCGACGAACTGCCCGAGCTCGCCAAAGGCAAGGGCAACAAGATCATCGGCATACCGGCGAAAAAATACAGGGAAGGAGAAGAAGATCTGGTGGCCGTGGCCGTGATTCCGGAAGACGGCGACTTGCAGGTCACGAGCGGCACGCGCCGGATGACGATCAGGTGGGACGACCTGGACGACTACTATTTCGAGCGCGGCCGCCGCGGCATCCTGCTGCCGCGGGGATGGCGCAAGGTGGATCACCTGGCTGGTGCAGCATAGGTGCCGGAGCTAACTTTCCTAACTTATCGAACTTGTTTGACAAACAAGTTCGATAAGTTAGGAAAGTTAGCTCCGGCACCTGTTAAGACGCTTTCATCTTGGAGTCGGCGTCGCCGGGCTCGAGGTCAATGTCGAGACCAATGTCGTCATCGTCGCTCGGCATCTCGACGGCGACATCGGGGTCGTTTTGCGCCTGCGTGTTCTTCGGCAATTCGGTCGTGATCTCGCCGATCGTATCGGTATCCATTCGTTCTGCCAGCTCGGCGGCGGCCTTCTCGATTTCGTCGTTGAGCGCCTGCGTCGCCGTATACTCGTCCTCGTAATCCTGCTCGAGAATCCTGTAATCGACTGCCTGGTTCAAGCTGTATTCACCGGACTCGCCCGTGTCGATCTCGACCTCGACCGGTACCGCCTGCAGGTCCATTGCCGTTGCCTCCGGATTACCGACATTCTGCTTGGTCACGTCGACGATCATCGACATGTCATATTCGCTGTCATCGTCGCTCGGCGGGACCTCGCTGTCGAGGATAGAGTCTTCGTCTGAACGCTCGGGGGGAGGAATGACGTCTGTCCCGTGAGGCTCGTCCTCCATGGCGGCTGTCTCGGGCAGTTCCATGTCGAGTTCGTCATCAAAGGTACTCGATGCCGAGAAACCGAAGTCCTGCGCGACGTCCAGATCCGAGGTGTCCTGCAATCCGGATCCGTCATCGAAGTCCGCGTCGAGCGAGATCGATGACGAGTGAAGTGAATTCGCGCTTATGTCGATGCTCGGATCCGCGGCGGCTTCCACTTCCTGAGTATCCGCAGCCGGCTCGCGGCGGCTCGGCAGCGACTCGGACGGCGCGGCGATTGCCACGGAACCGAATCGTTGCCGGAGCTTCTGACCGAACAGCAAAAGACCCATGATCAGCCCGAGTCCCGTGCCGCCGAGCCATGCCAACCAGGACCAGCCACCCCCGCTGTCGCCAGTGCCCGGCTTGACAACCGCGACAGGGTCGCTGGCCTTCGGCTGCACGATCTCCGTGTCCGGAATGATGACCGTGCCGTAAAGGTCACTGTCGGCCGGGTGTTCGAGAGGCGACACGAAATGGTCATCGCCGGGCTGCAGGTCTGCAAATTCGGATGTGCCCGTTTGGGGTTCGGGTTCGCTGACGGGCGGGCCGTCCACTTCGGTTGCGACTGGCTCGGTTTGCGCGGTCGGCGAAGGCTCTGACACCGTAGGCGCCTGGTAACCCTCGTATGCCCGGGTCTCGCTGACATCACCGAGCGGCTCCACTGCCGCCGGCGCGTCAGTGGCCGCGACCGCAGTCTCGGGCGCCGCAGCCGAGAAGTTCGGGATGTCGAGCCAGCTACCGGCTTTCAACCGATTCATATCGCCGTCCATGAAGGCACCGGGGTTCGCAGCAAATATCCTGTCCACCGCAGGCCATAGCGGGACCGAGCGATCGGGTATGCGCGCGGCGATTTCGGACAGAGAATCCCCACGCCGCGTGAGATAGCGGCTGCTTTCGGAGACGGGTGATCGGTCTTTTGACCGTGATCGCTCGACCGGTGGCTGCGGTTTCGATGCCACAACCGTCATTGATCTTGTCACCGGAGCCGGAGCGGCCGGGGATTCCACTGGGACCGGCGCTTGCGCTTGTGGCTGCGGCGGGTTGAGCATCAGCGTGTACTCTCGACTGATATGTGCCGTATTCGGGCAGTTGATCGATACCTGCATCGTCAGCATCGGTTCTCGCACCGCACGACTGCCGGTCAAGAGGATCACGCCATTGGCAACACTGATGCTTGCCTCGGTAACAGCGGGCAGGCCGTTGGCAGCCAGCCCCGGTGCGAGATAAACGCAATAATCGTGAATTTGTTCGCGCGGGTTGAGCGCGAAGGCAATGCCGGCACGCAACGGTTGTCCGAGACTCGAACTGATGTCCAGGTCACCGAGTTCCAGCGCCGAAGCGGTACCGGCCATCAGGCCACACGCGCCGCCAACGGCCATCAACGTGGGCAGCAGCTGTTTGTTTCTCGTTTTGGCCTTTACGTCAACATTGGTCGAGTTGTTCTTGTCGTCTCCATTGGATGCGTTCACAAGTTCATACCCCGGACAAACACAGAGATACGCCAGCGTAGGACGGCCCAAAAATGCTGTAAACGGACTCATTCTATGTTTAGAAATTTTGCCGGGGGAATAACGCCTACTGAGCCGAAAAGTGCGACGCAGGTCACACTTTCAGGCGGTTTCCATCTGGCCGGTTTCCGGTTCCCGCGATACGACCTCGGGCTCGTGCACATAGTGCCCCTGCATGAAATTCACGCCGAGCTGAAACAGCACGGCCATCGCGTTCGCGTTCTCGACGCGCTCGGCAATAGTCTCAATCTTCCGCTGATCAGCAGCCGATGCCAGTTGCTGCACACTTTTCTGCATATCCGTATCCGTGGTCAGCGTATGCATGAGTTCGCCGTCGATCTTGATGTAGTTCGGCTTCAGGATATCGAGAATCTGGAATCGGTTCTTGTCGATTCCGTAGTGTTCGAGGGCGAAGCAGACACCCAGCTTACGGAGTTTGGCGACCACTTTCTGTGTCTGCTTGATGTGTTTTGCCGCCTCGCGCTCGGGAACCTGCAAACAGAGTTTTGCGGGATCCAGCTTACGACCCTTGAGTTCCTTGTCCAACCACGGGATCAACGATAAGTCCTCCATCGAATGTCCGGATAGCCGGACGAATACGCGTCCTGCCTTGCCTTCCATACAAAAATCCATGGACGCCGTGATGATCCAGCGATCGATACTCTGCATCAGGTTGTTTCGCTCGGCGGCGGGCAGGAATTCCGACGGCAGTATCGCGCTCCCCTGCTCGTCGATCATGCGCACGAGCATGTCGTACATCTCGTCTGACTCGGACCTGAGGCCCGCGATGGGCAGTTGCGCAAGGCGAAACCGCTTTTCCACCAGAGCCGCCTTGATTCGCTTGACCCAGATTGCATCATATTTCCTGAGACGGGTGGTTTCGTCCGTCGAGTCACTCAGGTGTACGGAATTACCGCCGCTTTCCTTTGCCTTGTCGTGTGCCGTTGCGACCGCGGAAATCAGCTCTTCGAAGTCAGAATAGACGCCACTGACGGCGCAGATACCAACTGTACAGGTCAGGTTCGCGGTGACATCGCCGACCTTGAATTTGTGTTTTTCGATGTGATCACATAGTTGCCGTGCCCAGACCTCACCGTCGTGTTCGTTGCCACGCTCGAGCAGGGTCATGATCACGGTTCCCTCGAAGCGCCCGGCAATATCGCGCGGGTGGAGTCGCTTGCGGACCTCCTCGGCAAACTGGGCAAGGACCTCTTCGGTATCGAGAATGCCGACGCGGGCACGGACCTCGGAAAAATCATCCGGCTTTATGTACGCAAGCAGGTGCAGACCGGATCCCGGGCTTTTCTTGAGGCGCTTCTGGATCCGCTCGAGGTATTGCGCCCTGTGATACAACAGCGTTGTCGGGTCCCGTTTGAGCGCGTCGTGCACCAGCTTCGTCGGCTCCTCGACCATCACCTCGGGCGGAGCGATTCGAACCTGAACGTATGCGTCGTCATCGAATTCAACGAGCTGAAAGATCAGTTCGAGCGTTTGAACTTCGGATTGCCCCAGGCTGGACTTCACGATCAGTTTCTCGCCGAGCTGCCACCTGCCTTTCTCAGTGGCAACGATCGCGCCCTTGATTGCAGCCTGACTTTCGGCTTCGAAATAGTCCATTATCGGCAGGCCGATCACTTCGTCTTTCTTCGTCAGACGGAACAACTTCAGCCAGGATCGATTGATGCCGGTAATGATGCCTTCCTGGACGTTGGCGATTGCGCTCGTAGAGCTCTGCATGTAGTTGTTTAATTGACGCTTGTATTCGGTTGCAGAGTTAAGCGTCGAATTCAGTGCTCGCTCGACACGGAATGCACGGAGTTCCCGTGCCACGACTGCCTGAAGCCGGCCCTTCTTGCTGATTGACACGAGATCGCAGGCGCCGTCATTCATTGCATCCTGAATGCTGGCCTCGTCGACGGCCTGTTTCAAAGCAATGACAGGAACTTCCGGCTGGTATCCGTCCTTGTGCTTGACCACCTGACGAATCTCGTCCGGATAGTCGTCGCTGTTGAGAATGATCAGTTCGATACGCCGGTCACCAAGCGCACGCTCGAATTTCTGCGGGCCGTCGATCCAATGGCAGTGCGCCGCGTGGCCCGCATCGCGCAAGGTACCGTTTACGAGCTCGACGTCATCCTGGTTTTTGGTCAGGACCGCAATCGATATGCCTTGTTGCTTGGTCAAATGACTATCCGTGATCAACGCCCGCACTGCCTGGGGCGCGCCGATATTCTGTAAAGACAAATGAGTCTAACCAAGACGGTCAGACTAGTCCCTGCCGCGACTCCAAAACCGTGACGGGTATCAAATTATGAGGCAGGATCAGCGAAATGCGCTTGCCCGGGGCGGACATAAGCTACTGTTTCGAGGGAGACTCGCGCGGTATCATGACTGCCAACAATGACCAACTACGCCACCAATGAGTTTCGCTCCGGGCTCCGGATTATCATCGACGGCGAGCCGTGCATGATCCTGGAAAACGAATTCGTCAAACCGGGCAAGGGGCAGGCGTTCAATCGCGTCAGAATCCGTAACCTCAAGACCGGCAAGATCGTCGACAAGACCTTCAAATCAGGAGAGAGCGTGGAAGCGGCCGACGTTCTGGATACCGAAATGCAGTACCTCTATTCAGACGGCGAACACTGGCATTTCATGGTGCCTGATACCTATGAGCAATTTGCCGCCGACAAAGAAGCCGTTGCCGACGCCAGGAAATGGTTGACCGATCAGGACATATGTCAGGTCACGCTATGGAACAACAGGCCATTGCTCGTCGAGCCACCCAACTTCGTCGAGCTGGCAATCACCGCAACCGATCCCGGCGTGCGGGGTGATACGGCGAGCGGCGGAGTCAAGCCGGCAACGTTGACCACCGGCGCTGTCGTGCGGGTACCATTGTTCGTGGAACAGGGTGAGGTAATCAAGGTCGACACTCGTTCGGGAGAATACGTCTCGCGCGTCAAATAAACTCTATCGCTCCGCGACACTCGAGATTCCTGATAAATACCGCGCAAAGCGATTCCACGCCTGTCTGATCCCGGTCAGCGAAGCGATCCACCCGCGGGCTGTCGATGTCAAGCACTCCCAGGAGGCGATCTCCCGTGATCAGGGGGACGACCATCTCCGCTCTCGATGCGGGGTCACAGACAATGTGGCCGTCGAATTCGCGGACGTCCGCAACTCGTGCGGTGGCCATTTGCACGGCGGCGCTGCCGCAGACTCCCTGGCCCAGCGGAATGCGTGCACAGGCAGGCCTGCCCTGAAACGGCCCGAGCACCAGCTCCTCTCCTCGCAGTACATAAATTCCCAACCAGTTGACCTCGGGCAGCGCCCCGAGAACGAGCGCGACGAAGTTCGCCGAATTTGCGAGCGGGTCGGATTCGTCTCTTAACAGCGCCTCGAGTTGCGATCCCAGCAAGATGTAATCGACTTCCTGATCATCACCCATAGTTTTCCCCGGCCTGGCAAGCAAAACTCAGTACCTGACGAATATCGTCGGCGCCTTCATTGAGCATGTGCACACGATCGAACCCGATCGCAACTCCCGCGCAAGGCGGTAGCCCGTGTTCGAGCGCGGCGATAAATTCCCTGTCGATCGGCCGGGCAGGACTGCCGGCCTCGAACCGATCTGTGTGTTCTTTCGCATCGAGGAGTTCGACGTAGCCATTGGCGAGCTCCAGCTTGCCCGCAAAGACCTCGAATCTGTCGGCGACGCGTCTGTCGTCGGGACAGATCCGCGCAAGCGCGGCCTGGCTCGCCGGATAGTGATGTATCACGGTCAACCGATCCGCCGAAAACTGGCTGGATATTTTCTCAGCAAGAATCGCGTTCAGCCAGTCATCGCGCCGTACCCCGATGGACTCCCGTAGTCGATCATCGGCAACCATCAGGTTCGCAAGCGATTCGATGTCGGCAGTCAGCGGATTGCAGCCGGCAAACTCGGCGAACGCGTCTGCATAACTCAAAAAGACCGGCGGTCGACCGAAACGACCCGCGTCGACGAGGCATTCGATGAAATCGAGCGTGTCCTGCATGATGGCGGTCAGACTGAAATTCAGGCGATACCATTCGACCATCGTGAATTCGGGCTGGTGGCAACGACCGGTTTCGGAATCACGAAATACCTTGCAGATTTCATAGATGTCTGGATAGCCTGCGCTGAGAAGCCGCTTCATACAGTATTCGGGCGACGTTTGCAGATACCAGACCCGGTCGGGATCGAGTTGCAGGGTAACCTCTACGTTGTCGACCTGCGGGTCGCTCACTCCGTATCGCGAGAGTATGGGTGTGTCGACTTCAAGCACGTTTCTCTGGTCGAAGAACTCGCGAGCGCGCTTCAGCATCGCGGCACGCCGTGCAGCCGATTCGACCCCCGATAGCGGCTGCCAGCTAGGCATCTTGTCTGGTGATTCGTCCCAAAGCCTCACCCATTCTGAGAGATGCCCCGGTATCCAGTTCGGGCTTCCACCGGCAGGCCCCGGGTGGTAACAACAGGATGACTGTTGATCCCATGTTGAACCATCCGAGCAGATCGCCCTTGCCAACGCTGGTCGACTCGGACGACAGCTTCAGATCGAGATCTTCGACTACGTTTCCCTTGCGTGGCCTTATCTCGCCTGTCCATGGCGTGGTGATGCTGCCGACGTTCAGGGCGCCAACGAATATCAGGACAAACGGGCCGGCGGCCGTCCGGAAATGGCAAATCAGGCGTTCGTTTCTGGTGAACAATCCACGAAAAAACGACACGGTTGCCCGGTTGACGCTGAAAAGCGTTCCCGGGACGAATCGCGCCGCGACGAGATCGCCCGCGAGCGGCGCATGCACGCGATGGTAGTTGTCGGGCGCGAGGTAAATAGTCGCGAAAGTCCCGTCGTAGAATTGTTTCGCCTCATCGAGATCCGTCGCCAGCAGCGCCTCGAGGCTGTAGTCGTAACCCTTCGCCTGGATGAGGGCGTTTCCGTCGATAGGTCCAATCGCACTGACCGTTCCATCGGCAGGCGAAACGATCGACGCATCCGAAGCGTCGATCGGGCGCGAACCGCTTGCGAGTTCACGTGTAAAAAAGTCGTTGAACGTCCCGAAGCCTTCCGGCACGGAATTTACTATCTCGTCCAGGTTTACATCGTATAAGCGGACGAACCCGCGAATCAGCGCGTCCTTGACGAATGCCACGCGGATGCGTGCGAGCCGATGCACGACCGCCGTGACGAAGCGCTTCGGCATCAGCCACTGCAGCAATAGAAGAACTTGTGCGACATAAACGGCCATCTTGACTGGTGATCACATCCTGGCATGTACGGGCGTGGTTACGACGAGTATGCCGTCGTTGTCGTACTCGAATCTTAACGTGACCGATTTGCCCGGGACCATTTCCAGCAGGGGTTCGATCAGCATGAGATGCCTCCCCCCGGGGGCGAATCGCGCGCTGCCGCCAGCTTCGAGCGTCACCGACTCGAGCTTCCGCATGCGCGCTACGTCGTCAACGATCGCGCTCTCATGCATTTCGACGCGCGTAAAATCCGGGCTTGATACACGATGCACGGTCAGTCGTTTCCCGGTGTTGTTGTGAAGACTGAGGTAGGCGGCCGAAACCTCCCTGCCGGGCAGCGGCGCCACCGCGATTACATCGCTCGCCATCAGCGGCGGCTCCGACTCGCCGCAGCCCGAAGCGAGGATGGCAAGGCAGGCGCCTGCAGGTATCGGGTTCCGGGTGGTCACTGCGCTGCCAGGATCAACGGCAAGTCGTGGGTGAGCTTGTCAATGCTCTGCGGTGCGCTGAACAAAGCGTGAAACTCAGCGCCGGGATTGATGACGAGCACTGCTGCGCTGTGATCAACGCTGTAAGCGCCGTTGCCCGCCGGTGACTTGGCGAAATAGATGCCGAGCCTTTTGGTGAGCTTTTCGAGCTCGCCAAGATCGCCCGTAAGTCCGACGATGTCGTTGCTGAAGTAGGACACATAGGTTTTCAGGACCTCCGGACTGTCTCTCTCGGGGTCGACACTTATCAATACGATATCGGGCAGGGGCGACCCGCCGTCCGCCGCCAGTTTTTCCCTCGCGAGCACCAATTGCTGCAATGTTGCCGGGCAGATATCAGGGCAGTGGGTAAATCCGAAAAACAAAAGACTCCAGCCGCCCTCGAGCGACTCACGCGTAAATGTGCCGCCGTGCTGGTCATTTAGCGTAAAATTCGGTAACGGCATCGGTGATGGGAGGACCGTTGCATACTCGGGGCGCTCGACCGGCCCTATGTAAGCGCGCGCGAAATACCAGCCGCCGCCGATCGAAGCCGTTGCAATCAGGACGATTGCGATATTTACTCTTACGCTGCTCATTTGCCTGGCATTGTAAAACCTATCTCATCAGTCCGCATGGCCGGGAAGCTGCCTCCGAGTACCACCATCCGACACGGTTCGCGCCGTCATTCCGGGTCCGTGAGCCGGAAACGCGGCGCACGGGCAACGAGGGAACAGTCTCCGGCATGATTGAAGTTCCGAACCGGTCTCCAACCGTCGCCGAGTTCATCCGTCAGACGGCCGCCGCATTCGAGGATGCCGGCTTGTGCTACGGACACGGGACGGACAACGCCACCGACGAGGCAGTGTACCTGGTATCCGCGGCACTCGGCCTCGACCACGATCGCCCCGCGGAGATCTATGGACGGCACATAAACAGGGAAGAGCACGCGAAACTCGAAAACCTGATCGGCAGACGCATTCGCGAGCGCGTCCCGGTCGCCTACCTGGTCCACCAGGCCTGGTTCGCCGGCCTCGAATTCTTCGTCGACGAACGCGTACTGATACCGCGGTCCCCGATCGCAGAGCTTATCCTGAACCGGTTCGAACCGTGGGTGGACCCGGACCAGGTCCGACGCGCCATCGATCTGGGCACGGGAAGCGGCTGCATCGCCGTCGCGATGGCGATCGCACTGCCGAATGCCGTCGTCGACGCGGTCGATAACTCCGATGACGCCCTGGCCGTGGCGGCGGTCAACGTCAATCGTCACGCGCTGCAACGGCGGGTCAGGCTGATTCGTTCCGGTTTCTTCGAAAAACTGGAGCATGTTCGTTACGACCTGATCGTCGGCAATCCGCCGTACGTAGACCGACGGGATATGGAAAGCCTGCCGCCGGAGTTCCGGCACGAGCCGGCCGAGGGACTGGCCGCTGGAGATGATGGTCTGGATTCGGTTATAACGATCCTGCATGATGCCTCACGATTCCTCGCCGACGAGGGAGTGCTCATCGTCGAAGTAGGGAGGAGCCAGGCGGCGCTGGAGCGGCGGTTTCCTGCGATCGCGTTCGTTTGGCTCGAATTCGAACACGGTGGCGGCGGTGTGTTCCTGCTGACCAGGGACGAAATCGAGCGTCATCGGGACGCCATCGTCCGGGCGGCGTCCGGGCGGAACTGGACAGATGTCGGGCAATAGCTTCGGAAAAGTATTTACCGTCACGACCTTCGGCGAGAGCCACGGTCCTGCACTCGGCTGCGTCGTCGACGGCTGCCCGCCGGGCCTGCCGCTGGCTGAGTCGGATATCCAGGCCGATCTGGAACGGCGCCGACCCGGTAAGTCGCGGCATACGACGCAGCGCAAGGAACCCGATCGGGTGCGAATCCTGTCCGGCGTATTCGACGGCCTGACGACCGGAACGCCGATCGGCCTGCTGATCGAGAACAAGGACCAGCGGTCCGGGGACTATGGGGACATCAAGGACAAGTTCCGACCGGGACACGCGGACTACACCTATCAACAGAAATACGGCATTCGCGACTATCGGGGCGGCGGCCGCTCGTCGGCGCGCGAAACCACGATGCGGGTTGCGGCGGGTGCGATTGCCCGTAAATACCTCATGCACAGGCTGGGCATCGAGATCCGCGGCTACGTCTCGCAGCTCGGGCCGATTGAGCTAGCCGCCAAAGACCTGTCGGCCGTGGACGATAATCCGTTTTTCTGCGCCGATCCCGAGAGAATTCCCGAACTCGAGGATTTGATGGACAAACTGCGCGAGGAGGGCGACTCGATCGGTGCGAGAATCAGTGTGCTGGCGACCGGGATTCCGCCCGGACTCGGCGAGCCGGTGTTCGACAAGCTCGAAGCCGAAATCGCGCATGGCTTGATGAGCATCAACGCAGTCAAGGGCGTCGAGCTCGGGGCCGGTTTTGCCGCCGTGACGCAGCGTGGCAGTCAGCATCGGGACGAGATGTCGGCGGACGGCTTCAACAAGAACGATGCGGGCGGCACGCTGGGCGGCATCTCGTCCGGGCAGGACCTGCTGGCCAGCATCGCGTTGAAGCCCACATCGAGCATCTCGGTTCCCGGCGCCACCGTCGACAAATCGGGCAGGGAGACCAGGATAGTCACAAAGGGGCGGCACGACCCCTGCGTCGGCCTTCGGGCAACGCCGATCGCCGAGGCGATGATCGCGCTCGTGTTGATGGATCACTATCTCAGGCACCGCGCGCAAAACGCCGATGTCGAATCGAGTACGCCCGTGATTTCACGACAGGCAGAGTGACATGACGGCTTCGATTGACGTCGCTGTCGTCGGCGCAACCGGTCTGGTCGGAGAAAGCATGCTGGAGATCCTGGCGGAGCGAAGTTTCCCGGCGGGAAACGTGTACGCGCTTGCCAGCGAACGGTCGCTCGGCAGGGAAGTCGAATTCGGCGGCCGGAAATTGAGCGTCTCGGACGTCGCGGACTTCGATTTTTCGAAGGTTCGGATTGCGCTTTTTTCTGCCGGTGGATCCGTATCGGACCAGTACGCGCCGAGAGCAGCGGCAGACGGATGCGTGGTGATCGACAACACCTCGCGCTTTCGTTACGAAGACGAGGTGCCACTGGTCGTGCCCGAAGCAAATGCCGATAGAATCGCCGACTACCAACGAACCGGGATCATCGCGAACCCGAATTGCTCCACGATCCAGATGGTCGTGGCGATAAAACCGATTTACGATGCAGTCGGCATCAGTCGGATCAACGTTTCAACCTATCAGGCCGTTTCGGGCGCAGGCAGGAGCGCCGTCGAGGAACTGGTGCGACAGACTTCCACGCTGCTTAACGGCCGACCGCTGGAACTACAGGGTAACGAGAAGCAGATCGCATTCAATGCGCTGCCACAAATCGACCGGTTTCAGGACAATCGTTACACCAGGGAAGAAATGAAGATGGTCTGGGAAACCCGGAAGATCCTGGACGACGATGAGATAGCCGTGAATCCCACCGCCGTGAGAATTCCGGCGTTTTTCGGCCACTCGGAAGCCGTCCACCTCGAGACGAAATCCAAGATTTCGGCAGCAGAAGTCTGCGACCTCATGCATAAGGCGCCGGGTGTCGAACTCCTCGATGGCACCGGGACCGGCGAATACCCGACCGCGGTCACCGAGAGCGCCGGCACGGATCCCGTGTACGTCGGACGGGTCCGCGAAGATATCAGTCATCCGAGGGGCATCGACCTCTGGGTCGTGTCCGACAACATACGTAAGGGCGCTGCTCTAAATAGCGTCCAAATAGCTGAAATTTTGGCCAAAAACCATTTATAAGCTATAGTTCACACCCGAACCCGCCGGGCCCGTTGGATGGCCAGAGGTAAGGCTGTGGGCGTTGCGCGGGTAGCTTGGGAGCCGGAGAGAAACAACATGTCGCGAATCCGTGTATGGCCGGTGCTTGTTCTGGCATTGACAAGCGAGGTCTGGGCACTGGGCCTTGGGGACATACGGCTGAGTTCCGCCCTGAACGAGCCACTAAGGGCAGAGATCGATTTACTCTCGGCGACTCCTGACGAGCTTGACAATCTCGACGTGTTGCTCGCCTCGGAGAATACCTTCGCAAGATACGGCCTCGATCGTCCGGTGTTCCTGCAGGGACTCAGATTCAGAGTGCTGCGAAGCGGCGGCGTCGACGGCAACGTCATCACGGTTACCTCGTCGGACCCGGTAACCGAGCCTTTCATTACGTTCCTGGTAGAAGCAAGCTGGTCGCGCGGCCGCTTGCTGCGCGAATATACCGTATTGCTCGACCCACCGACGTTTACGCCGCCGCCGGTATCCGATACGACGACGGCCGTTACCGCGCCCAGGCAGGCGGCCCAGACCGATAGCGGCAGGATCGAGCGCGCGCCGAGGGCGCAACCTGAACCAGAAGCTGCACCTGCACCTGTACCGGTAGCGCAACCGGCGCCGTCCGAACCCGTTCGGGCCGAACCGGAGCCGATTACGCCGCCCGCAGCGCCGACCTTCGATACCGCCGAGAGCGGCGATTACCACGTGCTGCGCGGTCAAACCCTGTGGGAGATCACAGGGCTTGTGCGGCCCGACGCCCGGCTAACGATGAACCAGACGATGCTGGCAATCTTCGAGGCCAATCCCGAGGCATTCGCCGGAAACATCAACATCCTGTTAGCCGGGGCGACGCTCAGGATTCCGAGCGCCGACGAAATCTTCAGCATCAACCGGGGCGATGCGCTCAGCGAGGTCAAGCGCCAGCACGCCGAATGGCGCGGTGCGCCGCCTGCCGGCATCGCCACGGAGCCAAGCCTCGTTCTGGTGCCGCCCGATGACGATCAGACCGGGTACGACGGCGGCGTGACGACGACCGTCAGCGACGCCGAAGCAGACGAGGACCCGACGGCGCGACGCATTCGTGAAATCGAAGAACTGATGGCAGACCAGGATTCCCTCTTCGAGATCCGTGACGACGAGCTCGCGGCGCTCCGAGCCGAACTGGCACGATTGCGGGGAGAGGAACTGCCGGTGCCGGATGTTCTCGACGATGAAGTGGAGGCGATACCGGCTGGAGACGACGCCACGGCCGAAACCGCACCGGATGCGATCCTCGATGACGACGCCATTGCCGCGGACGACGATCTGGAGGATATCGTCGCCGAGGACGCCGATGCGGTCGAGACCACCGAGCCCGATACCGCGGAGCCCGAAACCACAACGGTACCGCCGCCGCGCGTCGTGACCGCGCTCCCGCGTGACGAGCCCGGTATCGTAGAGCGCCTCATCGAAACCCTGTCCGGATTCTGGGGCATCCTGATCGGCGGTCTGCTGGTCGTACTCGGGGTCCTGGTGTGGTTCGCCCGGCGCGCAGCCGGCGGCGATGAAGAGTCCACCGGTGTTTGGGACGCGCTCGACGCGGACGATATGGACGGCGAGTCGGTTGCCTCGACCGAACGCCTGCGCGCCCTCGCGCAGGAGGACGACACCGCGATCGTCGTCGTGGAGCAGGAGAGTGCGGCTGCACCGCCGGAGCCCGAAGAACCGGGGATACCCGAGGAACCCGAGGTCTGGGAGACGATCGAAGCCCCCGCGCCGGAACCAGCGTCGGCCGGGGAACACGATGTGCTGGAGACGACCGGCGAACAATCGGCGCTCGAGGACACGTTCAGCAGCGAGACCGCACTGAACCTCGATCAGGCCGATCCGATCGCAGAAGCGGAATTCCATATGGCCTACGGTCTGTACGACCAGGCTGCCGATTTGATCAACGGCGCGCTGGGCGTTGAGCCCGAGCGTCAGGACCTGCTTGCCAAGCTCTGCGAGATCTACTTCGTCTGGGGCAACCGCGACGCGTTTATCGATGCGGCAGGGCGCATGCGCACGGCACTGGCCGGCGTCGGCAGCCCTGACTGGGACAAGATCGTCATTATGGGTCAGCAGATCGCCGGCGATCACGAGATGTTCTCCGGCGCCGGTCCTGCGCCGACCCGAGAGGTCGACCTGTCGTTCGAAGGCGCGCTGGACGAGGAAAGTGAACTCGATATCGACCTTGCCGCCACCGGCGAGAGCAAGGCGAGCGAGCTCATCGATCTGGGTGAGAGTGCCGGAGAGACGGAGACCAGCCCCGGCGTGGAAGAGGACGTCGAGGCCGCGGAGCCGGAAGAGACAACCGGACCGGTGCCTGCGATCACGACACAGATGCCGGCGGTGGAAGAGACCGGTGAGACGGCCGAAATGCCCACCGCAGAGACGTATCCCACCGACGACAAAGACATCACCGGGGAGCTGCCGGCGACCGGAATACCGGCCGGGGACGCTGTTGCCGAGGGAGAGACGCCGACCATCGAAGAGCAATTCGACATGGCCGAAGCAAGCGGCGAGCTGCCGTCCATCGGAGACGACGAAGCGACCGAGATCGCGTCGCTTGACGACGCGGAAGAGGTCGTAATACCGGCCGCCGAATCGACGGCCGAGATCGACCTGGATGACCTTGGTCTGGACCTGGACAAGCTGGCCGAATCGGCCATCGCGTCAGATCTGGATGACACGACCGAAAGAGAAGCGCTGCACATAGACGATGATCTGGCCGCCACCGGTAGCCGGGAGGCGCTTGACGAGACGGACGCAACCGCTGAAACCGGCAAGAATCCGGAGCTGGATACCGATGCGGTGTCCGCGACAGGGATCCGCGAGGGCCCGGATATCGAGGATGTGCTCGCGGCCACCGGCGAGACCGAGATTGCCGACCCGGACGCGACCGGCAGGAATCGCGCCCTCGAGGAATTTGACGATACCGACACCGACATCGGGATCGACACGAGCCTGCTCGACGCCACCGGCCAGACGCAGGTACTGACGGGCGATCTGGCCGTAGAGAGCGCATCCGACGTCGACAAGCTCATTGCCGAAGAAGACGCCACACTGGTCGCGCCCGCGCACGATGAAGATGAGGCGGTCGAAGGCACGGTTGAGGAACCGGATACTCTGCTCGCACCCATGGACGACGAGGACCGGACAGACCAGGACTTCGATTTTGCCAAGACCGAGGCGCTGCCGAAGGACGTATTCACCGGCGCGGATCCGGGGGACGACAAAGGCGAGCTGCCCGGGATCGCGGGAACCGATATGGATCTGGATCTCGACGACCTGACCGCTGCGTTACGAATCAGCGAGTCCGGCGATACGGTCGATCAGCTACGAGACGACGCAACCGTTGAACACCCGGGGCCTCAATCTTCCGATGCGCTTGATCTGGACGTCGGCGAAAGTAGCGACGATGAGGACAAGGTTCCGACCGAGCGGCTGGCGCCGGAGGATGTTTCCGGCGACCTGCATGACGCCCGCACCATGACGGAGGTCGGCACCAAGCTCGATCTCGCGCGTGCCTACGTGGACATGGGAGATCCCGGCGGCGCCCGCAGCATCCTCGAGGAAGTTCTGGATGAAGGCGATGACAGCCAGAAGCAGCAGGCGCGGCAATTGCTCGATTCGCTACCCGGACAATAAACACGGTCCCGAGAAATCAGCGCCTTGCGCTCGGCCTCGAGTACGACGGCACGTCCTATAACGGCTGGCAAGGCCAGCGTCACGGTGTCGGCATCCAGACTGTCGTCGAGGATGCGTTAACGAAAGTCGCAAATGAGCCGGTCGAGGCGACGTGCGCCGGCAGAACGGATGCCGGCGTGCATGCAATTGCACAGGTCATTCACTTCGACAGCAAGGCGCGCCGCACGATGCGTGGCTGGGTGCTGGGCGCCAACAGTAAGCTTCCGGACGATGTCAACGCGCTCTGGGCAAAAGTCGTCGACGACCGGTTTCACGCACGATTCTCGGCGATATCGCGAACCTACCGATATCTTGTGCTGAACAGGCTGGTTCGCTCATCGCTCTACCGACACCGTGCATGGTGGATTCACCAGCCGCTCGACGAAAGAGAAATGCAGATCGCGGCGGACAGCCTGCTCGGTGAGCACGATTTCTCGGCCTTCAGGGCGGCCGGCTGCCGGGCGTCGACACCGGTGCGCAAGATCAGCGAAATCCGGGTCCGGCGTGACGGAGACTGGATCATCCTCGAGATAACCGCCAACGCGTTCCTGCAGCACATGGTCCGCAACATCGCAGGGCTGCTGGTCGCGGTCGGGCGGGGTGACGAGAGCCCGGCGTGGGCGCGGCAAGTGCTCGACGGCCAGGACAGGACCAAAGGCGGGGTTGCCGCCCCCGCACATGGGTTGACCCTTACCGGCGTCGCCTATCCCGAACAGTATGATTTGCCCATCGAAACAAGGGGTCAGAAAAAAAAGGGGTCAGAGCCCTTTTCTGTAAAAGGGCTCTGACCCCTTTTTTTCGTTTAAGATGCAGACCTATGAGCTGGTTCGAAAAATTGATGCCGTCGAGGATAAGCACCGAAAAGCGCAAGCGCTCGGTGCCGGAAGGCGTGTGGATCAAGTGCCCGGAGTGCGATGCGCAACTGTATCGCACGGAACTCGAACGTAATCTTTATGTTTGCCCGAAGTGTGAACATCACATGCGAATTGGTGCGCGACGCCGCCTCGATTTCTTCCTCGATCCCGACTCACAGGTTGAAATCGCCGCGACACTCGAGCCGCAGGATCCGCTGCGCTTCAGGGACAGCAAGAAATACAGGGACCGTATTTCGCAGGCGCAGAAAACGACCGGCGAGAAGGACGCGCTTGTCGCGGTGACCGGTACGTTGCTTGGCAGGCCGGTGGTCGTCTGTGCATTCGAATTTGCGTTTATGGGTGGCTCCATGGGATCTGTAGTGGGCGAGCGATTTTGCAGGGCGGCGGCGCACAGCGCAGAGAACAGGATGCCTCTGATTTCTTTCTCGGCGAGTGGCGGTGCCCGTATGCAGGAAGCGCTTTTTTCCCTTCTGCAAATGGCAAAGACTTCGTCGGCGCTGGCCAGGCTCGGCGACATGCGTATTCCGTTTGTCTCCGTATTGACGGACCCCACGACAGGCGGAGTATCTGCGAGTCTCGCCATGCTGGGCGATGTCAACATCGCCGAACCCAGGGCATTGATCGGATTTGCCGGCCCGCGGGTCATCGAGCAGACGGTTCGTCAGAAGCTGCCTGAAGGGTTTCAGCGAAGCGAGTTCCTGCTCGATCATGGTGCCCTCGACATGATCATCGACCGCCGCGAACTGCGTGAGCAGGTGGCCGGTCTGCTTGCGAAGTTCGAGCATCGCCCGCAGCCGGTCACATCAACAGGTTAAAGAAGAACACGGCCTGATCATCATGGACCAGCCCGGTTCGCGCTCCGGATTTGACTCTTTAGATGCCTGGCTTGCCTGGCTGGAAGGATTGTCTCCCGCCGAGATCGATCTCGGACTCGACCGCGTACTCAAAGTGCTCCGGCGACTGCGGCTCAGGGTGGCGGCGCGTGTAATACATATTGGGGGAACCAACGGCAAGGGGTCGAGCGCTGCAATGCTCGAGTCCCTGTTGATGAGCAGCGGCGAAAGAGTGGGTTCTTACACGTCGCCGCATCTTCATCGATACAACGAGAGGATTCGGCTGAACGGTGCGCCGGTCAGCGATGACACGGTCGTTTCCGCGTTCGGGCGCGTTGAATCGGCGAGGCAAGAAACGCCGCTGACATACTTCGAGTTTGGCACGCTGGCGGCGATGGTGGCATTCGAGGAAAGCGGCGTCGATTCGGTCATCCTCGAGGTCGGCATGGGCGGGCGGCTGGACGCCGTTAACGCCGTGGAGCCGGACGCCGGGATCATTACGAATGTCTCGCTCGATCACTGTGACTGGCTCGGCGAGGACATCGAGAGCATCGCTGCCGAGAAGGCCGGCATATTCCGGCCGGACAAGCCGTTTGTGTTCGGTGCAACGGACGTGCCGCAGGCCATCGTGGATGCTGCGGAAGAAACCGGCGCCGACCTGCGACTGCGCGGCCGCGATTTTGATTATCAAACGGAATCCGGAAGTCGTGCCTCCTGGACATGGTGCGGGCGCGAGCACCAGATCGGAACGCTTGCCGCCCCCGCGCTGGCCGGGCAATTCCAGATTCAGAACGCCGCGGCGGTACTGGCGCTCCTGGAGGCAATCGGCCTCGATCAGCTGCTCGACGCACCGGCGATCAACAGGGCGTTTGGCCGTATCGAGCTCGCCGGGCGCTGCCAATCCTTCAAGTCGGACAGGAACTGGCTGCTGGACGTTGCGCATAACGCGGACGCCGCCAACGCCCTGAGCGAATATATCGGCGGGCTGGGCGGTGCCGGCAGCACCATCGCCGTCATTGGCGTTCTTGCGGACAAGGATATCGACGGCATCGTGTCCCCGCTTGCCGAGCGCGTGGACAGTTGGGTCGCAGTGACCGCGAACAGCCCCCGGGCGGTCGCTGCCGGGACGCTGGCGGCGCGTATCGCAAACCTGACCGACAAGCCCTGCCTGATTGGAGACGACCTGCCCGGGGCCATGCGGCACGCTCGAGGCAGCGCCGGAGACGACGATCTGATCCTCGTGACCGGGTCGTTCTACATGGTCGGGCCGGCGCTGCAATGGTTAACGAGCGAGCATCCCGCGCGATAAGATATACTCGCGCCGCGGACAAGGACCCGTTATGAGACCCCTGATGGACAGAGCATTGAAGGAACGCGTCGTCGGCGCCGGTGTGCTGGTGGCCTTCGCGGTCCTGGTGGTCCCGGTGTTCCTCGACGGTCCCTCCACCGATGCGGAAATCGTCTCCGAACCCGTGACCCTGCCCGGCCAGAATGATCAGACCAGGAGATCGCAGACCATCGTGCTCGAACGTGACCGCAGCGAGCCCGTGCCGGCATCGGGCAGCGGCGCGAAGAACAGGCCGGCCCAGGTTGATGCAAAGCCGGCCGCGAACGCAAAAAGACCGGAGGCAGCGCCGGTAAAGAACCCGCCGAAGAGTACCGCCGACAAAGGACGCCCGGTATCGCCGACCGGCATGTGGGCCGTTCAGCTCGGCAGTTTCTCGAACCAGGCTAACGCGGATCGGCTGGCTGCCGATCTGCGCGACAGGGGGTACGCCGCATTCCTGAGCCAGTTGCCTACCGAGTCGGGGCCGTTGCACCGGGTCCGGATCGGCCCCCAGAAGAACCGGGACGCGGCGGAGGCCATTGCCGCGAGACTGAAGTCCGACGGCCACACCGGGCAGGTTGTTACCCACCCCTGACGGCCCGAGGACCCCGACAAAAATTTCGGATTCGTGAGTTTTATCTTCTGATAGAATCGCGCCACAGTCGAAACCGGAACTGTGCCGGCCCACAATTCTGACAGTCATTGCCGATGCCGATAGCCGACATAGCCATCTCCGTTGCCATTGCAATCTCGATCGTCGTCGGCTTCGTGCGGGGCTTCGTCAAGGAAGCAATTTCGATCGCCTCGCTGCTGATCGCCGTCTGGGCGGCACTGCGTTTCGGTCATGCCGTGGGAAGATTGTCCGAGGGCTGGTTGAGTTCGGCGGAGATACAACTCTGGTTCGGGCGGATTTTGTTGTTTTTCGTGATCCTGGCAGTCGGAGGCCTGCTCGGATGGGGCATCTCGAAGATCGTTCGCCTTTCGGCATTGAGCGGAACGGACCGCATCCTCGGCATGGTTTTCGGCTTTTGCCGGGGCATCGTTCTGTTCGCCGTATTGATTATCGGCGGACAGTTCGCGGGCTTCGACAATGACGAGTGGTGGTTACGGTCGAGGCTGATACCATACGGCAGCTATGTTGCTGACTGGATTCGTATCATGACGCCGAGGGGCGTCGAACTGCTGCAGCCGGACGACGAGCCGGCAGAGATACCGCTCGACATGACTCGGGGCAGCTAGCCGTGTGCGGAGTCGTCGGGATCGTCGGTCGAGAGCCTGTCAATCAGGCGATCTACGATGCGTTGACCGTGCTGCAGCATCGCGGCCAGGACGCGGCCGGCATCGTCACCTACGGGGACGGCGGCCTTCATGTCAGAAAGAGCAACGGCCTGGTGCGCGATGTGTTCCGCCACCGGCACATGCTTCGGCTGACCGGCAACATCGGCATCGGCCATGTTCGCTACCCGACCGCGGGCGGCTCGCAGATGTTTGAAGCACAACCGTTCTACGTGAATTCCCCATACGGCATCTGCCTCGCGCACAACGGCAATCTGACCAATTACGACGAACTCGCCGAGCTCCTGACCCGCCAGGACCGGCGCCACCTGAACACGGGCTCGGATTCGGAAGTATTGCTGAACGTGTTCGCCCACGAGCTTCAAAGCAGTGCAAACGGACGCCCCGCGCCGGAGCAGATATTCGAGGCGGTCGAGGCGGTGCACAGGCGCTGCAGCGGCGGCTACGCCGTCGTCGCGATGGTGATCGGTCACGGCATTGTCGCTTTCAGGGACCCGAACGGCATTCGCCCGCTCATCATGGGAGAGAAAGTCACCGATGCAGGTACCGAATACATGGTGGCATCGGAAAGCGTGGCATTGAATGTGCTGCAGTTCGGGAACATCCGCGACATCCGGCCCGGTGAAGCAGTTTTTATCGATAGCGATGGCCATCTGCACAGCCACCGCTACAGCGGAGAAACAGGCTACTCACCCTGCATATTCGAATTCGTCTATTTCGCGCGTCCCGACTCGGTGATCGACAAGCTCTCCGTCTATAAAGCGCGGCTCCGCATGGGCCAGGAACTGGCCGGCAAGATCGTTCGGGAATGGCCCGACCACGATATCGACGTCGTCATACCGATCCCGGATACCAGCCGCACCTCCGCCGTGCCGGTCGCCTATCACCTCGGCGTCAAATACCGGGAAGGCTTCATCAAGAACCGCTATATCGCCAGAACGTTCATCATGCCCGGCCAGGCGGAGCGTGCGCAGTCGGTCAGGCGCAAGCTCAATGCCATCGATCTCGAATTCCGCAACAAGAACGTGTTGCTGGTCGACGATTCGATCGTCCGCGGTACGACATCGAGGCAGATAATCAGGCTCGCGCGCGAAGCCGGTGCCCGCAAGGTCTACTTTGCATCGGCGGCGCCGCCGGTGCGCTTCCCGAACGTGTATGGCATCGACATGCCGGCGGCTTCGGAACTTATTGCCAACGGCAGATCGGTGGAGGAGATTCAGGAAATCATTGGCGCGGACCGCCTCATCTATCAGGACCTGCACGGCCTCATTCGCTCCGTGCGCCATGACGATTCCGACATCGCCAGGTTCGATACCTCGTGTTTCTCCGGCGAATACGTCACCGGCGACGTCACCAGTGACTACCTGCTGGAGCTCGAGGCCGATCGTAACGACCATGCGAAGACCCGGCGCGATCAAAGCCTGAACGGATTTGGCGAACTCGACATTGCCGAAGACGACGAGCAAGAGGCGGGCGCGGAATCGAGCGACGATTCCATGAGTGATCCCGGCGCCGCCGTCGGGATGTGAACCGACCCGGGTATTTCGCGACCATGGAATGCGCGCCCCGCGCTCTCGTGTCATGATTCCGCTCATTCAGGGGATCACTCAACCGAACGGGCGCTCGAGTGAACTTGCGTCGCAATTGACAGAGTGTCCGGGCTGACCACGGGGCAGGGAGTGCCCGCGAGTCGCATATCGCCATGAGTATCAAAGTGATGATCATCGACGACCAGGCCGAGTTTCGCAGCCTGCTCATGCATCATGTGACCACGCATTGGCCCGACGCCGTCATCTCCGACTACGACCCTGCTACGGCGGGATACCTGTCGGACGAGTTCTCCGGGGCCGGCAACGACATCGTGCTGCTGGGCGACGCGCTGGGCGAAAGGAAGGGCATCGAAGTGCTCCGCCGGTTTCTGAATACACCCGGCTTTCCTCCGATCATTTATTTCAGCGGCGGTGACGAGAAGAAGGAAATGGCTGAATCCAGGCGACTCGGCGCGGACGGCTTTTTCCGGCGCGAGAGAATCAGCCACGACGCCCTGATCGTCGCACTGAGCCGCATCCTGATCGCCAAACGGCAAGTCGCCTCGACGGACTCGCTGTTTGTCGGCGACCTGGCGATGGGACTGCACCCACTGATAAAAGGCTATCAATTCAAAGAAAAGCTCGCGGTCAGCGAACATTCCGCGGTCTACCTCGCCGAGCAGGAATCAACCGGCGCGAACATCATTCTCAAGGTCCTGCGCCAGGTCCCGGACCTGTCCGACGGCATCGGCGCATTCGACCGCTTTCTCCAGGAATACGAACTGATCGCGGATCTGGAGCACCCGAACATCGTCAGAATCTTCGACCTCGGCGTCAGCGACGATCACGCACACATCGCGATGGAATACCTCTCGGGCGGCGACCTGAAAAACCAGATACAGCAAGGCATCAGCGAGCCCGATGCAGTGAAATACCTGACCCAGATCGCCAGCGCGCTGGCAGTCGTGCACCGGGTCGGCATCCTGCACCGCGACCTCAAGCCAGGCAACATCATGCTGCGCGAGGACGGCAGTATCGCCTTGATCGATTTCGGCCTGGCGAAGCGCATGCGCCTGCAACTGGAGATCACGGACCACGGCGAGATATTCGGTACGCCCTACTACATGAGCCCGGAGCAGGGCCATGCCGCCGAGATCGACTCGCGCAGCGACATCTACAGCCTCGGCGTGATCTTCTACGAGATGCTGACCGGGGAAAAACCGTTCAGTGCCGGCGATGCGATGGGCATTATCTACCAGCATCGCAACGCGCCGATTCCGCTACTGCCGCATCGCCTGGCGCGCTACCAGGCGCTCTTGAACCTGCTGCTCGCAAAAAAACCGGAGGACCGGCTGCAGTCGGCGGACGAGGTGCCGGAGTGGCTGTGACAGTTCCGGAGCCGATCGCGGCTTTCCTGGATACGGCGACGCCCCCGGAATGGATCAGGAAATCCAAAGCGAACATACCCGCGTTGCTGCTCGATCACGCGAACTGTGAACTGAAGGCCGCCTCGACGGCGCTCGGCTTTATCTATCGCTACCCGGATCGCACGGTGCTCGTCCTGCGAATGTCTTCACTGGCGCGCGAAGAACTCCGCCACTTCGAGCAGGCGAAAAAACTCATGCAGGAAATGGACATTCCTTTCGAGCGGCTGTCGGCGTCGCGATACGCCGGCAAACTCAGGCAGGCAGTCAGGCGTGAAGAGCCGGCCTGTCTGCTCGACATGTTGTTGGTCGGTGCGCTGATCGAAGCGCGATCCTGCGAACGATTCGCCGCACTGATCCCGCATGTGCCCGAGAAGCTGGGCAAGTTGTATACGGGGCTTCTCGAATCGGAAGCCAGGCACTTCGAGACCTATCTGGAATTCGCAAGGACTGAAACAGGCGTCACTGAAGAGCAATTCGAGCAACGGCTCGCCGAGCTCAAGTCATTGGAATCAACGCTGATATCGGAGCCCGACGAGCAGTTCCGCTTTCACAGCGGCGTACCTTCCCAAGCAAGCTAATCGTCGTAGACCACCCGCGACATTGTCGTAATGACGACCGGCACAACCGGCACGTCTTTCTCGAATCTGCCCGACGGCCCCGTTTGTACAGACGCGATCTTGTCGACGACCTCCATGCCCTCGATGACGTAACCGAAAACGGCATAGCCCCAGCCATCCCTGCCCGGATCCAGGCGGGTGTTGTCGGCGACATTGATGAAGAACTGCGCACTCGCCGAGTGCGGGTCCGGGGTTCTCGCCATCGCAACCATGCCGTAGACATTGCTCATGCCGTTGCCGGACTCGTTCGGGATCGTGTTGCCGGATTCCTTTTCGTTCAGGTCGGGCGTGTATCCGCCGGCCTGGATCATGAAATCCGGAATCACCCGGTGAAAGATCGTGCCGTCGTAATAGCCCGCATCGACCAGGGAGAGGAAATTGCGCACGGTCAACGGCGCGCGTTTTCCCTCCAGCTCGAGCACGAATGTCCCTTCGGTTGTCTCTACCCGGACATGCGGATGAGCCGGTAACTCTTCTTGCGCATAGGAAACGCAAAAAGCGGCCAAAACGAGCAGGATTGGTATGAAATTCTTCATGGATGCGCCCGAAAACGACAAATCAGACCCCAATTAGACCAGAATTGACTGATTTCGGGGCCCCCCGTATGATCGTGCCCCGCCAAGCCGGGTCAATACTCGGCTTGGCAGGGAGCGGATCCGGCGGCGGGGCATGGCGCAGTCTGGTAGCGCATCTGCTTTGGGAGCAGAGGGTCGCCAGTTCGAATCTGGCTGCCCCGACCACGTCGGTTCCAACGAGTTTTATTGTCAGGAGAGTGCTTATACGTTGATGCGCCCGTAGCTCAATTGGATAGAGCATCGGCCTTTAATTGTGGAGCCTGCATCGGGAAACTGAACCGATGCAGTGGACTGCACTGTAACGGGGAACCCTTAACAGGTAATGCTGATGGCGATCCCGTGGAAACC
>JBHHWI010000028.1:0-28754 GCA_046756445.1 Woeseia sp. | reverse complement strand
CCCCGATGCACCGTTTCGGCGACCACAGTACCGGGAGCATTGCCGCGTGGCAGGCGAGAGTCGATGGCTGGCTCGATCAGCTCCGCAATGTCGATGTCTCGGTCGTCAAGGGCACTCCTGCGGAAGTTACCTACGAATTCGCGAGAGAGAGAATGGAAGCCATTTCGGCGCGCCGTGTCTGTCACATGGACTGGTGGAACATCAGCCCGACCTGGACCGGGTGGCAGTCGCAGCTCGTGGCGACGCTTGCCGTACAGCCGATTGCAACGGCCGGGGATCGGGTGCATGCACTGTCGCGCCTGACTGACGTGGCCCGTTACCTGGGCACCGAGATCGAAATCCTCCGGGAAGGAATGGAGCATGGCTATCTGGCTGCGAATTCCAATGTCGCTGCCGTCACCAGGCAGACGGACGCACTGATCGCAACCCCGACGGAGGAATCGCCGTTTTATGATCCGGCCGTCCGTTCCGATGACGCCGGCTTTGCCGACCGGTATCGGCAGGTCCTCGAGGACGAGGTAAGGCCCGCCCTGAAGCGATATCGGGATTTTCTCGCCGATGAATACGAGGGAAGAGACGAAGTCGGTGTTTCGGCGAATCCGAATGGACTCGAGTGTTACAAGGCGTCGGTTCGCTACCACTCGTCCCTGCAAATATCGCCGGAGGACATTCATCGCATGGGCCTGTCGGAGATGAGCCGGATTCAAGCCGAGATGCACCGGATCGCCAGGGATTCCTTCGGCACGGAGGACTTGAAAGGCCTCCTGCAGACGCTGCGCACGGATCCGCAATACACCTTCGAGAGCGAGGAAGCCGTGCTCCGCTATGCGCGCGCCGCGGTCAAACGGGGAAAGGCCGAGGTCGGCAACTGGTTCGGCTACGTTCCGGATGCACCGATGATCGTGAAACCGTCGCCCGCCTATGAACAGGACTCGGGCGGCGGTTTTTATTCCGCCGGTTCCGCCGACGGCGCGCGGCCCGGCATCTACCAGGTCGGCACCTACAACCCGCAGGGCATCAGCAGGGCCGGCATGGAAGCGACTGCGTTTCACGAGAGCTACCCCGGGCATCACATGCAAATGGCGGTGGCGCTCTTTAACGAGGATCTTCATCCGATCCTGAGATTCATGTACGTGTCGGGGACGGCCGAAGGATGGGCGCTTTACACCGAGCGCCTGGCGGACGAGATGGGCCTTTACTCCAGCGATCTGGATCGCCTGGGGATGCTCTCGAACGAGGCTTTCCGGGCCGCAAGGCTGGTCGTCGATCCCGGCCTGCACGTCATGGGCTGGACCAGGGAGCAGGCGATCGAGTACATGCTCGAACATACCGCTGAAGGTTACGACGCTATCGCCTCCGAGGTCGATCGCTACATCGCCGTGCCGGGCCAGGCCACCTCATACCTGCTCGGCAGCCTGGAGATACAGCGGATGCGCCGCATGGTGGAAGAAAGGCTGGAAGACGCCTTCGACATCAGGGCCTTTCACGACAAAGTCATTGCCAACGGCAACGTATCCTTGCCGATGCTCGATGCTGCGATCGATGAGTGGGTCGAGTCTATTCGCTGAGCCTGCGCAGTAATTTCGCGAACCGCGCCGGCCGAAAACGTTCGTCATCGCTGAGCATTTCGGCCAGTGTGTCGAGCTCCGCCTGAAGCGATGAATCATCCAACTCGAACGCCAGCATTTGCACGGCCATGAACGCCTGTTCGGCGCTTACGTAATCGAGAAACTCCCCGTTTGCGCCGCTCGCCAGAATTTCCTCGAGTATCTGTCGCTCGCGATTTCGAATGGCGTCTTCCATGAGTGTCGATTGAAGCTGTTCAATTACCGTATCGAGACTTCTTGCGGCACGTCGCATCGCATTTATCGTGTCATCGCCCGCAACATGCAGTGCGGTCAGCGCCGATGCAATCGCGCCGGCATCGCCCGGGCTCACCGCCCGCGTCAGGGTGAGGATCATCACGAAGGTACCATCGTTGATGAACGGCCTGCCCGGACCGGCGTTTCCGTGTCGCGGCAAACGACGCCATTGCGCGGATTTCATGGATCGGTGACAGGCGTGACAGTCGTACAGCGCAAGCTCGGGGAACGTGCCTTCGCCCAAAATTTCGCCGTCGATGATCAGACCCAGCCGCTGCCTGCCTTCGGCGAGCAATCCCGCGGCCCAGGTGTAGCTGTGCGACGCTGCTTCCTTGCGCTCTCCGTAGTCGGCATCGACACGGTAATGCGGTTGCCGCCCGGCGGTTCTCCAGAGTTCCGTGAAGGTATCCAGCTCGAAGGACAATCGCGGATGGCCTGCGGCCATTATTCGGTGAGTCGCAAATTTTTCGTTGTTGCCGAGGTGACACGAAAGACAAAGCTCTGCCCGATCGGCGACTCTATCTGTAGGGTAGAGCCCTGCTGCAACGCTGTCCGTATGGCTGACCGCGGGCACGTTGTAGTGCGTCGACAGCCACTCCTCGGCGCCGCCGTGACACGCCTCGCAGCCGACGCCGTCCGATACCTGAAATTTTTCACCCCGTTTTTCATCAGGCACGTTGTCGGCGTGACAATCCAGGCATACCTCTGCATTGTGCGCCGACTTCAATCCGAGTCTCGCTGCAATCGCCCTGGACTGGTCGTTTCTGAGTACGTCGTAGGCTTTTGCATGGGGATCATTCTGCGTCCAGGTGACGTATTCGTTCTGCATGACGTTCGAGCCATCGCGTGCAACGGCGGATCCATGACACTGGGACGTCGCGCAGGTGGCCACGCCCATGTGCTTGTGGACAGATTTGTCCGGCAGCTCGGCGCTCATCGCGACGGAGACGACGACGGGCACCGTCAGGACCAGCAAGCGTCTTTTCCTATTCATCTCGCACATACCATGGATTACCTTGTTCATCGAGATACAGTCTCCGCATCTCGTCGCGATTCAGTGGACGCGAACCCTTGCGGCCGAAGACAGCGATCTGCCCGCCGGTCTCGTCAACTCCCCTGTCCCGATCGAGGCCTTTCGAAAGTGACAATGCTGCGCTCCTGGTCGGATAAGTCGCGATCAGCTCCGGGCGGGGTGCGGGGCTGAAGCCGTAAAAATTTGGTTGGGAATCGGGCGATGTCAGCTGCAGTACTTTCAAGCCTCCACTGCCGTCAGCCAGGTAGGCGAAAAGCGTCGCGTTCGTGGAGGCGACGACGACGTCACGCGTATCGACGATCTGACCGTTTGCGTCGAAGAACTCGACCAGCTGGGGTTGCTCCGCCTTCCAGACATCGACGATCGCCAGGCCCTGACTCCCGGCCGCAACGTAGGCATAGGTTCTGGCGACATAGACTCTTTGCGCGTTACGCATCGGCACGAGCGTATCGCCAATCAGTTCTGCGGATTCGGGATGGGTGACGTCGATGACCCGGAGTCCGTCGGCGTCCGTTACGAACAGGTAGCGGAACTGCAGCGCTGATGCTCTCGCGTCATTCAATGACACCGTCGAGGCAACCGCTGGCGATAGAGGATCATCGAGATCTACGATGACCAGACCACTGTGCGCGATGACATAGGCGTAGCGGCCGCCGATCGTGACGTGCCTCGCGCCGGCCAGCACGCCGCCCGGGTTCCAGGTCACGGCACGCTCGATGAAATTGTTGCTCAGGTCGCCGTCGGCAAAGGTATTGATGTCGATGAGGATCAGGCCCTCGAAGCGATCCGTGATCACGGCATAGTTATATATCGGGTGGAACGGTTGCTCGAGATTGACGTCGCGCATGAGCTGGCCTTCGTTGCGCGGCGGGTGCACGGGCTGATTGGTCGGCAATGCGATGCAGCTTGCGTCAGTCGTCTTCAGACGCGGGTCGTGGCCGAGCGCGCTGAACGGTGCGTCGACGATGCGCTGGCTGAATCCCTTGTTGGCGACATTGGCGACGTCATAGACAGTGACACCTTTCATACCCTCCGCGACGTACAGATACTCGCCGCGCATAGCGATGCAGTTCGCTCTGCCAGCGCTGTGACCGTGTGCCGTGGTCAGCACCCTGCCGTTTTTCATGTGATCCTGAAAGCTATCGGGATAGGCATAGCGATGAAGATAGCTGCCGATGACCGCCTGCGGCTCCTCCCATTCGGTCACCTGCGTCGCCAGCACTGCGTCTTCGAGCCCGGCCCACGCGTTTAAGCCGACGAAGTTGACGAAGTTGGTACCTAGCAGAAGGAGCTGTGCCATGAGCGCATTGTTGCCACCGTCCTCAAGTAGGTGACAGTTGCTGCAGGTCTTTGTCTCGGTCTTGCGCGTCGTATGCGGGAAATGCGGATTCAATGCCTGCGAGCTGTATCCGCTGGCGGCGACGGGCGGTTGCTGGATGTATATGCGTTCGCGGTTCGCGTTCGTCGACGACAGCACGAGTGCCGACGACGACCGCACCGGCGCGATCTTCGAATCGTTCACCGGGCCGCGCTTGCCGATCATGAACATCTGATCGCGGGCGACCTGCGGATTGTAGCTCGCGTAGTTTCGCGTAGTACCGCCCTCGTAGTGATGCCTCTCGGTCTTCCAGTTGGCCTCTATCGGCAGGTGGCAGCCGGCACAACTCGTGATCCACGAGGTGTGACAGGTGTAACACTCGATCTCCTCGTTCCTGTGGGCCAGCTCGTCGTACGGCACGTCGAGACCCCACGCGCGCGTGGTCGTATTTGCGCTCATGAGCTTGGCGCGCGCCGCCTTTTCGTTGTACGCGTCATGCTCGGGATCGACCGTGTCCTTGACCAGGCTCAGCACCCATTCCCTCTCAGGGTCGAGTACCGATCGCTGTACCAGGTCGTCGCCCCGCCACTCGAACCGGCGCCTGCCGTCCGCGTTTCGCATTAGACGCATGTCGGAGCCGCCCGGCGGTGCGGCGGGCCCCGAAGTCTTCAGATCCGGATAGGCCTGCGCCGTGCCGTGACAATCCTTGCACTCGATCTCGATCGCGCTGGCCACCTCGCCGTAGATGTGACCGTTGCCGTGGCTGTCCTGCGAGAAGTGGCAGTCTGCGCAGTGCATGCCCACGTCGACGTGAACCGAGGAGAGGTGCACGGCTTTCTTGAATTTATCGGGATCGTCATTCGAGACGATGTTGCCGTCCGCGTCGAGCAGGTTGCCCTCGAGGTCCCGTTTCTGTATCGCCCTGAAGTTCCAGCCGTGACCGTGGTAATCGGCGAACTGCGTGTCGCGTAGAAGCGGGTTCAGGTCCCATACGTTGCGAAGGAAATCGAGGTCCGCCCACTTGCCGCGCACGGCGGCGCCTTCGGGGTTGCGATCGAGCACGGCGCGTTTTTCGGCGATCGAGAGTTCCTGTTGTCGCTCCGGCCACATGAACGGGGCATCGGACTCGTAGTCCCACATCGTGTAGCCGAGGTAGGAGTTCAGGAACATGTTCGGCTGATGCATGTGGCAGACCATGCACTGGCTCGTCGGGATCGCCCTGGTGAACCGGTGTCTCAACGGATGTCCCGATGCCCCCTTCGGAATCGTCGGGTCTTGGGTCACCGATTCGCCATCACGCCCGAATTTCGCGTATGGACCCGAGTGTCTTGAGTCCCTGTCGTTTGCATACACGACATGGCAGGACGCACAACCGGATGAGCGATAGTCGCCCGGCTGATCGTTCGTCCCCAAGAACCAGGTAAACGGATCATTGAGCCTCGTCTTGTGGATATTTATCAGCGGCACCGAGATGCGTGCGCCCGTTCCCGGTCCGCGGTTCGACTGCCGGATATCGGGCCGCCCCGGTTCCTCGAGGCGCTGTATCTGTCCGATCACGTTCGGAATACCCGTCTCCGGAAACAGATTCAGGATATTCCTGCCGCCTCGTTCGAACACGCGGAACACGTCACCGGGCTTCACGGTCTCCCAGGCCGGCAAGGGGTGGAGTTCCGGCAACACGCCGTGTCTTTTCGCCACCTCGGGAGGCAGCCCGGAGCCCGTCACTATGGCCGCGTCGCCGTCGGGCGTGTATCCCTCGCCGAGGATGTAGTCCTTGAATGGCAGGATACCGTTGTTATAAGCGGCACCGCCCCACAGCATGACGCCTGTTGCCATCATGCTGCGGATGCTCGCGTCGATTATCGGCTTGTGGCAGGCGCCACAGGCCTCGTTTGCCGCCCGGTAGTCGGCGGGGTTCACGAAGCGGACGTATTGCCTGCTCTCACGGTTAAGCAGCGTGTAGGAACGTTCGGGGTTGGCGCTCGACGGGTAATGCCAGGATTTCGGGTACCGCGGCTGCACATGGGCCGCGTCTCTCGCAGCGGCGTAGCTCTCGTCGGTATAGGGCGTAGGCGGAACCGATACCACCGGCGAGCCGCCGTGGCAATCGGTGCAGCCGAGCACGACCGCCGGGCTTTCATGCATGCTCGCCGAATCGCTCGCCGTGTGGCAACTCACGCAGCCTGCGCTCTTGCTATCGGCCTCTGCTTGTGTCTGCTCATGCGGCGCCGGTGGATAAAAGGGGTAGTCGATTTCGCGGGCGTGTTCTTCCTCGGCTGCATTTGCCAGACGGCACATCACAACCGAAAGAGCAATCAATGTGATTCTTGTCGCCACGAATCAGTAACTCAGTATCAGGTTCGCCAGGGCGGAGAACGGTGTGTCGTCGCCGAACAGGCGCTTGTAACCGCCCCCCGGAATCAACGCCGAGGCCGAGACGCGCACGATGATGTTCTGCGAAGTCAGCGGTCGGTATATGACCGAGAACGACAGGTCCTGGCCGATGTCCTTCGAAATGCCACCGTGCTTACGCGCGGCCTGCAAGACTTCGGTCGTGTCGAACCAGAGATGATTGACATTGACCGATGCCCGAATTTTCGGCGTGAGGTCGAAGTCCGCCCCGGCGCCCACGAGGATCAGCCCCGGGTTCGTGAAGTTCGACTGACCCTGCCCCTTGTTCGGGCGCAGCGAGTTCAGGACCCCGTTCTGCCCCGACAAGGTTGCGCGTCCGCCGCCGATCAACGGCACCGCCTGCCGGATCCAAAAGCTCGAGTCCGCACCCGCAATCAGGGGGTTCTCGAAGATCGCGTCGAATCCGGTCGACTTGTCGTCGTAGGGGTCGTCGTCGCCGCTCGCATAAATGACCGTGCCCCTTACCCGGATCCAATCGAAATCGCGGGACGCCTCGGCCGCCGCAAATGCCGCGCTGATCTCGCTTTCTATGTCGGCGAACGTGGCGGGCGTCTCTTGGCCGAATGCGTAGTACGCGGACAGTGACAGGTTCCATCGGCCGATATGGCCGTCGCCGTTTATGCCGACATAGGTGACTTCGTATTCGCGATTCTTCTGGATGCCCAGCGCGGCCGGGCGCGTCAGGAAACCGTTGTCGTCGATGAAGTCGGTCTCGTCGTTACGGTTGTGAACCAGGACAGCCTGCGACGTGAACCCGAGCCAGGGAAAGTCCTGGCGATACAGATTGAAGAGAAAAACGTGGTCATTTCGAAGCGCGTCGGATAGATCGTTCTCGGTAATGTCGTTGAGGCCGCTGTTCGTGTCTTTCTCGATGCGTCGGAACCAGGCGATATTGTATTGCCACCGGTTGTTGTCACGCGTGCCGAACAGACGAATGCCGAACGGGCTGTCCTGAAACAAAAAGCCCCTGAAATCCGCGGTTACGGGCTGAATCCCCACGCGGATGCTGTCGAAGTCGTAACGCTCCGATACATTGCGCAGGTGTTTGTCGACAAAGAGCCCCTGTATGCCGAAGAAACCCTCTTTACGGGTCAGGCTCGATGTCGTATCGACTTTGAGTACGCCGGCTTCCTCGACCGACACGTTCGTGTAATTGAAAACCGGTATGAAGCGAATCTCGTAATCGGGCGGCTTGAAAACGGTATCGCCCTTGTAGAGCACGGCCTCGAAAATGAAATTCTGCGTGAACGCGTCCTGGTCGGGTCTGCCGATTTGATCGAGCGTGTCGGAGACGGGCGTCGTCGCGAATGCGACCGGCGTCGGGACGCTCCGGTCTTCGAAGGTCGAGTCGGAAATCAGATTGAAGCTCACGAACCAGTCGTCACCGAATGCCGGCCGGTCGCCCTTGAGCACATTGTTGCCGTTATACGGATCCCACCATCGATCCGGATAGCCCAGCGCCGAGACGATACGCCAGCGATCCGGCACAGCGGTGAATTCGGGCAGCATGCCCCACAGTGCGGGCGCCAGGGCGTCTTCGTCGCAGGGCCAAAGCGGCGGCTTCGGCCGCCCGGGCCGGCGTCGCCTCGGCTGGTCTTCGTAAATCCCGCTGCAGTCCAGCAGTCCATTCTCTTCCTTCGCCTCCCCGGCGCGCAGAGCCTGCCCGATGACGAGCATCGAAACTGCCTGCAACAGACAAATGAATTTACTTGCCTTCACAGACATTCTGCTCGTCGCTGTTTATATAGGGTGTCACCGGGCAGTTGATGTAGCGCAGCCGCACCCCCTGCGGCGTGAGGTTGTCTGCGCGAATCTGGCGCGCGGCATTGCTGAAGCCGCCGACTTGAAGCGCTGCTTCGTGCACGCCGAGGAATGCGATCATGTCGTCCTGATCGACGCCGTCACCCGACACGCCGATCCCGCCGATCAGTTGGGCGCCCCGGTAAATCGGCACGCTGCCCGGAAAGATCTGACTGCCGTTCGCAAGCTCGGCAATAACGCCCGACAGGGCGAACGCGTTATCGAAGCCGTCTATGCCCGTGCAGTTTGCCGGCACATCGGGTGCCGCCCCGAGCACGAAGCCGATGTGCTGAACGATAGCGTTGTAGACGAGGTCGAGCTGCAGGCCGGTCGAAAAGGGACTCCAACGGCCGGCCGGCTTGCTGAACGGCCCCGCCGGATTGCCGGTCACGCCGTCCGGGAAATAAGGCCGCGACAGATTGCCGCCTGCGCGATCCGAAAACGCAACGGCACCGTCTGTCAGCGCCATCGGCAGGCCGAGGAAAATCTGTGCCGCGGTGACGTATTGCGAAAGCGCTTCCTTTCTCAATACGGTGAGCCCACCGTTGAGATAGGTGGCTGCCGGGACACCGTTGAGTGCCGCCGCCGCGCCCGCGGACGAGAAAAAGGTTGCCGTCCTCGCTTTTTGTAGCGAGACGTCGATCCCGAAGACGGGCGCATCGCGACTTCGGACGACGCCGAGCACAACGCCGTTGGAATCGACGACGGAAATCGTAACGCGCGCCGGCGTGTTCACGGGCAGCCGGATTTGCGCGCGCGAACGGTTCGCAATCGTGAGGGCCTGCGCGAGGATGGCATGGACCTCTGTAGCGGTAAGTCCCATCGGGCCATCGGTGCCGGCCATCGGTCGGAAGCGTTCCGCGTTTGCGTTGTCGACGAGTACGAATGCATCGAGACCCGGGTAGTCCAGTGAATCCGGCCGGATGCCGGACGCGGCGTGACCGAAGGCGCTGCCTGCGCTGATACTGGCTACGGTATAACCAGGAACCGCAACCAACGCGCCGGCAACGTTGTTGATACTGGCAAACGATGCGGCGGCGGCAGGATCGGCGAACAAGTCGCTCTCGCTGCCGTCGCTGAAGCGCAGCGATCGGCCGTCGACCGCAATTCTGTCGGCGCGCCGGTCCCCCGGCGCCGCGAGACCCGAAGCGCCCGCGACGGCGATCAATTCGTCGTTATCGATATCGACGTCGGAAATATCTGCATCGAAGGAGTACAGCGCATCGCTAATGACGCCGATGCCGCCGACAACGGTCCCGGACTTGTAGAGCGGAAAGCCGCCCGGGTCGGCCGACAGACCGAGCGGCGACCGGTAGGGCCCGGCGCCGGGGGCGCCGCCCGAAAAGCGCGCCGCAATATCCGAGCAGGGTAGCTGGCTGAACTGCACGCCGAATAACGGTCCCGCCGGTTGCTGATTGTCCTGTGGATTGAAGTGGTCCTGCACGATCTGACTTGCCGTGCGGCTGCTGAACGCATTGCCCTCGGTAGACAGATACGCGCCGGTGACGGCTTTTGCTATCGCCGCGAGCGTGTCGGGCACGATGTTGACACCCTCGAGCCCGCCATCGACAGCCGCCCCGGGCGAGGCCACCGTCACCGACGTGGCAGCACCGTTCATCCGAAATACGGCCAGCACGTTGCCTACGCGGTCCGTGACGGCGATCGTCGCGGCAACGCTTCTCGCCTGCGCTTCGGCCACGGCCCGCGCGGCGACACCCTGGACGTCGCCAACGGTCAGGGACGTCGGCGTATCGGCGCAGGATCCGTCACAACCCGTAGAAGGCGTACCCGGATCGACGCCGGCCGCGGGCGGTCGGTTGCCGCCAGCGCAGGCGGACAGGAACAGCGAGATGATGATCGGGTACGCAGCACGCACCGGCGGAATCACGGGTACTGTCCTTTATCCGGAAAATGAAAACTGTGGCACATGATGCAGGCGCTCGGTATCTGCGAGGCATCGTTACGGCGCGCGCTGCCGCTGCCATGGCAGTCGCGACAGGTTTCTATGCCGGGAATCAGGACGTCGTGCGATGACGCAGACAACGATGCTCCGTGGCAGCCATCGCAGCTCGTAACTTCCGTATCGTGGGCCGCATGGGAGAAATTCGCGTGCGGGAAAAAGAACGCGGTCAGGCGCACCGGCTCGACGCGCCACGGCATCGACTCGTTGTCTGTTTTGCTCACTTCATGACAGTTGGCGCAGGCCTGTCTCTCGAAGAGGTCCTCCGCGATCTGCATTGCCCGAACCCTCGCTTCCGCGGCAGCCCTGTCGCGATCCTCTCTCGTGAGCGCGCGTCCCGGACGCCGAATCCTCTGGGAGCCGCCATCGGGATCCTCGCCCAGTAGTCTTGCGCTGTAATACTCGATCAATACCTGCACGACCCCTTCCGGATCTCCGTGTGGAACCTCTCGGCGCGGATCGTCGGGATCGAAAGTCAGCGTATGACAGCCGCTGCAGTTCTCGTCCATCGATATCGGCTTCATGCGTGCGCCTCCGGGCTCCGGCACATGGCAGTCGACACATTCGATGACCCGCCGTCCCGAAGGCGTGACGATGCCGTCTTCGTCTAGGTGGACCGCATGATCGAAGCGGAGATTGGATCGATCTAGGCTGCGCGATTCCGAAAGAATCATGTGCTGTGCCGCCCACTCGTTATCTCCGGTATCGGGTGCGGATGGCTGCAGCAGGCTGACCTTGAAGCGCGGGTGCGCGTCGAGAAAATCGGACGCGTTCTCGAAACCGGTGTCGGCCGGCATATCCCGGTGACAACCGGCGCAGAGACCTTGATGGCGTTTGATCAGAGACGGCGGCTCGTTGTGCTCCAGGTGACAACCTGCGCAACGCTGCTCCCCGAGTACGGCCTGCCCCGGTGGCCGTACATGCCGATCGGTCTCGTGGCACTCTTCGCAGGCCTGGTCGCTCACGCGGGTGAATAGATCCGTGTGACATTTGTTGCACTCGCTGCTCGTGCTCGAGTGCTTGCTGTGTATCGGTCCCGCCAGCCACAGGCCGTCGTCCGGCAGTAGGCTGTTACGCAATACGGAGGCAACAGTCGGATGCAGGAGCCCGGCCGCCGGAATCAACAAAGCCAGCAAAAGAACGACGAGCGCGGTGTACCAACTCAATTTTCGTTTGCTCAGCTCCGTAACGCCGGCGCCCGCAACACTCCAGTCTTCAGCAAGGCCCTCGGTCCGCGCCTCCGCGCTCAGTTCGAGAGTAACCGCAAAATCGACATCCGGCGGGGGTTCGATGATACCCAGTATGTTGGCGCCGACTTCGATCTCATCGCCAATCGTCAGCAGGGCATCGCGCTGCGACCGTCCGTTGACCGTGACGCCTGCCAATGCGCTCGTGGATATATGAACGCCGTCGCTCTTCTCCTCGATCTGTGCATGCTGTAAGCGGGCGCGCCTGTCTTTAAGATGCAGGATCTGATCGGTCGCACGGCCGATTGTGATCACGGCCGTATCGACAAGTTTGTCGTGATGCTCGACGCCACCCGCCGGGTTTCTCGAAATAAAACGAATCAGGTATTTCACGGCGTCACCAGTACAGGAACACGGTAACGATGTGCACGAGCAACGCGACCAGAAGGCCTGCCGTCAGCGGCACGTGCGCGTAAAGCCAGACTTCGATCGTCGCCTGCAAGCGCATGTCCTCCGTGAGCTGCTTGAGTAGCTTGCGCTTGTTGCGCAAAAGCGCGGACAACTCGCCGATCGTCGCGGCAGCTACTGGATCGCTCGTTCGGGATTGTTGATCCGCAAGCCAGTCGAGTGCAGCTGCCTGCCAGGGGTTCGCGACGACCTCGGAACCATTGCTGCCCTTCAATACGACCTGTGACTGGTCGCGTCCGCGCAGGCGAGCCCAGACTGAGCCACCAAGTTGCGTTCGGCTGATGCCGCTGGTCACAAGCTCCCGAAACTCCAGCGAAAGCCCTTCGGCAACTTTTCTGCTGCGACGATCGATATCGCCGAGTTGATCGACCAGCTCTGCGCGGTTTGCGCCGCCGCGATTTTCACTCAGCCGGTCCGGGTATTTGATATAGACGGTGACGCCATAGATCCCGCTCGCCACAACGAGCAGCATTAAAAACAACGCGAGCGTGTGCACGTTGTATCCGAACTGGAATCCCGCGTGCAGGAGCACCATGATGACGAGGGCGATACCGAGGTAGACATGCGCCGATAACCATCCCTGCACGGTTCCGAGCGTCGACGCGTATCGCCGCTTGCGAATGCCGAACCAGGCGAACCACAGGATCATCAGTGCGCTGATCGTGCCGAGCGTATATCCGAGCGGCGTGCCGCCGTTCGCCGGCTCCTGCGGATCGTTAATCCAGTAAGCGATTATCGCAAGCAGAGCCAAGCCCAAAGATACCCAGAGGTATCTGCGTTTCTTGAATGCCAGTATCGATTCGTGCATCAGGCGCGCTTTGCGATTCGTCCGAACTCGGCCGGGCTGATTCTGAGTGCTGCGCCGGTCGGACAGGCGCGCACGCATGCGGGCCCGCCGGACAGGTCTATACACATATCGCACTTGACGGCTTTCTTCGCCGCGCTCTCATCAGCAATGGGCTGCCGTTCGCCCGGCCCGGGGCCGCGCCCGGTCAGTAACCAGGACAAAAGCCCCGGTGCGTTCTCCTTCCGACTTGCCATCTGTATCACGTCGTAAGGACAGTTCCGTTCGCAGTTACCGCAACCGATACAGCTCTCCTGTATGTAGACTTCGCCGTTCGGCGCCCGGCGAATGGCGTCGGGCGGACAGTCTTTCATGCAATGTGGGTCCTCGCAGTGCCGGCAGGATGTCGGCACGTGGACCTGAGCGTAAGACGGGCCTGCGGCGCGGTCGAGCCGCGACGTGCCGCCATGCGTCTCGGCGCATGCTTTCTCGCAGTTATCGCAACCGATGCAGAGCGACTCGTCGATCAGCAACACGTCCGTCGCCTCGCCGAGCCCCTGTTGCATCAGGAAGGAGATGAGATCGCCTGCCTCGGGCTGCGCCTCCATGCGCAGGTTTTCGCTCAACCGTTCCTTGACTTTCTCCTGCACCCGCTCGCGCAATCCTTTGTTACGCTCGAGCATCTTGAGGAAGACATCGGCGCCCAGGAATATGGACTCGGTTGCCACGGTCGCCTTCACGGTTGCCGAGCGTTTGGTCCGCCCGAGAAGGCCCATCTCACCGACGTAATTTCCGGCCGCAACGTAAGACGTAACGATGTCGCGGCCGCCGATCCTCTTCGATACTGCAACCGATCCGCTTCGAATCAGATGAAGGCCATCGGCCTCATCACCTTCGTTGAAGATCACGTCGTCCGCTTTGAACGACAGGAGATCTGCCGACAACGCGACGGCGTTCAACTCCTCGAACGGCGCATCCGGAACGAGGCCTGCCCGCATCGTGCGAATAATGAAGTGCTGATCGACGACGCGCCGCACTTGCTCGTAGCTGTTCATCAATCTGATGATGTCGCGCCGCGGGGACTCGAGCAGCACGCAGGAATCGGCCGCGCGCGCCGTCGCAGCGCGCCGCCGGCCGGACAACAGACTCATCTCGCCGAAGAATTCGCCCTCGGTCAGTCGGATTGCGCGGCCGTTATCCACTTCGATGTCGACCGCGCCTTCTACGATCGTGATAAAGGAGTTCGTGTAGTCGTTCTTGCGGAAAATGATGTCACCTTGCTGTGGCGTCAACAGTTCGCTCGCGAGCACGAGCTCCCGGAGCACGAGGCCGTTGACGTTGGCAAACAGCGGAATACGCTCGCGAATCAGGTTCAGCGTTTCATCTACGCCGAGACCGAACGGCAGACTCTGGAATTCCTGTTCGAGGACGCCGTGATCGGCCGGGAGGATGTCGTTGCCGGCAATGAACTCGACGACTTCATAGCCCTGGTTCATTGCCTGCTTGATCAGCGGATAGCCGCCCAATGCACCGATCACATACAGGCCCGGAACATTCGACTCATATTGCGCGGTCAACTCCGGCAGCGTCGTGGGATCATCGCTCGGGAACTCGATGCCGCAGGACTCCACGAATTTACGCGGTGGGACGGCGCCGATCCTCGCGATGACGCGCCCGCATGGAACTTTCGTCTGGCCGGTCTCGGTGTTCAGAACGATAGCGCCGCCGGCGCCGTTGCCGGCTTCAACCGAGTCGACGCTGGTATTGTAGAAGCAGGTAACCGTACCGTCGTCGATCGCGCGCGTGATCAGCGCGAGATTCCCTTCTTTGACGCGCGCGAACTCACCGCGGCGATTGATGATGACCACTTTATTGTTTCTCGCCAGCGCCACCGCATTCTCGATCGCCGCATCGCCCGCGCCGACGATCACGATCGTCTCGTTTTGATATTCGTCGGGATCGTCGAGTTGGTATTGCACGATCGCGGCGCCCTCGCCAGGGACACCGAGCTTGCGGATATTGCCCTGCAGCCCGATCGCGAGAATGACCGAATCGCCCTGAACGATTTCTCCGTCAGCCAGCGTGAGTTCGAACTCGGGCCGACTACCGGCAATCGCCTTGACCTCTGCATCGTAGCGGACGCTGATGACCTGGCTGTCGAGACCTTCACGCCATGCGCCGAGGACGGCTTCGCGCGTCCCCGCCGTGAATCCGAGATCGCTTCTCAGCGGCACGACGCCGGGCTCGGCCATGACGTGCTTGCCCTTCTGGTATCGCTGGATCGTGTTGGCGAAGGCCGGACTGGCTTCGAGCAATACGTAGGATTTGCCGAGCGACTGCGCACGTGCGGCGGCGCTCAGGCCCGCCGGTCCCGCGCCGACGATTGCCAGTTCGTAAGTCACCGGTTAATACCTCGACAAAAGGGGGACGGACCCCGCGGGGTCCGTCCCCAATTTTTCCTGTCCCGGCACAAATCTAGGGATTTCCGAATACCACGGCACCCGACACTGCGGTCGAGGCCCCCTGATCCTGCAAGGAGTACGTCATGCCCACGCCGCCGGGAAACGCCGGATCAGACGCCGGTCCGGGCTGGCTGAAGAATCCACTGAACATGCCTCTGCCAGTGAATGTTCCGCCAGCGCCGGTAATGACGACGTTGGTGTACATGCCCTGGAACAGATGCGGCGGCAAACCCGCCATTGCGCCGATCCTGCCGTTGCCGGTCGCCATCCAGTTAAAGTTGTTGATATTGAGATCGATCGTGCTCATGACGGTCTGCCGGGTGAAGTCCGCCTGAAACGTCGCCGATCCCAGGACGCCGATATTGCCGAAGTTGTCTGTCGGCGACGTGCCACCGATCAGGACGTAATTGGCGGTCCCGGCTATCGGCATTACCGGCGGTGCTGTCGCGGGCCCGCTGACCCAATGGATACTTTGATTGGCGAGATTCTGGCTCGCGTCCACGCCACGCGTCAGCGTGATATTCGCACTGCCCCCTGCCCACCGACCCCAGCGCAGCACCGTGACCGAATCGAACCCGGTTTCAACAGTCGATGACGAGCCGATATCGAAGACGCCCGTATCGGGAGCGGCGGTCGGGGGATACGGAGCCACGAATCCCAAGAGCTCGTTGCCCGGGCCCAGTTGATACTCGCCCGGGGCGTTGTCCTGCGTTCCGCTGAACGCCTCATCGGGCAGGCCGAGTGGGCCGGTCGAATAACTGATGGTCCGGTTGTCCTGCGGCCGCACGTCTCCGGGAGTCATATCGATCGGCGTGCCGTCGGGATCGGTGCCGATGATCCCCTGTTCGGGTGGCTCTCGAGTCCCGTCGGTACCCTGGCCCTGCTGCGCGCTGTCCGGGGCCGCGGATTCCGCCTCCGGCGCGCGCCTGATGCTCAGCTTGCTATCGAAGCCGGTGCCCGATCCGTCGGGATCGGTCGGCGGTCCGCCGGAACCGTCATCGGTGTCATCCGGCGGGGGTGGCTTGCCCGCCCTGGCAGGCGGCCGGGGCCCGGCGGTGTCCGAACCAAAGTCCAGATCGCGATCATCGAGCAGGACCGCTGGCGGCTCCCGCAGCCGTCGCAGTCTGCGATCGATGAGCGGTATGAACGCGAATTCGCCGGCTCTTATTTCGATGTCTCCGAACTCGTTTCGAAAGACGACGATACCTTCATTCACACCGAGGTACAGACCGTCCTCCACAGGCGCCGCGGCACCGATGCCCGGCGCCCAGTTGCAGTCTCCGCGACAGAACACAGCCGCATAATCCGTGCCGCGAATGCCGAGAACGCCGACCGGGGTCCGAACCTCGTAACTTTCCTCGACGTCTTTTCCGATGGCCCCTGTTATGCTGCGGAACCCGCCCTTCAGGAGACTCGTTACGCTTCGATCCCGGCTCGTCGTTACGATCGGCTGGCCCGGCGCTGCGCCCTCGCCGCTCGGAAAAGCGTATTCCTCGATGCGCAGGCGGCTCAACGGCCGGATTGCGATTCTCGCGCCGTCGATCATGAGTAACTGTGCTCGCGACGCTGCACCGGTAGCTATGGTGTCCTGCACGAGCACCCTGTCGCCCTTGGCAAGCGCGACCGGTGGCTCGCGCTCAGCCGTGACCGAGCCGGTCACGAATATCACTTCGCCCGCGTCCTGGCCGGTTGCAATGTTCGCGAGAAGCATCGCAAATATCAGCCATAGCGCCTGAAACGATCGCCTGCTCATTATCTCGGCGCCCATTTGAAGACGATCCCTATTTCCGTGCGGTCGTACTCGTAGAGCGGCACCTCGGATTCGTTGTCGACGTAACGCAGACGGGGAATAATCGAGAGTCCGTCGGCAAGCGCGTCACGAAACTCGACTTGCAGAATCGAGGTCAACTGCTCGTCTTCCCGCAGCGCACCGAAGAACAAGCCGTCGTAGTCGCTGGTCAGGCTGCCGACAGAGCAATAAAAAAAAATCGAATTCGATATCGGCGCTGACAGGCTCAGGCGCCCGCCCGTCTTGGAATTGCCATACGGCGAGCCAATTCGCTTTTCCGAGTCGCCGCCGCCGACGCCCTCCAGCGTCAGCCTCCCGCCCGATTCGAACCGCCTCGTTACGCCCAGCGTATAAAGCAGCCGATCAACGTCCAGAATTTCGATGTTCGCATCGTAACGCTGTGCGCCTGCGCGAATGCCCGCGGTTACGTCCCAGTTGCCATTCAGACGCACGCCGAGCAGCGTATCCACGCCTGCATAATTCTCATTGGACTCGCCGTCGCGTGCTCCCCAGTAGCCACCGATCGACAGGTGTCCGAAATAGTTGCCGCGTTGCCAAACCAAACCGCCAAGGCCGCTCGCGGTCGTGGCGTTGACGAATGACGCGTCTGTGTTGTCCCGATGACTGATTCTTGCGTTCAAGCGCCAGGCGAACTGCGTACTGCGCGGCACGAACCAGTCGAAGCCCGTCCCCAGCTCGGCGAACGGCGATTCGGTCTCGACGTTCTCGGGATTCAGCGTGAATCCGAGGAATTGCTGGTTGGATGTCGAACCGTTTGCGTTGTTGTCGTAACCGGCGAACAACTCCGCAAAGGACATGAACCGGCTTTGCGGCGCGGCGGGTCTCGCGTCGATCGCCTCGATGTAGCGGCTCAGCACGTCCCTGACGGCCGGCGGTGGGTTTTCATCGAGCAAGCCGACAAATAGCGGCCGTGCAAGCCCGTTGTTGCCGGCTTCGTAGTAAGCGCGCGCGAGTTCCATTCTCGCGCCGGAGAACCCGGGTTCCACCGACAGGGCCCGTCGCAGGGCAAATATGGCTTCGCCGATACGGCCGGTATCCAGCGCTGCAACGCCGAGGAAATAATCGTAGAGTGGGTTACCGGCGAGTCGCGCTTCGTGCGGGCTCAGCAGATCGTAGGCGCGCCCGCTCAGAGACCTGCCGAGGAGCTGTTCCGCTTCGCTGAGCAATCGCCGGTTCGCGGCATTCGCCGCAATTTGAAGTGTATCGGGTTGTTGGGCCGACACCGCAGCGGCATTGCTGCCGAGCCACAGTATCAGTATCCAGACGATGCCTCTTGTTCTTCCCCGAAGCGTCTTCAATGGCATTGCAAATCCCTTTTGATTGGGACGGTCTATTTCGTCAGGTGGTCGAAAACTCCGTCCCAGCCCCCTGGTGGCGGCTCCTGCCTAAACTGCCGAATACGATCAAGGTAAACATTATATAGGACCTGATCGTCCGATTCCCCGAGCTCGGCCAGAGAGCGCTCCGCCGCATCCCAGTCCTGTCTGCGGTAGGCTTCGAGCGCGCCGCTAAACTTGTCCAGAGCGTATCTTGCCTCACTGCGAATGTCGGACAGGCGACCCAATGGTTCGTAAATTGCGACCGGCTCATGCTTGCCCTTGACCCGGACAAGGTCCAGCTCACGGTAAGCGAAATCGGGACCGAGCCGTGCCGTGCCCTCGCTCACGATCATGCTGACACCGTATTGCTTGGTCAGCCCTTCCAGCCGGGATCCGAGGTTCACCGTGTCTCCCAGAACCGTATAAGCGATACGGAACTCGGAGCCCATATTGCCGACGTTCATTTCACCGCTGGCGACGCCGACGCCGATCTCTATTGGCGGCCAGCCCTGTGACGCGAAATACTCACGGAGCTCGGCTACCGTTTCGATCATCTCCAGACCCGTTTTCACCGCATGCTCGGCATGATTAGGGTCGGCCAGCGGCGCTCCCCAGAACGCCATGACAGCATCGCCCATGTACTTGTCGATCGTGCCGCGATTTCGCTGGATGACCTTAGTTACCGGCGTCAGAAACGCGTTCATCAGCCGCGTCAGCTCCTTCGCCTCGAGACCCTCCGACAGCGTCGTGAACCCCCGCACATCGGAAAACAAAACCGACAGCACTTTACTCTCGCCGTCGAGCGACACTTCCTCGCCGCTCTGATCCATTTCCTCCACGATCGCCGGCGGCACGTATTGCCCGAACGTGCGGTAGAGGTGGCGTTTCTTGCGCGACTCGACGAAGAAACCGTAGTTGATCTGCAACAGTGCCGCGATCAGCGTATAACAAAGTAACGACGCAATCGGCACGACCAGACCAAGCGACGACCACATCCACAGATTGCTCGCCATTATCGCGGCGACCAGGGAGAGTACGAACAGCAAAGCCAGGATCGGTGCAAGTCGCGGCAGAACCAGCGCGGTCAGCAAGCCGAGCAACAGCAGCAGCGTTAGCTCCAGGCCGTCGGAATAGGGCGGTTGCTGTTTGATTGTCCCGTCCAGGAGGCCCGAGATCAGGTTCGCATGTGCCTCCACTCCGATGTAGCGTTGCCCGACCGGTGTCGCGCGCAGGTCGAGGAGCCCGGCGGCGCTCGCCCCCAGCAGCACGATCCTGCCCTCGAGAAAGTCCCGGCGCGCACTGCCGGTCACGACGTCTTTCGCGGATATGTAGTGATAACTTCCCTGCCGGCCACGATACGGTATGAATACCGCAACCTGCTCATTGACGGGAACGTCGACCTCGCCCAGGCGCAGGAACTCGAGATCGACGCCTGTCAGTCCGTCCATACCGGCCTCGGCGAAAGACAGCCCGATCGGCGGCGAGCCCGTGGCCAGCCGCGTGACCGCGAGCGCCAGCCCCGGATAGAGATCGCCGCGGAAGCGCTGAACAAGCGGCGTCCGCCGGAAGACGCCGTCGGCATCGATCAGCGGTGCATCGAAAAATCCGCCGTCGGCGGCGTTTTCCTGGAGTTCCGGCAGGTTGCCCGCAAAACCCGCCGCTTCGACGAACAGCACATCGACGTCTTCGATCGCTCCTGCTTCGATGACCGGCGCTGGAAGGACTCCGGTCGTCTCCGGCTCGTTGTCGGCCAGTGAATCCTTGAATACGAATCCCGTTACGACATCTCTCGCGATCAACGATTCGGCAAAGCGGATATTGCTGTCCAGCGACTCTCGCATGAGCTGCAACCTGTCGCGGACCGCGGCTTGCTCGGCAAACTCGCTGGCTTCGAGCTCGGCAATCACGCGCTCCGCCGAGGTTTCCTGCGCTTCCGCGAAAAGAACGTCGAACCCGAGCGCCTTGATTCCGTATCCGTCGAACAGGTTATCCACGATGTCGGCGAGGGTGTCCCTGGGCCACGGCCACTGACCCAGCTCCGCCTGGCTCGCTTCATCGATATCGACGATCACGATCCGGTCATCGATCGTCCCCGGCATAGTCAGTCGCACGCGGACGTCATAGAGATAGTTCTCGATACGGTCGATGACCTCGAATCGCGGGCTGCCGGCCACGTGCATAGCGAACAGAACAAGCGCCAGTCCACTGATGCCGATTCGTATCAGCAATCGAATCAGGCGCTGTGGTGCTGCGGAGGTCATCACGTTAATTTACACAATAAATGAATGGGACGGGCCCCGGCGTGCGTCCCGGAGTACGTCCCCGTTCCTAGCGTCGAATAACACTGGCAAGCGCTTCGGTAAAAGCCGCCGATTTTTCGGAGGCAACGTGCGACCCGTCGACGCTCAGGTATCCGGACAGCTCGGGATAATCCTCGAAGTGGATAAACTCGGCACCGATATTCTGCTCCATGTATCCCCAGAACCGCTCGTTCGGAAACATCCGCCGCTCGAGCTGTCTCACGATACCTCCCGAGGGCAGGCGCAGAAAAATGACCCGACAGTTCTTGGCTGTGAGAATATCGACCAGCGCGGAGATGTAGTTTACGAGATCCGAGAACTCATCTGCTTCGTACGGCTCGGTATTCTGGAGATAAAGGTCGACGATGCGCTGTGGATTTGCTGGTTGATCGAACTTCGCGTAGTCGATGCGCACCGATCTGTCTCTGAACGTGTGCTTGAAATCAGGGCCCGGCAAACTGCCGTTCTTGATCAATTCGGGAAGCACCCGGGTGAGGGCCGCATCCGGGGATCGGAAAGTGAACACCCCCTGTACTGCAAGACGCAAATCGTGCTCGATGCGCCGCGAACGCGATTGCGAGCGGTAATGCGCGATCCATGCCGACTGATTGCCCGCGTCGAGTTTCGACAATCTGCGATTGTAGGAGAACGCGGGTGCAACGGAAAAAAGTACCGTGCCCGTGAAACGCGGATCGGCGGCCAGGTCTTCCAGCAGCGGAATGGCCGAGGTGCCCTCGACCGCGAGCTGCGCGACCCTGCCGCCCAGTGCCCTGGCGAGTGTCTCCGGATGAATCGCGCGCTGCACGCGGGAGGCGCCCAGCACGGCAACGGCGCTGCTGCCGTAGCTGTCGAGTTCGTGTCGGGTGGCGACCCAGAGCGCACGGTTGTCGACGTATTCCGGCAAAACCGTTTCACTGCGAAGACGCCACTCCCAAACACCTGTAGTCGACAACACAAGAGCCGCTGCGAGCGCCCAGGCCGGCCACCACCTGGTGCGGCCCTCTCCGGCATTCAGAATCGATGTTCGCACGCCCATCCGGCCCTCCCGCAATCAGAACTCGAAGTAGATGAAGTCACGTTCCTCTCCCGGTGAGAGCACCATCGCCGTCAGCATTGCTCCCAGTATCAGCCCGACGACGGGCCAGGGCAGGCTCTTGAACACGGTCTCGAAGCGCCGGTTGCGCATGAACCAGTGCGCCGCCAGCAATGCGGCAACCACGACGAGGACCGCCCGGATTTCCATCACCCCCAGCAGCCGGTCCCCGCCATCAAACGTCAGCATCGCGGCCAGCAGACTGGCCGCCGCCGCCGGGTCCTCGGCCCGGAACAGGACCCATGTCAGGCATATGGCGAGCCAGGTGGCGGCGCCTGCCAGTACCTTCACCGGCGCCGAACGGGCGAGCGGGGAATTCCCGAAGAGCGCCCGGAGAACACGCTCCACGACCAGCAGGACACCGTGCACGCCGCCCCAGAGGACGAACAACCACGATGCGCCGTGCCACAAGCCGCCGAGCAGCATCGTCAGCATCAGGTTGACGATGGTCCTCGCCTGACCCGCCCGGTTGCCGGATAAAGAGATATACAGGTAATCCCTGAGCCAGGTCGATAGCGTGATGTGCCAGCGTCGCCAGAAGTCCGAAAAGCCGATCGCGCCGTAGGGAGACAGGAAATTCCACGGCAACTCGAATCCGAGACATTTGCCGAGCCCGACGGCGATCATCGAGTAGCCGTTGAAATCGAAGAAGATCTGTCCGGCGAAAGCCATTGTCCCGATCCACGCATCGGTGCCGTTCGCCGCGGCAGCCTCACCGTATACCCGCTCGACCACCGGCGCCAGCACGCCGTCGGCGAGCACGGCTTTCTCGAACATGCCGACCGTGACGATGGCGAGCCCCCATCCGATCTGGTTGAAGCGCTCCTTGTTCTCCGCTGCGAGCTGTTGAAGAAAAAACCCTGCGCGGAGTATCGGCCCGGCAACGAGCTGTGTGAAAAAGGTCACGTACAGGGCGAAGTCGAGAAAGGAATGGTGCGGTTTGATCCTGCCCCGATAGACGTCGATGCTGTAGGACATCGACTGAAACGTGTAGAACGAGATACCGAGGGGCAGGATGATGTCGAATTCGGCGGGCGTGTACATGACACCGATCCCCGCGAGCACGACTGCCAGGTTATCTTCGAAAAACGCCCGATACTTGAAATAGCCGAGCAGACCGAGATTGATGACGATGCTGAGGATCAGGTAGATGCGTTTGCCTGCACCCCCGCTGACAGCAATCCGCCGCGCGGCAAACCAGTCCGTCAGCGTCGATATCCACAGCAGGACGATGAACGGCGGATTCCACGCAGCATAGAAGACGTAGCTCGCCAGCAGCAGGTTTGTCTTCTTCGCGCGCCACTGAAGCGGGAGGCTGTGCAGCCCGAGGACGATGGTAAAGAAGATCAGGAAGATTAGGGAATTGAATGCCACTGGGTGCGGTTATTCACGGTGGGCATCATGCGGGTATGATATAGGCATGTGAACTGTGACGACAGTTCCTGTCTAACACGCATAATCAGACTACGGGAGACCCCGATGCAACGTCCGACATTCGCCCTGCTGGCCGGGGCCTGGCTTGTCCTTGCCGGAGCAGCCATTGCCGAGGACTCGGCGGAGATCGTGGATCCGAAATACACCTGGGACCTCGCGGAGATCTATCCGTCGGTCGAGGCATGGAACGAGGCCCGCGACGAGGTCATGGAAGATTTCGACAGGATCGAAGAGCGCCGCGGAACCCTCGGCGACAGCGCCGACTCCTTGTATACGACCCTGCAGATGGTCTCCGACGCCTATCGCAAGGGGGCGCGCGTGTACGTCTATGCGAGCATGCAGAATGACGAGGATCTGAGGGTGACGGAAACCCAGGAGAGGGCGCAGCTCGGCGACCTGATGTTTGCCCGATACACGGAAGCCACGGCCTGGATACAGCCGGAGGTACTGTCCGTCGGACGCGAGGTGATCGAATCGTATATCAACGAAGACCAGCGCCTGGCGCCGTTCGCATTCCAGCTCGACGACAGCCTGCGGAATGCGCCTCATACGCTCGGGGACGAAGCCGAAGAGACGCTTGCCTATTTTACCCAGTCGTTTTCGGCGCCGAACGACATCTATTCCCTGATCGCGAACTCCGACATCCCCTGGCCGACCGTTACGCTCTCCAACGGCGAAGAACACCGCATCGACTCACAGGGTTACGGCCGCTGGCGCCAGAGCGACAACCGGGATGATCGCAAGCTCGTGTTCGACGCCTTCTGGAACAAGTGGGCCGAGTACCGCAGCAGCGTCGGCAGGGTCCTGAACACCCACCTTCAGACGCAGGTGTCGCTGGCAAGGGCGCGGCATTACGACAGCGTCCTGGAGCGTGAGCTCTTTCAGGACAACCTTCCGATGGACGTCTACCGGACCCTGGTTGCCGAGGTCAACACCGCTCTGCCCACGCTGCACCGATACTTCAGGCTGCGTGCCAGAATGCTCGGCGTGGATCAGATGCGCTACTATGACATCTATCCCCCGCTGGTCTCGCTGGACAAGGAGTTCGACATCGAGACCAGCAAAGCGATCACCCTCGACGCCATGCATGTCCTCGGCGATGACTGGGTATCGATGCAGCGCGACGCGATGGCCGAGCGCTGGATGCACGTGTATCCGCAACGGGGCAAACGATCGGGCGCCTACATGCAACCTGGCGCATATGACGTCCATCCCTATCTGCTGCTCAATCACAATGACGACTACCAGTCGCTGTCGACCCTTGCGCACGAATGGGGACACGCCATGCACAGCGTGTATGCGAAGCAGGCGCAGCCCTTCGAGACGGTGAGCTACGCCACATTCATTGCCGAGATTCCGTCGACATCGCTGGAGTTGATCCTGCTCGACTACATGAACCGCAATGCCGAGTCGATCGACGAGAAGATCTTCTATCTGGGCTCCAGCCTCGAGGACATGCGCGGAACGTTTTTCAGGCAAACGATGTTCGCCGAGTTCGAGCTGGCCCTCTACGAGGCGGCCGAGCGCGGCGAGGCATTATCGGGTGAGAAGATCTCAGCGATGTACGGCGATATTCTGAAGCGCTATCACGGCCACGATGAAGGCGTCGTCGTGATCGACGACCTGTACACCAACGAATGGATGTTCGTGCCGCATTTCTACTACAACATGTACGTTTTCCAGTACGCGACCTCGCAGACGGCGGGCACGGCCCTGTATCGGAAAATCAAGGACGAGGGCGAATCCGGCGTAGAGAATTACAAGAACCTGCTCCGGGCCGGCGGTTCCGATTACCCGTATCAGTTGCTGCTGAACGCAGGCGTCGACATGACGCAACCCGAACCGTACCGTGCAGTTGTCGCCAAGATGAACGCCATCATGGACGAGCTGGAGGCCTTGCTCGAACAACGCGGCGGTTAAGCATAATTGTGGCTCGAGAAGAAGGCGGGCCGCCGTAGAGAAAAACAGCATGAGGGGCCCATTCGATTGCGTTAACTCTGAATATTCGCGGCCGGTCCGAGATCTCATTCGGGCAAAGTCGATGGCGTAGTAGGCGAGCCCTGTCGTGGCGGTAACTTAGCCGCCAGCACGATCTTCTCTCGGCTTCCCCGCCAATCATCGATGCGGGGTCAGCTTTGCCGCCTGCCACACGGCGATCGCCCCGCCGCGCCAGCGCTGTGCATAGATCGCCGAGTCTGTCAACGACGGGTCCCACGCCCGGTAGCGTACGACAACGGCGCCGTCAGGATGCGTAGCGATCCAAGGCATGAGCTCACTGTCACCGACGACGTCGAGTGGACACGTCAGGCGGCCTGCAAACTGGTACTGGTCATCATAAGCATGAAGCCACGCGATCGGTACGCCGTCATGCTGCAACTGCAGCAGCACGTGGCCCAGCGGACGAGCATCGTTGAAGGCTGTGATCGACTGTAGCGGACCGACGTGCAGGAAAACCATCAAGGCAACGATGGCGGTGCTCCACAGCGTGACCGCCGCCTTCGGAGTGCGTGCCGGCAGGGCGCCCAAGCCCACCGCCGCCAGCAGCAAACCGGCGCCCCAGAACATCGAAATCCCCTGCAAAGACGCCGTTGAATCGATGTGGCCGACGGCGAGCGGCACGATCGCGAGCGCGATTCCGAGCAGCGCCAAGCAGGACGCCGGAAGCCACATCCCCCAGCGCCCGACATCATCGGCGTCAAGTCGCGCAATGCCTTGAGCGGTGAGCAGTGCGAACGCCGGAAGCAGCGGCAGCAGGTATTGCGGTTGCTTCGACTCGATGAAACTCAGCACGACCAGCGCCGGCGCAAGCCAGGCTGCGCAGAAGCGCACACTGCCTTTGGATCCGGGCCGAGAAAGTCCGGCAAGGCCTCGCCACGCGGGCGGCCAGAGCATCCATGGAAACACGAATACCGGGACAGCGGCGACGTACCACCACACCGGTCGCGCATGCGGCACGATGTCGCCGCTTATCCGGTGTGCCGTCTGTCCCCAGAATATCGCGTCGGCATAGTCCGGCCCGCCGGCCAGCGCCGCCGGGACGGCCCAGCAAAGGGCAAGGGATATGCCGATCACCAGCGATACGGCGAGACCGCCATACCAGCGACTCCATCGCCGGCTGGTATGCTCGCTCGCCCACCACGGTGCGACGAGCGCGGGCGGCAGTATGTACAGCAACGCAACCGGACCCTTACTCAACAAAGCCAGGCCGGTGGCCAGGCCGGTCAGCAGCCAGCCCCGGCCTGCCGCGCCTGCCGCAGCCACGACGATACCGGTAAGCGCGACGAGCACGAAGAACACCATCAGCATGTCGAACATCAGCATGGTCGTGAACACCGCCCACAGCAATGTCCCCTGCAGCAGCAGCGGCGCGGCGTTCATCACGAGCGGTTCTTCCGGGCACAGGCGCCTGCCGAGCCACCGGGTCAGCGCGAGATTGCCAAGCGCGAATAATGACGGCACGATCCGCGGCCACCAGGCATTGACCCCGAAGAGCTTCCAGCCGGCAACGATCAACCAGAACAGCAGCGGCGGCTTATGGCTGTATGGGTGCCCGTTCAGATGCGGCACCAGCCAATCGCTGCTGAGCCACATCTCCCAGGCGATACCGAGATACCTGGTTTCGTCGATCGGGAAATAGCTGCGTGTGAAAAGTCCCGTGAGGACAACGACGAGCCACAACGCGGGCCAGCGCCAGAATTCATACCAGCTGTATATTTCAGTCCGTCGCAAGGATGGACTCCCATGTCTGCGTCGGCCGGCTGTCGGCATCCAGCACTGAGATCGATGTGCGGTGTCGATAACCGATCTGCGACATGTGTGATGCACGGAACGTGCATTTTCATTCGCTTGATATGTCCGCAATCGCGGTCAGGCCATAACCAAATGGCGCCAGGCGAGAATGACGCCGCCCTGAAAACTTACTAGCTGCCGTTCATAAGGCCCGTCAACCACGGGCCGCAAATGGCGCCGGGACGACCGGCAGCGATCACGCTGCGTCGGGCGATTGGAGATCGTACAGCGCCATGACAATACCAGGACGCTGAAGCACCAATTGATTCGTGTGCATGACATAAAATCCGAACCGAAATGACATAAGAACGCACACGGCGCCCTGAACTCGCCGTATTCGGCGCACTTAAGCGACTGTTCATGTTCCGCACAACAAAATGTCCATCGCAATTTCAGGCATGCGGCGCAGATGACCGTATTGCTCGCATGAGCCGTTAGCGCATCTTCTATTCGCCTGGGCAGAATCACGACTATGTTTCGATGTGGAATATTTCCCGTACTAGTGTGCATTACCGGAATCGTGTGCACGAACAAGGTCGACGCTCGAACACTGCGGGACGAGCAGCACTGCCTCGCGCTTTCTATCTACTGGGAGGCCAGGGGAGAGAGTCGGCGCGGCATGATCGCGGTGGGCTGGACGATACTCAATCGCACGCGCAGCAGGCATTTTCCGTCGACGCCCTGTCGTGTCGTATATCAGGGCGGCGAACAGCCGCCGTGTCAGTTCTCATGGTGGTGCGATGGCAGGAGCGACAGGCCGCGGGACATGAGGAGCTGGAATGTGGCCCTCCTCTTGGCTGCCAGGCTGTTGGTCGACCCGCCGCCTGATCCGACCGGCGGCGCGCTGTTTTACCACAGCACCCGAATCAAGGCGCCGTGGCGGCGAAAGCGGGTTCGCACAACCCGGATCGGCCGGCACGTGTTCTATCGGTAGGGCATTCGCGAATAGCCCTGCAAAGGCGCCCATAAACTTGCGCAAGCGCCGGTTGTCTTTCGGCGACTGACGCCAAACGGAGACAGTGCGACGCTTCCGAAAATCGGTAACAAAACAAGCGCCTGGATCACCTGTTGCGAAACGGCCACGTTATCGCGGAATGTGATTAGACATGGCTGTAAAGCGGCGGGTAGCATCCTTGCCGTTCTTTGGCGTAGTGTAAAGGGTCGCCCGCACTGCGGGCGACCGCGGGGAGAGTTTAATGAGGATGCTAATTCTTTTGGCCGGCCTGCTTGGGCAGGCTGTTGCCGTTGCACAGACGGCCGCACAACAGCAGGTTGACCTGGGTTACACCTATGCGGAGCTGCGATTCGTCGACGTTGATTTCCGCGGTGGTGACGGCATTCGGTTTAATGGCTCGTTCGAGCTGGAAAACAACTGGATGATTGTCGGCGGATTGACCACGCTGGACTTCAATAACAATGTCGATTCGACCGTCCTGGAGCTTGGCGGCGGTTACCTCTGGCACTACTCGGAGGATTTCGATCTGGTGGCTACAGCCCGTTTTGTTCGAGGGGAAATCGACACCGCGGCCGGCAGTCTGGACGACAGCGGGTTCGCTTTCTCGGCGGGCGTTCGCGGTCTGTTGACACCGCAGTTCGAGATACGCGGATCGGTCAACCATATCAACGTCGACCAGATCAACCTCGACAGCAGCGACACTTACCTGGAGCTGGCAGGCGACTACTATATTACGGAGCGGGTCTCCGCGGGCGCCACCCTGGAACT
>JBHHWI010000027.1:0-28823 GCA_046756445.1 Woeseia sp. | reverse complement strand
TGAAGTCCGGTACGCCCTGGCATAAGCCCATTCACGTAACAGTGTCTGGATGAACGCCACAAGGTCAGCGCTCTCCTGCCGCGTAAAGTCCAGTTTCTGTACAGGAAAACTCTTTTCCCCTCTCCGGGCGATTCCCCCGGCTATACAACTCCAGCGTTTCTTCCAAAGACAGATCTGACCTGCGCAACTCCACATCGAGGTATGGATTGGCAATGACACCGGTACTGTAATAGTCCACGACCTGCTCGAGCGTATCAAACCGGCCGTCGTGGAATTGCACTGACGCCCCGATGCGGTTGATCACGGCCGGCGCATTACGGCTGCCCTGCCCGCCGTTTATTCCCGTCGAGACCAGGGGGTTGTCCGTAAAGGCTTTCTCCGGATCGTGACAGGTGGCACAGGCCACGGAGTCGTCCACCGACAGGCGGGTATCGAATGCCACCTCAGCCGGTCGATGCAACACAAGCAGTAAATCTCTCCGCTGGAGTTTCAAGCTCCAAGGTCTTGCGTGGTCGTTCGTTTAGTCGACGTGCCACTTTATTCACAGAAGCTTGGGAAATAGCAATGACAAAGCCGAACCCGCCGAAAGATATGCCTGCGCCGGAGATCTGGAGTATTCTTGACAGTCAAGCGTGTGGGCCCACATCAGAGACGCATGCGGAGGATAGAATGGCAATGTTCAAAAAGGCGGACAATGACGATAGGCCGGATATAGCCTCGCCACCACGAATCGGGCAGATGCGGCCGATGCAGTCCAAAAACGTGTACGTCATCGGACCGACACTGGTTTTCAAAGGCGAGCTGTCGGCTGACGAAGACCTGATCATTGAAGGTCGAATAGAAGGCACAATTGCCCATCACAAGATGAATATCACGGTGGGCAAGCAAGGCCGGGTCAAGGCAGACATCGATGCCACCTCGGTCATCATCGAAGGACAGCTTGTCGGCGACATCCGAAGTGATGGGATTGTCTCGCTGGCCAAGGGTGCCGATGTCGAAGGCAATATTTTCTGCGCCCGTATCGTCATGGAGGACGGCGCGAGATTCAAAGGAAAAATCGACATGGGAGAACTGCCGAAGGTAACAGTGCCGAAAATGCCTGAGCAGGCAGAACCCGTTCGCACAGAAAAACCCAGCAAAGTGGCGGGAAAAACGGCAAAATCGAGCTTGTATTAATTCCCGTGGATCGTGAAAAAAGAGGCTGAGCTGTCCTCAAAGAAAACTCCTGCTTGACTTGCTCTCAACCCGTGCCTTGCTGAGCAAGCTTGGCTGTTACATGCCGTTCACGGCTGACGATGGTTCACTGTCGTTTAATTTGCCGGTACATGAAAACCGCATCGGTCACGAACAATATAAAAAGCCGTTCAACATATCCGCTCCTGGCCGCGAGCCGTCGTCCGGTGCTTCTGAGGTAAAATGACGGCTGTTAGCCGGTTCGAGCCGATCGTGGCCCGTACCATCTGACTGATTCCATGAGGGCTTTCGGCGAAAGCAGCCTGTCGAACGCGAGTGAATCGGACACTGTCTGTGCGGTCGGCTCTGAGCGATGACACCTGGCACGACCGACCGTACCCTGGAGACCAGTACCGGCATCGGGCGGCATTTTTTATTAGCGAATAAACTCCCGATGCGGTGCGCTCCGGGATCTACGAGTGATCGAGTCTCCGGCCGCCGAGCCGCGTGAGGATCTTGTCAGCCACACGAAAGGCGTTCGCGTAAATGGTCCAGGTGTAGGGAACGCTGCCGCCGGTCGGCATGAAGCTGCCGTCGGTCACATACAGATTATCGACATCGTGAGCGCGGCAGTCGGGGTCGAGCACGGATCGCGCGGGGTCCGTGCCGAAGCGGCAACCGCCCGCGATCAGGTTGGCCGGGGGCTTGCCGCTGATGCCCCAGCTGGCATTCTCCGCGCCCATGGCCTTGAGCATGGAATAGCCCTTGCGGGTGAGATATCTGCCGACCCTGAGATCGTGCGGGTGATTGCCGATCTTGATCCGCGCCACCGGAGAGCCCCACTTGTCCTTTCGAATGCCGTCAAGCGAGACGTGGCAATCGTCGTTAGGCAGCCAGTCGCAAAACACCTCGAACCGGAGGTAGCGTGCATCGGTGAAGTGGGACTCCAGCTTTCTCTTCAGTGGTTGCCCCCAGAGGAGCTTGCCCGAATCCCATTTTTGCGAATTTGCGCGGCCAATCGGGTTCGGGTGACGAAACAGGAACTCGATCGTGCCACCCTTCATGCGGCCCATCTCGTCGTTGTCGATGAAATACCAGTCCTGCAGCGCCCGGTTGACGAACGGTCCCTGAATCCTGAGCGCATTCGCTTTTTTTTGATCGAGCCTGTCGTAGAAAAAACTGCCCGTTCCGGCGCCGCCCGCTGAAAACAGGAGATTCCTGCCGACCTGACCGTGCCGGTTGGCGAGACCGTCGGGGTGCCGGGGACCGGGCGAGAGCAGCAGCAGCCGGCATGTCTCGACTGCCTGGCAGGCGACGACGAAAATACCTGCGCGGACGGTTCGTGTGGCGCCCTTCTCGTCGTAATACCGGGCGGCCACTGCCCGGCCGGCGGCGTCGCTGTCCAGGCGAAACACGTGCGAGTTCGCTTTGACGTCGCAGTTCCCGGAGGCGACTGCGCGGTTCAGCAGCGCGGCCCGCGAGCTGCCCTTGGCACCGGTTGAGCAACCGTAACTGCCGCAATACCCGGAGTACTGGCAACCCTCTCTGCCCAGAGCCCGGCGCGGCAGTATGGCACGCGGCACGGGGATGGAGTGCAGTCCTTCCCGGCGGCACGCTTCGTCAAACCAGCCGGCGATCGGGTGTTCGGCCGTGGGCGAAAACGGGAAGTCCGCCGTCGAGCGCGGTTCCTGGTTGGGGTGACTGACGACTTGTCCGGATACGCCGACGACCTGTTCGACTTTGGTGTAGTAGGGCTCCAGCACGTCATAATCGATCGGCCAGTCGACGATGTTGGCGCCCTCTATGGTGCCGAACTCGGACAGCAAGCTGAAGTCCATTGGCTTGAGACGATGGAAAAAACCGCTCATCAGATTCGACGAGCCGCCTACCATGTTGCCGTTCCAGAAGTCCCAGCCGGAATCGAAGGTCGGCCTGGCAAACCAGCCTTTATCACGATCGTATTCCTCCACGACGTGAAACTCCTCCCGGAGGTTGCGCGAATAGGTATTGCGCCGGCAGCAGGCAATCTCGTCCTTGAAGAAATCCTGCTCGGTAAACCAGGGACCCTTCTCGAGTACCGTGACCGAGTAGCCGGCTTGTGCCAGGGTCAAAGCAACGGGCCCGCCGCCGGCGCCGCTACCGATGACGCAAACGTCGCAATCCATAGTCACAGCCTGCCGTAGATCTTGTCCGCCGGCGGCGTCGGAAAGCCCGGTTTATGTTCCAGCCACCGCCAGCCGGATTCCTCGGGGTTACCGCCGTATACGGGGTCCGACAGCAGCGCCTCGAAGATGTAGTACAACATCAGCGACAACCAGGCGCGGCCCCAGCGCGTCTGGTCGGCCAGGTAGCGCAGTAACTGTTCCCGCTGCTCGGGACCCAGGTCATGGAACAGAAGCTCGAAACGCTCCCGGCTCGCATCCTCTAGCCGGCCGACACCGTTGACGATGGTGTTTCGCGTGTCCGGATCGATTCCAGGGGCGGTAATCGCCCATTCGAGATAGGCCGCAGCGTTGATGTCCGCGGCGCCCGGGGCTTGCGGCTCGCCCGGGAACAGGTGCTCCTGCACGGCTTGCACGGCCTCGCGCTGCCGCGCCGAGAACAGGACGAAGGAGGTTTCCCGGGTCAGCTCCCTGCGCAGCGCATAGGGCAGTCCTGCCAGTGCCGCGGCCGTAGCCAGCGCCGCGCCGCCGCGCAACAGAAAAGTACGCCGGCCCAGGCGGCTGCCTTGCGACGCATCGTTATCCGATGGTTCGTGGCCGGACTGATTCTTGTCTTGTTGAATCACTTGCTGCAGACGAGCGGAGCCGTCTCCGGTGACGGCACATACGGCGACAGCCAGTCCGGCAGATGCGCCGCCAGGTATTCGGGCACCCTGTCCCGATAACGGATAATGCCATTGATGCCGACGATGAACTCGGTGGGTACATTGAATACCTGATACCGATCGGTGATCAGCTCACCGGCATCGAATGCCGTCGAATACCCGATCCGGTGATGCTCCTCGAACGACCGCATCTCCTTAGGCGAATCGCTCCAGCTGGTATTGATCGCGATGATCTCGATCTTGTCCCCGAATTGCTCCTGCAATTTCTGGTAGCGGGGTGTCTTGCTGATGCAGTACGAGCACCAGGTATTCCAGAAGATCACGTATACGGGTTTTTGCCCGCGATACTCCGACAGGCGGAATCTCGATCCATCCTGAGTGGTTATCTCGAAATCCGGCGCCGGCTCGCCGACGCCGGCGGCCGCCGCAGGCGAACCGGCGAACAGCGCGCCGATGCCCGACAAAAGCAGCACCAGGTGGGTTGTGACGATTCTCGGGCGCGGTATGCTCATATCAATAATGACCGACCGACGACAGATATTATTTCGGCGCAGGGCTATCGAACGACTGAATTAGCAGATGTCTTAAGTCAGGACCAGCCCGTCATGCCGTAATACGTATAAATACCTAGAACCTATCTCGAGATACCGCGCCGGATCGGACTTCCCCGAGGTCAAAGACTGGCGTGCCCCGCCACACTGAGGTAACGCTCACCCCGGTCGGGCAGGACTGTCGCAATGGCGTGGCCCGGGCCGAGCTCACGGGCCACCCGGCCGGCGGCCAGCACGTTTGCGCCGGCGGAGATGCCGACCAGCAGGCCCTCCTGTGCGCTCAGGCGCCGGGACATGTCGATGGCGTCGGCCGTCTTGACGCGGACGATGGAATCGATCTCCTCCAGATTGATGAGATCGGGGATGAACCCGTCGGCGAGGCCCTGAATTCCGTGCTGTCCGGGCTTGTCGCCTGACAGCACTGCCGACTCGTCGGGCTCCACGGCGACGATCTTGGTGCGCAGGCCGGCCTTTCGCAGTGCGCGACCCACTCCCATCAACGTTCCGCCGGTGCCGACGCCCATGACGAATGCGTCCACGGCGCCGTCGAGCTGGCAGATGATTTCCGGCCCGGTGGTGTTCTCGTGGCATTTGGCGTTGTCGGGATTGGAGAACTGGCTCGGCAGGAAAATGTGTGTGTCACGGGCGGCGACCTCGACGCTGCGCTTCACTGCCTCCTGGATGTCATTCAGCTCCCGGATCAGGTGCAGCTCGGCGCCCAGGGAGCGGATCATCCGGCGCCGCTCTTCACTCACCGACTGCGGCATCACGACCGAAACCTTGTAGCCGCGCGCCGCAGCAACCATCGACAACGCGATGCCGGTATTGCCGGAGGTGACTTCCAGGATGGTCGAGGCCGGCGTCAGCTCGCCACGTCGTTCGGCTTCCAGGATGATGGCGCGCGCAATCCGGTCCTTGATGCTGCCGCCGGGGTTCATGTACTCCGCCTTGGCGTAGATTCGGCAACCCGTCGCCTCGCTGGCGCCACGCAGGAAAACGATCGGCGTGCAGCCGATGGAATCCAGCACGTCGGATGTCGTGAGGCAGGTCGGCCGCTCCCGGGGACAGGCGACCAGTCGAACATCGGTTTCGGCGGTGGCAGCCATGGCTCTCCAATCGGGTGCCCGTCGGGCGCGCCAACCGCAGAGCGCCCGTCCGGTCACCGGGACTGTTGCTGATATCTTAGTCGACTTAATTGGCAAAAATGTTTCTTTTTTCCCGGTTTTTTGCCGAAAAAGTGAACAATTTTTCTTATTATTAAAAAAATACGGGACAAACGCCCACATGAGACAAGTTCTGCCCCGCTTGCATGATGACGCCGCTGCTGCGGCTTGCTGACGGTCACCGGCGGCGGCCGATGCGAGTCATCCCTGCTGTTCGTTGCCGAGCCGAAACACCACGGAACCGGGCACGAGTTGTTCCGAGCACTCGCTGCACACGACGATGGCCTTGAGCGGTCGCTCACAGGGCAGGTGCGTCAGCAACAGCGGCGAGGGACGCCCGTCCACTATCCACTGCTGGGCCCATTGATGCATCATCAGCGTATGTCCGTACAGGTCCCGCCCCTTGTCGGTCAGCCTGTATTCGTGGCGCGCGGGTTTGCGCCGATAGATCCTGCGGGTGACCACACCGGCATTGACAAGCAGTTTCAGCCGATCGGCAAGAATGTTCGTTGCAATGCCGATCGCGGCGCCGAACTCGTCATAGCGGTGCAAGCCGAAGAACAGCGCGGCGATAACCAGTCCGGTCCAGCGATCGCCGATGACGTCGGCCAGGTGAAAGAGCTTAGTATCGATGCCTTCCGGATACGACGTTTTGGCTTTTGACCGGCGCTGGAAACGCGGCGGCACGGCTTCCGCCTGATGCGCTCCGGGCCCGGGCGCATACCGCACGTCGTGGATCCTCACGACACCCCTGCAGTGTTCGCAAAGAAGTTCCGGCAGCATGGTATTGCCGCAATTCCTGTGCACGAGTTTCAACGGGAAATAATGGTCTTCGTCTGTTGCCCAGTCGTGCTCCCATCGCCAGGCGGTCAACGCCAGGGGGTACAGATCGGTTCCCTTGCCGGTCAGCCGGTATTCGTACCAGGTAGGCGCGGTTTGATAGGGGCTCTTGTACAGGATCCCTGCCTCGACCAGCGAATTCAGCCTCGACGTCAGCGTCCCCCGGGCGGCGCCGATGCGGCGTCGAAAGTCCTCGAACCGGTGCTTGCCCAGGAATACGTCGCGCAATATCAGAAATGACCATCGGTCACCCAGGATCTTGAGTGCCTGTGCGACCTGACAGCTCAGGATCAGGTCACCGATGGCCTCGGTTCGCATGTCGTGTGTCCATGTTGTTGGGCCTTGCGGCATATGATAGTCTAATTATGCAAGCAATAAGCACTGTTCTTGTCGGCAACGATCGACAACCGGGACGCATCCGCCAGGGAGTCAGCATGCTTGACCTTTCGGGAAAGGTCGCCGTCATCACCGGCTCAAGCCGCGGCATCGGCCGCTCCATCGCCGAAAACATGGCGCGGGCCGGGGCCAGGGTGGTCATCAGCAGCCGCAAGCTTGCGGCCTGCGAGGAAGTCGCCGAAGCCATCCGCGCCGAGGGCGGCGAGGCGATCGCGGTTGCCGCCAGCCTCGGTCACCAGGATCAGCTTCAAGCCATGATCGAGAAGGTCCGCGAGACCTGGGGCAAGGTCGAAATCCTGGTCTGCAACGCCGCGATCAACCCCTATTACGGCCCCCTGACCGGCATAGACAATGAACTGTTCGACAAGATGATGCATTGCAATGTGCGTGACAACCTGTTCCTGTGCCAGTTAGTCCTGCCCGAAATGGCCGAGCGCAATGATGGCAGCATCATCGTCATCTCCAGCGTCGGCGGCATCCGTGGCAATTCCGTTCTGGGCGCATACGGCATTACCAAGGCGGCGGACATGGCGCTGGTCCGCAATCTCGCCGTGGAGTGGGGCAAGAAAAACATCCGCATCAATTGCATCGCGCCGGGGCTGATCAAAACCGATTTCGCCCGCGCGCTCTGGGAAAATCCCGAAATGCGCAGTCATCTGGAGAACATGACCCCCCTCGGCCGTATTGGAGAGCCGGACGATATCGGCTTGCTTGCAACATTCCTCGCCTCGAGAGGCGGCGCGTTCATTACCGGCGAGACGATTGTCGCCGATGGCGGCATGTCGGTATCCCAGGGCGCCTGAAGACAGCCGCGCCCGACCCGGGGTCCTGGACCATTACGATGAATTTCGACGAAGCTGAACACATCACGGCATTGCGCGAGACGCTGCGGCGTTTCCTGGACAGGGAACTGCCGCGCTCCGAGGCGCAGCGACTGGACCGCGAATGCGACTTCTCCGATGAGACCTTCGCCAAACTGTGTGAACTGGGTGTCACCGGGCTGACCGTGCCGGAGGAATACGGCGGCCTTGGAATAGACATCGTCGCCGCCGTGGCCACGATCGAGGAACTGGCAAAGCGCGGCGCCAGCCTGGCCGGGCCGTTCATCCATTGCGCATTCTACGGCGCCATGAACCTGGTGGAGAACGGCAATGAAACCCAGAAGAAGGAATTGCTGCCCAAACTGGCCAGGGGCGAATTGCTGTTTGCCTATGGGCTCAGCGAACCCGATGTCGGTGGTGACCTGGCTTCGGCTTCGGTGACCGCCCGGATCGATGGCGATGAGGTCGTCATCAACGGCACCAAGCGATGGTGCACGGGGGCCCATCAGGCCGACTACATCTACACGCTGGTGCGCAGCGGGGATCCCGACGCCAAATACAAGAACCTGTCTTTTGTCCTGGTGCCCGGGGGCGCGCCGGGCACCACCATCGTCGACATCAACCACCTGGGGCTGCGTTACGCCGCCACCACGGACGTTATCTTCGAGGATGTCCGGGTGCCGATCGACAATATCGTCGGCGGCATGGAACGCTGGAACGAAGGCTGGCCGATGCTGGCCGGCCGGGCGCTGGACGTGGAGCGGCTGGAGATCACCGCCGTGGCCCTGGGCGTCGCAACGGCGGCCGTGGAGGACGCCCTGCAATACGCACAGGAACGCAGGCAATTCGGCCGTCCGATATGCGCCCATCAGGCGGTTCGTCACGACCTCGCCGACGCCTGGACCAGGCTGCAGGCCTGCCGCCACATGCTCTACCACGCGGCCTGGACCGCCAACGAGGGGCGCAACTGCAGCGTGGAAAGCTCGATGGCCAAGCTGTTCGTCGCCGATACCGGCGTCGATATCGTGTTGCAATGTCAGCAGATCATGGGCGCCTACGGCTGCGCCGAAGAATATGACATGGAGCGCTACGTGCGGGATATGGTTTGCATGCCGATCGTCGGCGGTTCCTCCAAGATGCAAAAAAACAATATCGCCAACAGGCTCAGGCTTCCCGCCAGATGAGCCGGGTCAGGGCCCGAGGCGCGCGCGAATTTCCTTCTTGTCGATCTTACCCAGGTTGGTCAGCGGGATGTGATCCCAGAACTCGACGCGCTTGGGGGCGACCAGCTTGCCTTTTCTCTCCCTGACAAAAGCGATGAGCTCCCCCTCATCCGCCGCTGCCATATCGTGTAATTGCACGACCGCGCAGACTGCCTCGCCCCATTTGTCATGCGGCACACCGACAACGGCGGCGCCCTTGACCGCAGGATGTTCGTGCAGGACATCTTCGATTTCACGCGGGTAGATATTGAATCCGCCGCTTATGATCATGTCTTTCTTGCGGTCGACGATATAGATGAAACCCTCCTCGTCCTGCAGGGCGACATCGCCGGTATAGAGCCACCCGTCGCGGATGGTCTCTGCCGTCGCTTCCGGGTTGTTCAGGTAACCGCTCATCATATTGGCACAGCGCACGACGATCTCGCCGGCTTCGCCCCGCGCCACCTCCTTGCCGTCATCATCGAGCAACCTGAGCTCGGTATGCAGGGTCGGCCGCCCGGCCGACGAGAAGATCTGCTTCTCCCTTTGCGGATCCGAAACGATATGTTCTTCCCGTGACAGGGTGCTCAAGGCCATCGGGGCCTCGGTCTGTCCGAACAGTTGTGTCATCACGGGGCCGAACCGCTCCACCGCCTGCTTGAGCCGGTCCGGCGCGATCGCCGAAGCGCCGTAGATGATGTTGCGCAGGCTGCCGAGCTCGTAGCGGTCGAGGGACGGGTGATCCAGCAGCACGTAGATCATGGTCGGGACCAGGAAAGTCATGGTCACCCGCTCGCGTTCCACCGTTTGCAGGAACAGCTCGGGTTCAAAATGATCGACGATGACGCAGCGGCCCCCGCGCAGCAGGACCGGCAGCGTCAGGCAGCCGCCGGCATGGGTCAGGGGCGTCGGATACAGGAAGGTCTCGGCCCAGCCGAAGCCGAACTCGAGCATCTCCATGACACAGGTATGGACCCAGGCCCGATGCGACAGCATGACGCCCTTGGGGCGCCCCGTCGTGCCGCCGGTGAAATAGATGCCGACGAGGTCTTCCGGATCGATATCGACCGGCGCAGGCTCCGGCGGATGGCCGGCTATCAGCTCCGATAGCAGCAGGTGGCCGGCGTCCGCACCAGCCTGCCCGCCGATGCAGATAAAGCGGCTCACCGTCTCCAGCCCCGGGATCATCCCCTCGACGCGCTCGCGCATGCCTTCGTGGTAGATCAGTGCCGTGCATTGGGCCTCGTTCATCATGAAGACGTGATCGGCCGGGCTGAGCAGTACCGCCAGCGGCACGCGAACGGCCCCGATTCTGGCCAGGGCGTACTCGCAAAAGAAATACTCCGGGCAGTTGGCCATGAGAAAAGCGATTCTCTCTCCCCGCCTCACCCCGAGATCCTGAAGCCCCCGCGCCAGGGACCTGGCGTTGGTACCCATGTCGTCATAGCTGAGCGAGGCAGACCCGTGGGTAATCGCAACCGACTCGCCGTAGAAATCCACGCAGCGATCATATAAATCCCCGACTGACGAACGAAGCATGGGCGTTCGGCTCTGATCCGCGTTACCCGGCGCGCGGCTCCGCCTGGCCGCGCATGTGAAACATCAACCTGTAATCATGTTGCATGACGTTCTCCCCGTGCTGGTTGCTGACGGTGTAGCGCCAGACCTGGGTGCCCTTCTTCGGATCGCTGGTGGGAGTCTTTTCGATCACCTCGACCGTCACGCTGATGGTGTCGCCGATCTTCACCGGCGCCAGCATGCGCAGGTTGTCGGCGCCCAGCCAGGCGATGGCGGAATCCCCGGCAAAGCCGGCGGACGCAACCAGCCCCACGGACATGGCAAATATCAGAGGACCATGGACCAGCCGCTCGCCGAACTGCGAGGCAGCGGCATATTCCCTGTCCATGTGAAGCGGATAGAAATCCATGGTCAGACCCGCCCAGGCGACCACGTGGGCTTCGGTCATCGTGATCGCGGCGGTCGTGTAAACGTCCCCGACCTCGAAATCATCGCCATATTTACTGTGTGCCACTGGTATCTCCTAGGCGGTGACGGGTTTGAACTTGGGCAGCGTGAACTCGTCATTGAGCCTCTCGAAAGCCACCTCCACCGGCATGTCGCACGCCACCTCGTATGGATCACAGCCGACTACATTGCTCAACATCTGCACGCCTTCCTGCAGCCGGATCACGGCAACGACGAACGGCATGTCGGCAAGGAACGCCGAAGGCGCGTTGGCCTCCACCACCGTGCAGCTGTAGACCGTACCCTTGCCGCTGGCTTCGACCCAGTCGAGGCTGTCTGCCGAGCAGTGTGGGCAGGCGATGCGCGGGTAGAAAACATGCCTGGAGCACTCACTGCATTTCTGGATGATCAGGCGTTCCTCCCTGGCGGCATCCCAGAACGGTTGTGCCCAGGTGTTTACCACGGGTAACGGCTTGGGCGCGGGCGCCGGCTTTTGTGGTTGAGCCATGTTCTGTGCTCCTTCGCGGTGTCGCTACGGAACCTCCGTGCCGAGGACCGTGACCTGGGCATCGAAATAGGTTCCGCCGGTGGCAGTCTCGACGGCAAAGCGGGCGTCCGGCACCTGGCGTTCCCCTGCCTTGCCCATCAGCTGGCGCGCCGCTTCGATCAGCAAGGACACGGACCCGCCGGCACCGATGTGACCCTTCGACAGCATGCCGCCGTCGGTGGTGGTCGGGATGCGGCCGCCGGGCCAGGTATCGCCGTTGAGGAAGAGCTCCCCTGCCTCGCCGCGCCCGCAAAGGCCGATTTCCTCGAACGCCACCAGCTGGTAGACCGGATAGGAATCGTAGATCTCGGCGACGTCGATGTCCCGCGGGCCTATCCCCGCCTGTTCGAATGCCTCGCGTCCCGCCCTCGCCCATCCGAAGCGCGTCAGGTCCGGCTCCTGTGAGTAGACGAAATGGCTCACCACCCCGCCCTCACCGAGCAGGTAGACCGGCGCGTTCGGCAGGTCGCGCGCGCGCTCGGCGGAGGTCACGACGAACGCCCCGCCGCCGTCGAACAGCATGTTCGAGTGCTTCGCCCTGAGCGGGGTCGACAGCATCTTCGAGGCCATGACTTCTTCGATCGTGAGCGGCTTCCTGAAAAAAGCGTTGGGATTGAGTTCGGCCCATTTGCGGTTGGAGACGCACACCGCGGACAGCTGTTCGTCCGTGCACCCGGTTTCGTACTTGTACCGCGTGGTCGCCAGGGCCGCGACGGTCGAGTAGTGCTGACCGTAGGGGACTTCCCACTCGGACGAGATGCCGGCGGTCGAGAACAGGTCGATACCTCCCTGGGCCGTCACCCCGCTCCCGAGCTTGTCGGCATGCACAAACAGGATGTGTCTCGCCAGGCCCGCAACGACCAGCGCGCCCGCCATCTGCAAGGCGTTGCTGCTCGACGACCCGCCCGAGAACACCTGGATATTCTTGCGCACGTTCTTAAGGCCCAGTTCCTCGACAAGGCGCCCGGTGACCAGCTCGTTGCTGAACGGGCCGCTGAACAACGCCCCCGTGGGAATGACGTAATCGATGTCGTCTTTTGTCAGTCCCGCGTCCCCGATGGCCATGCGGGCCGATTCCAGCGCAAAACTGATGGCACCCTTTTCCGGGAATCTGCCGGTCGGCACCTCCCCGATGCCGACGATGGCGACATTGCCTCTCAGTTTGCTCACACCCGGCTCCCTTCCTGGCCCGATTCTTCCACCAGCGTCCAGCCCCGCTCGGCGACAAAGGCGAACATCCTGCCGAATTCGTGGGCCGTCTCCGAACTGGCGGTGCCTTTGAGGGCCCGGGCATACACGCCCTGCTGTATGGCGGCGGTCCGAAACAGGCTGAAAGCCATGAAGAAGGGCCAGTCGCCGATGCCATCCCGGCCGGTACGGTTGCAGTATGCGGACACATAATCCGCCTCCGACGGAATCCCCAGCGCGGCGATATCGGCGCCGACAAACCCCCGGGCTATGCTGTTATCGCAAGGCAGATGATAGGTCATGCAGTTGAAAGCCAGGTCACTCAGAGGGTGGCCCAGGGTGGACAGCTCCCAGTCGAGAACCGCGATGACCCTCGGCTGCGCCTGATCGAACATCAGGTTTTCCAGACGGAAATCACCGTGCACGATCGAGGCGCTGTGGTCTGCCGGAACGTTGTCCGGCAACCAGCGCATCAAGCAATCCATGGCCGGCACGTCTCCTGTTTTGCATGCCTCGTATTGCCGCGACCACAGCGCCACCTGGCGGGCGATATAGCCGTCCGGCCTGCCGTAGTCTTCCAGTCCGGCGGCTTTCCAGTCCAGATTATGCAGGCGGGCCAGTGTGACATTCATGGCCCCGTAGATCGCCTCGCGTTCGGCCGCATCCATGTCTGGCAACAGGGGATTCCGCAATATCCGGCCCGGCAGATTCTCCATGACATAGAATGAGGTGCCGATCACCGAGTCGTCGTCACAGAAGTGCAGCACCCGCGGCACGGGGACGCCGGACTCCCGAAGCGCTGCCTGTATCCGGTACTCGCGATCCACCGCGTGCGCCGATGCGATCAGCTTGCCGGGCGGTTTCTTGCGCAGCACGTAGTCCTTCTCCGGGGTGCCGATGTGGAAGGTCGGATTCGACTGGCCGCCGGCGAACTGACGAACCGACACCGGCCCGGCGAAGCCGGACAAAACCGAGCTCAGATAGGATGTCAGTACCTGCTCATCAAAACGATGAATCTCGCGCACCGGCATCAGGCCCTCACACTGATTCACGTCGCTACTCACCCGAGTCATGCTTGCGTAGCTCGAGCCGGGCGATCTGGTCGCGGTGGACCTCGTCGGGACCGTCGGCGATGCGCAGGCATCGTGCCCAGGCCCAGCTCGAAGCAAGAGGAAAGTCCTGGCAGACGCCGGCGCCGCCGTGGACCTGTATGGCCCGGTCGATGACCCGCTGGGCCATGTTGGGCGCGACCACCTTGATCATGCCGATTTCGGCCCGGGCCGCCTTGTTGCCGACGGTGTCCATCATGTGCGCCGCCTTGAGGGTGAGCAACCGGGCCTGGTCGATCTCCATGCGGGAATCGGCGATGTACTGACGAATGACGCCATGGTCACAGATCTTCCGGCCAAAGGCCGTCCGCTGCCGCGCCCGCAGGCACATCGCCTCCAGGGCCCGTTCCGCCTGGCCGACCAGGCGCATGCAGTGATGGATCCTGCCGGGTCCGAGGCGCGCCTGGGCGATCTCGAATCCACGGCCTTCGCCCAGCAGCAGGTTGCCGTCGGGAACCCGGGCATCGACAAAGCTCACCTCGGCGTGTCCGTGTGGTGCATGGTCCTCGCCGAACACCGTGAGCGCCCGCACGACTTTCACGCCGGGCGTATCCATGGGCACCAGGATCATCGATTGCTGGGTGTATTTGTGCGCGTCCGGATTGCTCTTCCCCATGAATATCAGGAGCTTGCACCTCGGATCCGTTGCCCCGGACGTCCACCATTTGAGGCCGTTGAGGACATACTCGTCGCCGTCGCGCGTGATGCTCGATTCGATGTTGGTCGCGTCCGACGAAGCCACGGCCGGTTCGGTCATGGCGAATCCCGACCGGATCTCTCCCGACAACAGGGGTTGCAGCCACTTTTCCTTCTGCTCCGGGCTGCCGAACTGCGCCAGTATTTCCATGTTTCCGCTGTCGGGCGCCTGGCAGTTACAGGCCTCGGAGGCAATCGGGGACCGGCCCATGATTTCCGCCAGCGGCGCATACTCGAGATTGCTCAGGCCTGGCCCATGCTCTGCGTCCGGCAGGAACAGGTTCCAGAGACCCAGGGCCCTGGCCTTGTCCTTGAGTCGTTCCATCACCCGGGTCGGCTGCCAGCGGTCCCCCTTTGCCACTTCCTGGTCATAAACCGCCTCGGCCGGATAGACGTGTTCGTCCATGAACGCCGACAAACGACCCATGTATTCCTTGCTGCGCTCTGAGTAGTCAAAATCCACGGCATTCCCCCTGCCGTCTGAGCCCATTGCTGGTCATCGGATGAGGCTCAATTCATCGGTGAAAAGCCTGGTGCTTGCATAACAAGACTTGTTACTTGCATTGTAAGACTGACGGGTGATATTGTGCCACACATCGATCGGACACAAAAGCATTCGGCGCCTGTGAGCGGGTTTTCAGCGCATGCGTTCGATGCAGGGGCCGGCGCCGAGGGCGGCCTGTATCGGGTATCGGCGTGAAACCCGTGCATCGGACAAGGTCTCGGGCATTGCGAGGGTAGGAGATGTCATCGAATAAATTCGACACGGTCGTCATCGGCGCCGGCGTCGCAGGCATGACAACGGCGGCCATTCTGGCCAGGGATTTCGGCAAGAAGGTGCTGGTACTCGAACGCGCCCCGTTCATCGGTGGACGCACGCTGTCCTTTGTCGGCAAGGGCGACAAGGTCGTCGCAGACGGCATCGAAATGGACGCCCGTCAATTCCGCAAGTCCCTGCCGCTGGCCAGTTGTTATCTGGGCAAATGCACGCCCGAGATCGAAACGATATTCGAGCAGGGCCTGCTGGACGGACGCACCTTCGAGGCCGGCGGGCACGGCATGTTCTGGGGAAACAACAGCCGGGTCAGTTGCGTGTTGAACCACCTGGGTGAGTTCGTCAACCTGCCGCTCAACAAGGGCCTGGGTTTCATCGACTGGCAGGGGGAAGGCAAGGACGGAAAGGGCAAGGCGGGCAAGACTTTTCAGGTCAAGAAGGGCAAGCCCTACCCGTGGATGTCGGAGGAAGGTTACGAGAAGACCATGGAGCAGCTCTACGAGATGAGCCGGTCGAGCTTCGAGGATATGGCCGGTCTCATGACGACTTCGCTTCAGGACTGGCTGGAAGCCAGGAATCTGCATCCGGAAGCCTATGACTACCTCAAGGTGCTGGCAGCGGCGCAGACGGCCCAGGCGGAACCCGCCATGACCCCGGCCGGTGATTTCATCGGTTACATGGCGATTGCCGCCAGGATAGGGATGAACCTGGTGGTCGGCTCTGTCGCCTCCTGCGACGAACCCGGCACCATCGCCATTCCGCAGGCCATGGAACATGCCTGTGCCGAAAACGGGGGTGAGGTTCGCCGGAACGCAAATGTCAAAGAGGTTCTGATCGAAGACGGACGCGTCACGGGTGTTGCTTACAAGGCGGGTGACGAGGTCATCACGGTCGAAGCCGACAACGTCGTTTGCACGATCCCGCCGAAATACATCTTCAAGGTATTGCCCGAAGACCAATTCCCTGCCGACTGGGCCGGGCTGCTGCAAGAGAAATTCTGGGGGGCGGGCCTGTTGACCGGCTGGGTCGGCGCCAAAAAGAGCTTTTTCGGAGACGCCGGAATCGATCCTCGAAGCTTTGTCTTCATGCCGGGCGTGATCCGTGATGAGGGATACATCGGCTGCGTGGACATGGTGATGTGCGAATTCACGGCCTGGGATAACGGCAAGGCGAAGCGCGGCCCCGAGGGCAAGCACGACTTCCTGTTCTCGACGGCCCTGACCGACGAGGAGATGCGCAACCCCGACAAGGTCAGCCGCGTCATCGAATTATGCGAGAACTGGGCCCGGGCGACCTTCGCCGATTGGGACGAGAATGTGGAGTTCATTATCTGGACCCCGGGCCCGGAGGCCTACGGGCTCTGGCGGCCCGTCGGCGAAAAGCGCCCGCCCACCAGGTCGCCGCATGTCGACGGCCTCTACTTTGCCGGCGACCAGTATGGCGAACGCTTGTGGGGTGGCGGTATCGACGGCGCCTCGCTCTCCGGTGTCCTGTGTGTCGACGAGATGATGGGGACCGACTTGGAAGAGCAGATCTTCCCGCCCTATCACCGCGGCATTCCCGACATCGCTGCATAGCCGGCCCATGCCTGGGCCGTGAGCAGACACGCGCGGCTGCCAGGTCTGGCAATCGGAGGGGCTGTCAGGAGGTAAACATGATCAGGATGCCCGCTGCCACGGCAGAACCGATCACGCCCGCCACGTTCGGTCCCATCGCATGCATCAGCAAGACGTTATGCGGGTTTGCCTCGAGGCCGACCTTGTTGGCGACGCGCGCGGCCATCGGCACGGCGGATACACCGGCGGCGCCGATCAGCGGATTGATCGGCCGACTCGAAATCTTGTTCATCAGCTTGCCCATCAGTACGCCGCTCGCGGTACCGATGGCGAACGCGACCACGCCGAGCAAGAGAATCCCGAGCGTGCTGGGCACGAGGAACTGATCGGCACTCAGTTTCGAACCGACCGACAGACCGAGAAAAATCGTGACGATGTTGATCAGCGCGTTTTGCGTCGTATCGGACAATCGGTCCACCACGCCACATTCGCGCATGAGATTGCCGAAACAAAGCATACCGAGCAGCGGCGCCGCGGCCGGAAGCAGTAATGCCACGAGTACCAGCATCAGCAGGGGGAAGATGATGCGCTCGGTTTTGGACACCTCCCTGAGCTGCAGCATCTGGATCTTGCGTTCCTCCTCGGTGGACAGGGCCTTCATGATCGGCGGCTGTATCAACGGCACCAGAGCCATATACGAATATGCCGCGACGGCAATCGCCCCGAGCAGGTTCGGCGCAAGCTTGCCGGCCACATAAATGGCGGTCGGTCCGTCTGCGCCGCCGATGATGCCGATTGCCGCGGCTTCGCGAAGAGAGAAGTCCATCACCCCGATCGCGGACAGGCCGAGTGCGCCGAGCAGGGTCGCGAATATGCCGAACTGAGCGGCTGCACCGAGAAACAGGGTCCTCGGATTGGCGAGCAGCGGACCAAAGTCCGTCAATGCGCCGATCCCCATGAAGATGATCAGCGGAAACGCACCGGTTTCGATGCCGACCACGTACAACAGATGCAACAGCCCGCCTCCGGTCGCGATCTCGACGCCCGGAATATTGCTCAGAATACCGCCGAACCCGATGGTAACCAGCAACAACGGCTCGAACTTGCGGACGATCCCGAGGTACAGCAGTCCGAAGCAAACGCCGAGCATGGCCAACTGGCCGAGGGTCAGCTGGTACAGTCCGGTTCCCTGCCAGATTTGCTCGACAAGGTTCATGGCCTAGGCGATCGAGACCAGCGGGTCGCCCATCGCAATGACGTCTCCCTCGCGAACGAACACGTCCGTGATCGCCCCGGCCTTCGGCGCGCTCACTTCCATTTCCATTTTCATGGCTTCGATGACCAGCATGGGCTGGCCCTCATCGACCACCTCGCCGACGGAGACCAGCACGTTGAAGACATTGCCGGCCAGAACCGCCTTGACGGTATCGGTATCATCACTCGTCGCCGGCGTGCCTGCGGTGACCGCGGGAGCGGGCTGCATGCCCGTCAGCTCGCCGGTGTCGGCGACTTCGACCGTGTAGGCGTTGCCGTTGACCCGCACCGAATAGACGGCGCTGCCCTGCCCCTGTATCGGCACGCTCGTCGCGGCGGGCGCGGGCTCGAACGCGCCCGGGTTTCCCCGATTTTCAAGAAAACTCGCACCGACTTGCGGAAACAGCGCGTAGGTCAATACGTCGTCGATCTCGTTCTCGGCGAGCCGGAACCCCTTCTCGTTCGCCATGCTTTGAAGCTCGAGCGCATGCGATTCCAGTTCGGCTTCTATCAGGTCCGCCGGTCGGCAGGCCACCGCTCCATCGTCCTCGAGCACCCGGGTCTGCAATTCAGGATTCACTGGCGCGGGCGTTGCGCCATACTCGCCTTTCAGGACGCCGGCCATTTCCGTGGTGATGTTCTTGTACCGCTCGCCGGCCAGGACATTGATCACCGCCTGTGTGCCGACGATCTGTGAGGTCGGCGTAACCAGGGGGATGAATCCCAGGTCCTGACGGACTCTCGGGATCTCTTCCAGTGCCTCGTCCAGTTTGTCCGCGGCATTCTGTTCTCGCAGTTGACTCTCGAGATTGGTCAACATGCCGCCCGGCACCTGAGCAACCAGGATTCGCGAGTCGACACCGCGAAGCGCGCCTTCAAACTGCGCGTACTTCTTGCGCACCTCGCGAAAATAGGCGGCAATCTCCTCGAGGAGGACGATATCCAGCCCTGTCGCACGCTCGCTCTGCTCGAGCATTGCGACCAGAGACTCGGTCGGTGCGTGACCGTAGGTCATGCTCATGGAAGAGATAGCGGTGTCAACATTATCGACACCGGCCTCGGTGGCTTTCAGCAGCGTCGTTGTCGCCAGGCCGGTGGTCGCATGACAATGCAGGTGAATGGGTATCGCCACCGCCTCCTTGAGCCGGCTTACCAGCTCATAGGCGGCATACGGCATCAGCAAGCCGGCCATGTCCTTGACGCATATCGAGTGCGCGCCCATGTCCTCGATCCGCCGTCCCAGGTCAACCCACCGGTCCATGGTATGCACCGGGCTGACCGTGTAGGAGATCGTGCCTTGCGCATGCTTGTCGACAGCCAGCGTCGCTTTCACCGCCGATTCGAGATTGCGTATGTCGTTCAACGCATCAAAGATGCGGAACACATCGACCCCGTTGACCGCCGCGCGTTCGACGAATTTTTCCACAACGTCATCGGCATAGTGCCGATAGCCGAGGAGATTCTGACCGCGCAACAGCATCTGCTGCGGCGTGTTGGGCATTGCTGCCTTGAGCTTGCGAATTCGCTCCCAGGGATCTTCGCCGAGATAACGGATGCACGCATCAAACGTCGCTCCGCCCCACGATTCAAGCGACCAGAATCCTAACTGGTCCAGTTTGCCGGCGATCGGCAACATATCCTCGACTCGCATGCGGGTAGCCAGAATGCTCTGGTGTGCATCTCGCAGTACAACCTCGGTTATGCCGAGCGGCTTGAGGTCTGTCACATCACGAATTCCGTGTTTCCTTCGATCAATCGTTTTTTCTGCTGCGATGGCGGGCTATTGCCGCTGTTATGGCAGCAATCTCCTCTTCTTTGTCCCGTGACGTAATTGACGGCTGAAACCGCATCACGACACCTGACATCAGGGCAGTGGCACCGACCAGCACTGACAGAAATACGAAAACGACGCCCATGCCAGCCAGCATGAGTTGGAATCCCTGACTAAGTAAATCAGCTTCCATCCAATCAGTCCGTCCGTACTTTCCGAAGGGCGATTATACTGAGTTGCGGCACTGGAACACATTGCGGACAAGGACCCGATGGGAACCCGCCTTCGCGTACCCACGCGCGGATAAGTTGTTCAGGATGGGCTCACGCTCTCGATGACTCGCTGCGTGCGGATCATCGCGAACACACGACGGTCCGGTTCGATGACTGAACCCTCACCCCAAGATTCCGTTTCAATCAACGCCTTGCGGTGCCTGGCAAACTACAAATCGAGTGTCAACGAGCGTCAGCGCACGGCGTGACGGCCCGATGCAGCAGGTTTTCCTACACGCTCGCCGGCTATACCCCATTGGGGTTGACCTAGATACCCCATTGGGGTATGCTCTGCCGATGGAATTCATCGAGACTTCGCTGTTTTCGAAGATCCGTGATTCGTACTTCAGCGATCTTGAGTTCCATATGCTGCAACTGCATCTAATGGATCAGCCGGATGCCGGCGACATCATTCGCGGCACCGGCGGAGCCCGCAAGATCCGTTGGGGCGTAGAAGGCCGCGGCAAGCGCGGCGGAGTTCGTATTATCTACTATTGGATCACGAAAGATCACCAAATACTTTTGCTGACCTTATACGCCAAGAACGAGGCAAAGGATTTGTCCGAGGCGGCAAAAAAGGAAATCAAGCGAATCATCAAGGGATTGGAACAGCGAGACACTTCGAGGAGGACAACTCTATGACGAAGCGTGATATTGGGGCGGAAATCATTGAAGGTCTGAAAGAGTTCCGCGACAGCCCGAAGACGCTTAAGCGTAAGACGGTTGACGAGCTGAACGTAAGGCTTGTTCGCGAATCACTCGGGATGTCGCAAGCGCAGTTTGCCGACTTCCTGGATATTTCCAAGCGAACGCTGGAGAAATGGGAACAAGGCACACGAAATCCTGCCGGCGCAGCTCGCACCCTGCTCAGGGTTATTCAGCACGACCCGAAGCTCGTGATGCGTGCATTACATGCCTGACTGCCAATTCTCCGAACCCTCGGAGAGCCACTGTATCTCCTCAATCTCGGATTGTCGCCGTCATGGGGAAGCTTAACCACGCAGCAGATATGAAATACTGTCATCCCCGTTGAGTAGCGGGAGACTGTGATGCCACGACGAGAGGTAAGCCGTATGCGACAGAAAAACGAGCTCGCCCCGGAGACCATCAGCGCCCAGGCCCTGCATCAGATCGATTCGGCAACGGGCGGGATCACTCCGGCCGTTCATCCGTCCACGACTTTTCTTCGCGATGAGAATTATGACTTGCTCGTGCCGGCGCACAGCTACGGGCGCGACGAGGACCCGAGCTACATCGTCGCCGAGACGGTGTTGCGCGAACTCGAAGGAGCGGCCGCGGCGCTGCTGTTCAGTTCGGGCATGGCAGCGGCGATGGCGGTCGTGCAATCCCTGAAGCCGGGGGATCACATTGTCGCCCCGAAAGTTATGTACTGGAGCCTGCGCAACTGGCTGATCAAATTCTGCGATAAATGGGGTCTCGGCATGGATCTTTTCGACCCCGGTGATCCGGATGCGCTGGCAAATACTGTGAGAGAAGGCGAGACCAGGCTCGTCTGGATGGAGACGCCATGCAATCCGACCTGGGATGTCATCGATATTGCAGCCGCGGCCGATGTCGCTCACGGAATAGGCGCACGGCTTGCCGTGGATTCCACTGTGGCGACGCCCGTGCTGACGCAGCCGATTCGACACGGCGCCGACATTGTCATGCACTCGGCGACCAAGTATCTGAACGGTCACTGCGATGTCGTGGGCGGGGCGCTGCTGACCGCGAAGCAAGACGATTTTTGGGAACGAACCTGCGAACTCCGAGCACAGGCCGGCGCAATTCCCGGTTCGTTCGATGCCTGGTTGCTGCAACGGGGCATGCGGACATTGTTCCTTCGTGTCCGCAAAGCCAGCGAGTCCGCGATGGCAATCGCAGGGCATTTCGAGGGACACCCGAGACTGAAAGCCGTCAACTACCCGGGGCTGCCCGGTCATTCGGGTCACGATATCGCCAGGCGGCAGATGGACGGTGGATTCGGCGGCATGTTGTCGATGCGGGTCAAAGGCGGCGCGGAGGAGCCCTTGAACGTGGTCAAGCGATGCAAGGTGTTCACGCGAGCAACATCATTAGGCGGCGTCGAGAGCCTGATCGAGCACCGCTACTCGATCGAGGGGGAACGCAGCCCGATACCGAAAGACTTGCTACGCCTGTCCGTCGGCATCGAAGCCGTCGAGGACCTGATCGCGGATCTCGAGCAGGCCCTGGCTTAGTTTCCTCTCTACAACAATCCCGATTGCTATGTAGCTGAGCCTTGAAATGCGGCCGCATGAGCGGGAATGCTCGATGCATCGGTAAGCCAGTCGTTCAGATAAATTCCGTAACTACGATCAACATAAATGTCGAATTGCTCAGGGGTCTCTGCGACGATGACCGCCGCTATCCGGGCAAGGCGCGTCCTGCAACACGTACGGTGGGGGAATTTCTCTGGCCGAAAGTCGATGCCTGATCCAGTCGCCAGAAGTTGCCTTGCGTTCGGACCGGCAATCCGCAGCACCACCAGTCCGGCTGAATAATCGACTGCGTTGTGGAGCATGTCCGCAAGAGTTTCTTCGCAGTTTTTGATGATGGAATCAGGCGTCGTCGAAATGCCGACGAGCAGCCAATGATCGGGACCGAGCCAGAGACTCCGTGGATCTCTGCCGGCGGCACTCAAGGGCGAGGCAAGCTGCAGTCTGTCGCGCGCACTTTCAAGCGACTCTCTGGATACCTTCAGCGAGACGATCGACAGATTGTCGATACGCTCGATGCTCACAACACTGTTGCATTGATCAGCCACGCATGCGCTCCGCATCCGGATCATAAAAGCAGGCATCGACAATCCGCGCCGATACGACCTGCTCATCGTCGTATAGCTGTATTTTCTCGCCTCCGCGTTCGGCGCCGCGCTCGAGAAGCCCGAGTCCGATTGTCTTTCCGAGTGTCGGACTGAGACAGGCCGAGGTGACGAAGCCCTCGCTGCGCCGGCCCGTCCCGTTTCCCGTCACGATGTGCGCCCCTGCAAGAATAGTGGCATCGGCATCTACGAGTTCGAAACCGACCAACTGCCGCCGATCCGCGCGCTTGTCTTCTGTGCGCTCGAGGGACCGCGCACCGATGAAGTCGCCCTCCTTGTTCGCGACTATCCTGCCAAAACCGATGTCGAGCGGGTTGGTCGACCCGTCAGTATCGACACCTACATGCAGAAATCCTTTTTCCAGCCGAAGGACCATCAGACTCTCTGCACCGAACAATCCGATGTCATGCGGTTCACCGGCCTGCCAGATGCGTTCGAAGAAATCTGTGGCAAGGTTTGCCGGCACATTGAGCTCAAAGCTTAGCTCGCCCGTGAAACTCACGCGTTGGACCCGATAGGGCGTTCCGTCCTCGAACTCTCCGCTCGCAAAACTCATGTGCGGGAGGCGCTCCGAAGACAAATCGAACATGCCAGGCAGCGACTGAAGTACCTCGCGCGCCCTCGGCCCGGCCACGGTCGCCACGGCCCATTGTGACGTGACCGGACTCAGTACCAGATTCAGGTCCGGCCATTCACACTGATGCCATTCCTCGAGCCACGCCGCGATGCGGTCAGCATGGCCCGAAGTCGTATTGACCAGGAAATGCTCGGAGCCAAGCCGGATGAATACGCCGTCGTCTATCACAACCCCGTTTTCATCGAGCATCAATCCGTAACGAATCCTGCCGGGCGTGAGACCAGGCACTGAGTTGACGTAGATGCGATTCAGGAATTCGGCTGCATCGGGGCCTTTGACCTCGATTTTTCCGAGCGGCGAACCGTCGAAGAGGCCCACCGATTCGCGGACTTTTAACGCCTCACGAACGATGCACTCCTCTCGATCACTCCCGTAATATGCCGGACGCTTCCAGCCACCGTAGTCATCGAATACGGCGTCCTTGTCTTTGTGCCAGTCGTGCGCGGGTAATAGTCTTGCAGGCGCGTAGAAATCACCACGGTGACGACCGGCGATCGCGCCCATGGTCACGGGCGTGAACATTGGGCGGAAGGTCGTCGTGCCGACCTCGCCGGGGTCCCTGCCCGTCAATTCGCCGAGCAAAGTCAGCGCATTCAGATTGCTCGTCTTGCCCTGATCGACGGCCATTCCCACCGTCGTGTAGCGTTTCAGATGTTCGGCCGAGCTAAAGTTCTCGCGCCACGCAAGCTCGATGTCGGATGCAGTGATATCGTGCAGGAAATCGACCCATTGAGTGTCGCTCTTCGCCGGGGACCGACTGCGTGGCCCTATATTATAGGTGCGCGCAGTCACGAACTCACCGTTCGCGGCGCCCACCACTTCTACCTGCTGCGGGCACTCATGCGGTACAAAGCACCGCAGCTCCTTGTCATAGCGAAGATTGCCGCCCGCCTGTGAGTACAGGTGCACGGTCGGATTCAGGCCGCCGGACATAGCGACTGCATCGCACTTCACCGTGTCAGTGCGCCCCTTGCCGTCGCGATATTGGAGTCTTTTCACGACGTCAGATCCACGCGCACAAAGCGGAGTCGCTCCAACGTGAACAGCAATGTCGAGTTCTCGCGCGAGGTCGGTCAACTGCTCGCTGACGGTATCACGTGTATCAGCGATCGCCGGGACCTCCATCCCGGCATCCCGCAGTGCGAGGATCGAACGCCAGGCAAGATCGTTGTTCACGACGCCTGCGATGCGCCTGCCGCACTGCACACCGTAGCGGCTCGCATATTGATGCATCGCACCTGCAAGCATAATCCCGGGCAAGTCGTTGTTCCCGAACACGAGCGGCTGTTCGATGGCGCCGGTCGCCAGCACGACCTGCCTCGCCCGGACTTTCCAGAATGTCTCGACGGGGTTTTCTTGCCGGTAGGCGCTCGAACAGTCGTGGATAGTCAGCACGTTATGGTCGTAATAACCGACGACTGTCGCTCTGACCATGACTCGTACGTTTTCGCAGGCCTTCAGCTCTGTAATCGTTTCCGCAAGCCAGTCGGCCGGCGATTGTCCGTCGATTTCCACAGGGTCGTACAACAGAGATCCACCCTGTTCTCCGTCCTGCTCCACGACGAGTACATCATCGCCGGCGCGCGCTGCGTCAAGCGCCGCAGCCAGCCCTGCCGGTCCTGTACCCACGATCATCACATCGCAGTGCATATTCATGTGGAAATAGCGGGCAGGATCCATGCCATCCGGCAGTCGGCCCAGCCCTGCGGTCCGTCGTATCGCCCATTCGAAGGCATGCCAGCTCGGCCATTTAAAGATCTTGTTGTAAAAACCGGCTGGCCACATCGGCCTGGTGTAGTCGAGCACGCGAAGGAGATCGAAATTTACGGACGGAAAACAGTTCTGGGTCTCCGCGCGAAGTCCGTCAATGAGCGGCATCCGAGTCGCACGGATGATCGGCAGCATGCCGGAACCATAGTCGACGCCGACCAGCGCATTGGGTTCTTCTACGCCGGCCGAGAGAATGCCCCGCGGCCGGTGAAACTTGAAGCTGCGGCTTACGATTCGCACGCCGTTCGCAAGCAAAGCAGACGCGAGCGTGTCACCGCTATAGCCCTGATAGTTCTTGCCATTAAAAACGAAATTCAGTGGCCTCGCCCGGTCGATGCGCCCTCCCCCGGCAATACGATATGGCTGATTCATTGATCGAGGTCGGGCGCCGGGTCGCCCATGCGGTAAACGGCGTGGATCTTGTGTGTGACGGTATCGCGTGCGACGTTGAACCACTGACCGCACCCGAAACTGTGACACCAGCGCTCGTAATGCACTCCTTTCGGGTTCTTCCTGTTAAACAGATAGTCCGACCACTCCGCATCGCTCACTTCGGGGCCGGGGCGTGAAATATGTGAATCGCCCCCACAGCGAAACTCGACTTCGTCGCGCGTGCCGCAATAAGGACAGGAGATTCTCAGCATCAGTGCGCGACTCCCGACGAGCTGCCTTCGTCAATCAGCGCGCCGCGCTCGAATCGATCCAGCCCGAAATCGGCAATCAGCGGGTGCGGTTCGTCAAAGGCGATCGTGTGGGCCATGGTGTCACCACCCGCCGGGATCGCTTTGTAGCCGCCCGTGCCCCACCCTCCACTGATGTACAGATTCTGCACCGGCGTCTTGCCCATGACCGGCGTCGTGTCAGGCGTGATATCGACGATACCTGCCCATTGGCGCATGAGCCGCAAGCGGCTGAAGGCAGGAATCAGTTCGAGCAATGCGGCGACATTCTCTTCCAACAGGGGAATGCCGCCTCGTTGGGCATAACTCGTGTAGGTGTCGGCCCCGGCGCCCAGGACGATCTCTCCTCTGTCGGACTGGCTGACGTACATGTGTATAACCGCAGACGTCAACATGGTGTCGAGACAGGGTTTGATCGGTTCGCTCACCATCGCCTGCAGCGTCATACTCGTAATCGGCACGCGGAAACCCGCTTTGGCGGCCAGCACACTTGTATGCCCGGCAACGGCGATGCTGACTTTCCCGGCAGCGATCTTCCCCAACGTCGTCTCAACGCCTGTCACTTTGCCGTTGGCACAGTGGAAGTCCGTCACCTCGCATTGCTGGATGATGTCGACACCCTGCGCGTCCGCAGCCCGCGCATACGCCCATGCCACCGCGTCGTGGTGAGAGATCCCGGCGCGGTGTTGGATGAAGCCGCCATGCACCGGAAACCGGGCATTCAGATTGATCAGCGGAACGAGCTTTTTGATTTGTGCCGGTGTCATCAACTCGGAATCGACGCCGTTGATGCGAATCGCATTTGCCCGCCGCCGCAGACTTTCGAGTTCGTGATGGCTATGTGCCAGCGTCAGCACGCCCCTCTGGCTCAGCATCACGTTGAAATTGAGATCGCGGCTCAGATTCTCGTAGAGCTTCAGGGAATGGTCGAAGAACGCGGCGCTTTGCGGCCAGAAGTAATTCGACCGTGTCACCTGCGTATTGCGGCCGGTATTGCCGCCGCCGATGTAGCCTTTCTCGAGCACGGCGACATTACGGAGACCATGTTTCCCCGCAAGATAATAGGCCGTGGCCAAACCGTGCCCGCCCGCCCCGATGATCACGACGTCATAGCATTTCCTTGGCTCGGGTGTACGCCAGACCGGCTTCCAGTGACGGTGACCACTTACCGCATTGCGCATGAGTGCAAATGCAGAATAACCCTTCATGGTCCGGCATCGTACGCCACAGGCATTCGTTCGATCAATCGACGGTATGACATTCGTCAGGAAAGTAAACTCGTCGGCCCGAAATGGCGTGAGATGATACATTTGGCCTCCGAATACCGAGTTACAAATCAACATCAGAGATGCAGCCGGCATGAGCAGAAATCCACGCTACGACATTCTTTTCGACCCCGTCAGGATCGGGCCCGTCACGGCGCCGAATCGCTTTTACCAGACACCTCATGCAATTGGGACCGGAAATCAGATGCCTCACACGCGTGCGGCCATGCGCGAAGTCCGCGCCGAAGGCGGCTGGGGAGTCGTCAATACAGGCTATTGCTCGATTCATCCAAGTTCGGACGACGCACCGCTGCCGTACTGCCGATTGTGGGACGACCAAGATATCAAGGTACATGCGCTGATGGTCGACGCGGTTCACCGTCATGGGGCTCTGGCGGGTGTCGAGTTATGGCATGGAGGCAGCGGAATCGGTAATCGCTTGACGCGAGTGACGCCGATGTCCGCCTCCGGCGTTTCCTATGATCTGACATACCCGGGCTGGATCAGCTTGACGCGATCCCGGCCCATGGATCGGCAGGATATTCGCGAGTTTCGACGCTGGCACGTTGATGCCGCGAAGCGTGCAAAAACTGCGGGATTCGACATTGTCTACATTTATGCCGGGATGAATTTCGGCCCGTACCAGTTTCTGCTGCCTTGGATGAACAAGCGAACCGACGAATATGGCGGCACCCTGGAGAATCGCGTTCGGCTCACTTGTGAGATCGTCGAGGATATGAAGGAGGCCGTTGGCCAGACCTGCGCCGTCGCCTTGCGATTCAGCACCGACGAACTGCTCAAGTTGCCTGGGGATACCCTTGAAACCGAAGCCCACGAGATCATCTCGATGATTTCCGACCTTCCGGATCTGTGGGATGTGAAATCGTCGAGTTGGGTTGTAGAAACTGCGTCTGCGCGATTCAGCGAGCAGGGTGCGCAGGAGCCCTGGAACAGTTTCGTGAAGCCACTGACTTCGAAACCCGTCGTCGGCGTCGGTCGTTTTACTTCGCCGGATGATATGGTCAGTCAGATCAAGCGCGGCATACTCGATCTTATCGGCGCGGCCCGGCCGTCAATTGCGGATCCATTTTTGCCGAAAAAGATCAACGAGGGTTGCGAAGACGAAATTCGCGAGTGCATCGGCTGCAACATCTGCGTGTCCGGTTATCACGATAGTGTTCCGGTTCGTTGTACTCAGAACCCGACCATGGGCGAAGAATGGCGACGCGGCTGGCATCCGGAGCGTATTCCACCCGGCGATCCTGAAAAAAGCGTATTGATCGTCGGCGCAGGCCCTTCCGGACTTGAAGCGGCAAGGGCGCTCGGACAGCGCGGTTTCGCAGTTACCGTCGCTGAGGCAAGGGAGGAGCTCGGCGGACGCGTCACAATCGAATCGAAATTACCCGGGCTGGCTACCTGGGCTCGCGTGCGGGATTACCGAACAAATCTGATTCAATCGATGGGGAAGGTAGATGTCTATCGCGGCAGTCAGCTGTCGGCACAGGATGTCATCGATTTCGGAT
>JBHHWI010000026.1:0-28863 GCA_046756445.1 Woeseia sp. | reverse complement strand
CCGCGGGTGGTCATGCACTGGTGCGAGGCGTCGATGACCACGCCGACGCCCTTGGGCTTCAGCACGTCCTGGATGCAGTTGGCGATCTGCGCGGTCAGCTTCTCCTGGACCTGGAACCGCCGCGCGAAGGCTTCCACCACGCGCGCCAGCTTGCTGATGCCGACCACCTTGTCGTTCGGCAGGTAGCCGACATGGGCGTTGCCGATGATCGGCGCCATGTGGTGTTCGCAGTGGGACTCGAAGGTGATGTCGGTGAGGACGATCATCTCGTCGTAACCGTCTACCTCTTCGAAGGTCCGCTCGAGGTAGCTGACCGGGTCTTCGTTGTAGCCGCTAAACCAGTCCTCGTAAGCCTGGGCGACCCGCCTCGGGGTGTCGCGCAGGCCCTCCCGGGACGGGTCTTCGCCGGCCCACAGCAGCAGGGTATGAACGGCGTCCTCGGCTTCGGCTCTGCTCGGCCGTACGGGCTTTTCCTTCAGGGTTGTGATTTTCTTAGCCACAGTTATCTTGCCTCCGGTCTTCTCGATACTACCGACAAGGGTCACAGCTCGTCTATGGATTTCGGCCAATCCTGCTTCAGCAGACGCGACAGGGAGCGATCGGCGAGGATTTTCCCGCCCGTCTGGCATCCGGCGCAGTAGTTGGTCTCGTTGCTCTTGTACCGGATGCGCTGCACCGGCGAGCCGCAACTCGGGCAGGGCCTGCCGTAGCGCCCGTGCACGGCCATGCCCTTTTTGAAAGCCGTGACCTTTTTCGGGAAGTCCCCGGGCGATTCCTCGAGCAGGCGGTCTGACCACAGTTTCAATACGTGCTGCGTGGCGCCGAATAGCCTGGCCTTTTCCTCATCGTCGAGCCTGCCGGTGACTCTGACCGGAGACAGCTTTGCCGCGTGCAGGATCTCGTCGGAATAGGCGTTGCCGATGCCGCTGAACAGGCGGGGGTCGGTCAGCGCGCGTTTCAGCGTGTGATTGGCGCTGGCGAGGCGTTTGCAGAAATCGTCGAGGTCGCATTCCAGTGGCTCCAGGCCGCCGGGATCGTGGCCGGCGAGACCGTCTTCACCGATGACCAGGTGCAGCGATGCGCGTTTTTTAGTGCCTGCTTCGGTGACCAGCAGCGTGCCGCTGGAAAAATCGAGGGCGGCAAGCTGCTGCTTGCCCTTGCGATTGACTGGTTCGTCGTGCCAGTGCAAACGGCCGGCCACCATCAGATGAATGACCAGCCACAGCTCTGCTTCGAGACCGATGGCGATGCGTTTGCCGATCCGGCGAAGCGCGGTGACTTTGCGGCCGGCGGCGTCCTCGAGTGGCGGCTCGACCGTGCGGACGAAAAACGGATTGAAGATACGGATGTCGTCCAGGGTCCGGCGATGAATGCGCTGGTCCAGTCTGTCGACATACAGGTCGATGTCGGGCAGCTCTGGCACGTCGGCCTAGCCTACATGGGCGTCCTGGGTCGACGTCAGTCCGATCGGGCAGCCGACACCGGTACCGCCCAGCCCGCAATAGCCGTCCGGGTTCTTTGCCAGATACTGCTGGTGGTAATCCTCGGCGTAGAAAAACCCGTCCAGAGACTGAATCTCGGTCGTGATGCTGCCGTATCCGGCTGCGGTCAGTTCCGACTGATAGGCCGCCAGTGACTCGCGTGCGAGTGTGTCCTGCTCGTCTGAGACCGTGAATATCGCGGACCGGTACTGAGTGCCGATATCGTTGCCCTGGCGCATCCCCTGCGTCGGGTCGTGGCTTTCCCAGAAAACCGCCAGCAGCTCCTCGTAAGCGATTGTCCCCGGATCGAAGACCACCAGGACCACTTCCGTGTGTCCGGTCAGGCCGGTGCAGACTTCCTGATAGTCGGGATTCGGCGTCAGGCCGCCCGCGTAACCGGCCGCGGTCGTGAAGACTCCCGGTGTCTGCCAGAAGACTTTCTCGGCGCCCCAGAAGCAGCCGAGCGCAAAGACCGCCTGCCGGAGATGCTCCTCGAATGGCCCTTTGAGCGGATTGCCGTTGACGAAATGTTTCTCGGGCACGGGCATCGGCCGGTCTCTCCCGGGGAGGGCCTCATCCGGGTCCGGCAGCGTCTTTTTCCTGGTCTTTGCGAACATCGGTTGCTGGCTAGTTAAGGTATCGCGTGTTGCCCTCGTGCTCGGCTTTCCTGCCGGCAGACGACGGGATCGATACGGCCGGATACCGGCCGCCGCGTCGCGGCTTTCGAACGATGCCATCGATGCTGCGGAAATGCACGGGGATCGAATGATAACTGCCGCGGGGAGCTGCCCGGTAGACGCCGAAATGCAAATGCGGCATGGCCGAGTTGCCGGTATTGCCGGAGAAGCCGATCTTCTGGCCGGCGATGACCCTGTCGCCGATCTCGACGAGCGCGCCGTTTTTCTGCAGGTGATAGTACTCGCCGGTGGTCCAGTCGTCGTGCAGTATGACGATGTAGTTCGCGTACTTCGCGCAACCGCCCTGCCAGCAGCCCCTGGTGTTGGACTCCTCTATCCTGGCGACGATTCCGTCGCGGGCTGCATGCACGGCCGTTCCTTCATCCATATAGAAGTCGACCGTGTATTCCTCGCGTCCCGTGTGACTGAGGCGCGAGCCGTAACCCTGTAGCACGTAGTAACTCTTGCCGGTTTCGTACGGGAGCCGATACAGCACGCTGTCGTCATGCGTTGCCTCGACACTGCCCACGGTCCATTTGCAGTCGAAGCCGTACCGCGATTTTCTGTCTTTGCCGGCCTTGCTCAGCACCATTAGCTGCTGAAAGGTGCCTGGCGGCAGGGTTTCGGTGACGGTCCTTCCTCGATCGGCCTTCATGTTTCTCGTCCAGGCTCGAAATGTCAGCGCGATCGGGAATTGCGTCGGATTGACGGCATATAGCTCGACGGTATCGCCCTGTCTGACCGACTTGATGTCGATCCAGTCTTCGGAACACTCGGCTTGGACGATTCCGGGCAATGCCAGGACCAGGATGCCCGGGATCATGATTGCAGCCCTGATCATCGATCGAGTGGGCGCTCCTGCTGGTCCGACGCGCTGGCTGCAACCTCGTCGGTTTCGTCCGCCGGCGGCGAATCGGGAGCCTCGTCTTCCTGCGGCAGGTCGGACGGCCTGTAAAAGAACTCATGCGTGTAAGTCATGTTATCCGTTGCCACGACCTCCCTGTCCTCCAGGCGCGGCCTGTAGATCAGGCGCCGCAATTCCTTGAGGACCTCCTTTTCGAAATCCTCCAGTCCGGCCGGGTGAGACTCGACGATCTCGTAATTCCTGGCGCGGCCACGTGTATTGACGGTAAATCTCAGAACGATTTTTCCCTGCTCGAACTGATCATCGTCTTCCAGGGCTTCGGGCCCGCCGTCCAGGCCGTAGTATTTCGGTGGATAGATGTCCTGCAACAGGACCAGTGCTTCGAGGTGGTTGTAGCGATTGGCCAGACGCGCGTCGTCTTCCGACAACAGATCCCAGGCATCCTGATACGCTCTCCGCGCTTTGCCGGGCTTGTCGGAAAAAATATAGTAGTCGGCCAGTGACAGAAAAGTGTCTTCCTTGATCTCCCAGGTCGAGTCGGGGTGCGCTTCGGCAATCCTCTTTGCCCGTTTGAGATAAATCTCTCCGGTTGTAATCGTGCTGTCCCGGTTGTATTCGCGATCCAGTTCGCTGCCGACATACAGGTATGCCTTTGCCAGACCCGTTAGCGGGCGAATAAGGTCGAGCGACTCCTTATTCTGGTTGCCTTCGATTATTTTGATAATGCGACGATACGTTTCGCGTTCTCGTCCATACAGGCGCAGCCTGTGTTGCCACCTGGCGCGCTTGTACAGGGCCGGCAGAATGTCCTCGCTGTCGGTTTCGTATCTGCGTGCATACAACTGATAAACGCGATCCTGCAGGTCGTAGGCGTTATCGTATTCACCCAGATAGATGTAGATTTCGGCGAGCGACTCGAGAATTCCGATCTGATCGAGGTTATGCGGGCCTTCGTTGACATGACTGACGTGCCTCGCCCTGCCGAACGTGTCCAGCGCCAGGTCCGGTCTCCCTGATGCCAGCTGGGCCGCACCCAGTCCACGCAACGGGTTGATGAGATCGGCATTGAGCCGGTCTTCAACCCGCTCGATGATTCCAATGGCCGCCTCGTAATTTTGCTGCGCCGTAATGTAGTCTTTGTTGCGGTGCTGCACGATTGCAAGGTTGGTCAGGGCCCTGGCCGTATCGGTACTTTCGAATCCGTTCTCGCTGATGGAGAGCTCGACGATCCGTTTGGCGACCACGTCTGCCTCGGCGGTCATGTCATTCGCCAGCAGGGTCTTGTACAGCTCGAAATCCTCGTTCAGTCTTTCCTGAGCCGATATTTCCGGCTCCAGGTCCGGGTTCGAATCCGAATCCGGATCTGCGGAGCCGTCGAGTGCCTGCGGTTCCGGTTCGTGCTCCAGCGTTACCGTCGGATCCGCCGGTTTCTCCCCGGAGGCCGTCTCGATCGTGGATTGTGGCTGTGCATGCGTGGTCGCGATTCCGAAGAGGGCCAGTCCGGTCGCGACCAATAGTGGCGGATACGGGGTTCTGTTAATCAGTGCCTCCATCCGAAAATCAGACTCTGGCGGAATCGATAAGTTCGTCGGGCCTCCCGGGGCCTGAGATACAGACGATCCACTATACATTCTCGGCTATTGGCAGCATAGCGCATTCAGTCGAAGCCAAGCGCCAACTGTTTCTGCCCCGGGCGACGGAACCTGCTGCAAACAAGCCGGTGCTGATACCTCCCTGCTTCGAGAGCGTTTCTTCGGCACGCCGCCTCGAAACGTCTCGAGATCATGTCCGCATACGGTCCCCGCCCCCGCTGCCGGACGCCGAACCGGTTGTCATAATCCTTACCGCCGCTCGCCTGGCGCACCAGGCTCATGACGTGCCGGGCACGCCCGGGCATGTGCGTGTGAAGCCACTCGACGAATATGTCCCGGACCTCGTAGGGCAGCCTCAGGAAGATGTAGGTCGCATGGCGGGCACCGCAACCTGCCGCCTCTGCCACGATGGATTCGATCTCGGCGTCGTTGACTGCCGGAATAATCGGCGCCATCAGCAGGCTGGTCGGCACGCCGACCCGGGCCAACTGCCCGATGAGCCTGAACCGGGTTTCGGCTGCCGGCACGCGGGGTTCCAGCAATCTCTTGAGAGTACGGTCCATCGTGGGCACGCTGATTGCGACCGAGCACAGTTGCTCCGATGCCAGCGCCTCGAGAATATCGAGGTCGCGCGTCATGAGACCGCTCTTGCTGATCAGCGTAACGGGATGCCGGTGCTCCAGAAAGGCCTCCAGCAGCCGGCGCGTTATGCCCAGTTGTTTCTCCGCCGGTTGATACGGATCGGTGTTGGCGCCGATCGTGATCGGTTTGCACGCGTAACCCGGCTTCTCCCACGCCTCGAGCAAGCGCTCGACCGCGTTCGGCTTGTAGAAGATCCTGGTTTCGAAATCCAGCCCGGGAGACAGGTCGAGGTAACTGTGAGACGGTCTCGCATAGCAATAGACGCAGCCGTGTTCGCAGCCCTGGTAGGGGTTTATCGAGCGCTCGAAGGGAACGTCGGGCGAATCGTTGGTACTGATGATGCCCCCGGCCGGCATCGCCCGGAGCTCCGTCGACGGTGGCCGTGCAGCCCTTTCGGCGGACTCTTGCCCGGTTAACTGCAGCAGCGTCTTGTCGAAGCGACCCGCGATGCGGGAGACCGCGCCGCGACCTTTGTGTGCCTGCGGCGGCATGGGAAATCCTGGGGCAACTGTATGGATATACAGTATTTGATCTCCCGGGGCGTGTCAATGCTGCCGCGCTAGTTCAATACCCGGTAGCCGCGCCCGGCCATGCAGCGCTTGAACACTGCCTGTTTGTCGCGGTGCGCCTCGAGGCCGGACCGGGTGCCGCCGTAAAGGCCGCCGTAGGCAGCGCCTTCACCGGCATCTCCGCTGATCGCGCCCGCCACGCCGCCGACCACGGCGCCGGTCGCAGCACCCTTGGCGACGCCCTCGACGACCACGATTTCCTCGGAATAGGCCTCGCATTCGGCCCAGTCCTGGGCAAACAGCTCGTCGTCGACGCCCTTTTTGTCGATGATCGGGTTGGGGTTGGCGGCACAGCCGGTGATGGCGAGAATGACACCCGCCGCGATGAATAGCTTCGATTTGTCAATCATCTGATTTTCCATCTCACCTGAAACTCTGCCAGATTATGCCGAAATGAACTGAATCCAGCCTGAACCGGCTTGGTTCGGCGAGCCGTGACGGTTACATTGCCCTTGATATGACTAACGTGGGCAATACCGGTTCGTTGACAGTCGAATCCTGAGCATATGGCATCTTCATCACATAGCTCCACGGCGAGGGCGATTCTCTACGCCTTCGTGGCCAATTCGGGGATAGCGGTTGCCAAGGCCTGGGCCGCGTGGCTGACCGGTTCGGGCAGCATGCTCGCGGAGGCGATTCACTCCGTCGCGGACGCCGGCAATCAGGTACTGCTGTTTCTCGGCCTTCGCCAGTCGACCAGGGAGCCGGACCCCGAGCATCCGCTGGGATACGGCAAGCTCAGCTATTTCTGGAGCTTCATAGTCGCCGTGCTCCTGTTCAGCATGGGCGGGCTGTTCTCTATCTACGAGGGCTTTCACAAGCTGCAGCACCCGGAGGCCCTGTCACAGGTCTGGGTCGCCATGCTGGTGCTGGTATTCGCCATCGTGCTGGAGAGTTTCTCATTACTCGGCTGCCTCAGGGAAATCGGAAACATCCGGGGCACGCGTTCATTCGGTGAGTGGCTGAAACACACCCGGAACTCGGAACTCGTGGTCGTGCTGGGAGAGGACATCGCCGCGCTGCTCGGTCTTGTACTGGCGCTCGGTTTTCTGTCGCTTGCATTCCTGACGGGCAATACGACCTACGACGCGCTGGGCTCGATCAGTATCGGTATCGTGCTGATCGTCGTCTCGGTATTCGTGGCGATGCGCGTTCGCGAACTGCTCGTCGGTCGTTCGGCAGATCCGCTGATTCAGGAGGCGATCGAAAACGTCATCGGCGACGAACCGGAAATCGAGCGTGTGTTCAATACGATCACGATGCAGTTCGGGCCCGATACGATGCTGGCCGCCAAGATCAAATTGCGTGCGGATCTCGATATCGACGCAGCCGTTCAACGCATCAACGCGCTCGAGCGCCGGCTCAAGGAAGAGATCCCGAACCTCGAGTGGTGTTTCATCGAACCCGACGTCGCCGATTAAGGGGACAGTTTACTTATTTACGCCTGAATGAGGTGGACGTCCTGTTGCGGGAACGGGAAGGAAATACCTTCCTTGTCGAAGCGCTTCTTGATCGCTTCGGTCAGATCGAAATTCACGGCCCAGTAGTCAGTGGTCTTCACCCATGGGCGCACGGCGATGTTGACGCTGCTGTCGGCGAGTTCCGCCACCGCGATCAGGCAGGCCGGCTCCCTGAGGATACGATCGTCGTCATCGACCAGCGCCTGAATCGTTGCGCGCGCCTTGTCGATATCGTCGTCGTAGCCGATACCGATGACCAGATCCACGCGCCGCGTCTCGTTGGCGGAATAGTTCGTGATGATGCTGCCCATGATCTGCCCGTTCGGGACGACGATCTGCTTGTTGTCGCCGGTCTTCAGAATGGTGGTGAGAATCTGTACCTGGACGACAGACCCGGCGACTCCGGCCGCTTCGATCCAGTCGCCGACCCGGTAGGGACGAAACATGACGATCAACACGCCGGCAGCGAAATTGGCCAGCGATCCCTGCAAGGCCAGGCCGACGGCCAGGCCGGCGGCGCCCATGATCGCGATCAACGACGTGGTCTGGACGCCGACCTGGCTGATCGCGGCGATGATGACGAAGGCCATCAGGGCCCAGTACACCAGGTTGCTGACGAAGCTCTCCAGAATCTTGTCGACCTCCTGCGCTTCCATGAGCTTGCGGATTCCGTTGGTGACGAGCCGGGCGACGAGGCGACCGACAAAAAATATGACGATCGCCGCAATGATCTTGATGCCGAAGGTGACACCGACAATCTGAAATTCCTCGTACAGACCGGCCCAGTCGACCCCGAGGTCGGGTACCTGTAATTCGTTCATGCGTTTATTCCCTGCTGGTGATTGTGATTATTCTTGCTTCACTGGCGTTAACGGCCGACGGGTTCTTGCCAATACGAGCCAATTGCCGGCCAGCGTCAGCGAGACGCCGACGACGGCCAGGACGGACCACCGGTAGTCTTCCGCAATAGTCGAAATCGCCAGGGCTACAACCGGAAATAATACAGAACTGTAAGCGGCGCGGGCAGCCCCAATCGTGCGGATAAGGGCCAGGTAGCAGCCGAAAGCGATCGCTGAGCCGAAAACCGCCAGAAACACCAGCGACCAGACGTAGCCGGGCTCGAAGGAGAAGTTGAACTGTCTTCCGAGGGACGCGGCAGTTATGAGCGACAGCAGCGCGCCCCAGAGCATGCCGTGGGCGTTAACGGCGACGACCGGCAGGTTGCGCCTGGTGTTGACCACTGCCGCCATGTTGCCCAGCGACGCCGTGACCGTGCCGACGATCACCATCAGCAGGCCGAAAACCGTGCGGTCGCGCAGGCTCAGCGCGTTGATCTCGGGCCAGAATATCAGTGCGATTCCCAGCATGCCGAACAGCGATGCGATCAACAACCGGGTCTCGAGCGGCGTGCGAAAAAACACGCGCTCGAAAAATGCGTTGCAGACCACGATGGAACTGAAAGTCACCGCAACGAGTCCGGAGGTGACGTGCGCAGTGCCGTAGTAGACAAAAAAATAATTGATGGAGAAAAGTAACAGGCCCTGCAGGATGACCATCGGGTAGCAACGCAGCGGCACGACGATATTTCTCCCCGAGAGGATCGCGTACGCGAACAGCACCACGGCTCCGATCGCGAAGCGGTAGGCGACCGAAACTTCCTCCGCGACCACGCCGAGCTGGTACGGAATGGCCGCCCAGGTCGATCCCCAGATAAGTACAACCGCTGCGTACAGGACGACAACCTGCATGCCTAGCTGTGAATTCTGTGAAGGTTGTTCACACGGGCTAAATCCGAGAAGCTGATTGGTGACGAAACCGCGCAGGGTATCCAATGACTGCGACGCCTGCAATCCGGGCGGCGCCCTATTGGCCCGGAATACCCACGGGACCTGGCTGGAACCTGAATATGTGGTAAGGGCCCTTTGACGCGATGTGACCCCGGGTGGTCAGGACCTGTTCGGGAAGGGCGCTGTCGGCGAGGTACAGCCAACCGTCCGGTCCGAATGACAACGCGTCCGCCCAGCGGATCCGGCCGGATCTGACGAGTGTTTGCGGTAACCTGTCGGGCCCGACGACGAACACGGAACCGTGCTCGACGTCGGTCACATAGACGTTGCCGTCGAGGTCCGTGCTCAGTCCGTCACTCAACGGCTTGTCGCTGTAACGTTCGACGCGGTTATCGAGTTGTTGCGGCGGCAGCTCGGCATTCCTCAGGTCCTCCAACCGGATCCGGTACAGCCCGCTCTGGTTGATTGCGGCGAAGTAGAGCCATTCACCTTCGGCATCGAATGCAATACCGTCCACCCCGGCCTTGAGCGACACGAGACCGCCGAGGAAAGCCATGTCCCTGAGTTGGTTTCGAACCAGATAATTCTCTGCCGACACTGACTGGTGTGACTCGAGCACCCTGCGCGCACTGTGCCGCTGAATGTCGTAGACGATCAATGCCGGTGTCTTTCTCCAGATACTCGCATCGGCGATGATGACGGTCCGGCCGTCGCGGCTGACCTGGAGATCCTGGAGAAACGAACCGGCGGGCGCGATTTCGCTCGCAAATCGATGATCGTGCGCGACAGATCCGGATGCGAGGTCGAATGCAAGCAGCCTGGGGCCGCCAAAGCCGTGATTGCCGTTATCGATGGTCCACAGGATATTGCGCCGGTCGATGACGATACCCAGAACGGACTCGAACAACCTCTGCTGAGATGCGCCATCGGGAAACGGCACCGCAGCATCGTCGACGACTTCCAGAAGTTTATTGCCCTGCGGTCGCGATTCCGGATGGACAGTGAAGAAGACGCGTCCCTGCGCGCTGACTGCGACATTGCCGACCGGTTCCGGATAGGCGAATACTTGTTCGAGAGCGGACTCCTCGATCAGGGGATCGGTTGACAGGTCGCGGTACGGCTCGCCGCCACCGTAGCGGAGGCGCAGCACGACGGCGAGTGCGATCAGAATAATCAGCAGGAAAAGAAAGAACTTCCTCACGCCGCGAGTAATGCCCCTGCGCCGGTCAGCTCCGCGATTTTACAGGGCCGGAAGCCTTCACGCCCAGAACCCGAGCGCGACTGCCCACGCTACCGCGATGACGCCAGCCGCAGCTGCGCCACATAGAAGCTGAAACCGGCGTGAAGACGGGACCCTGGGCAACAGTGTCAGCAGCATGCCGAATGCGAAGCCGCAGACAAAGCCGGTGAGGTGCGCACCGATGTCGGTATTCTCATCACCCGTGCCGGTGTAGGCGAGCAGCGCAATGCCGCCGACGATAGGCCCGAGCCGGTATGCCCATCTGTCCTGCGCCATGAGTTTGGCACGCCACACGAAACCGGCGACCAGGCCGAGCGCGGCAAACACGGCGGTTGATGCGCCGATCGACCGGTGACCGGAAGAGAGCAGCAGCGTGTTCATGGTGTTGGCGAGACCGCTGGCGACGACGACGCACAACCATGTCAGGCCCGAGCCGAACAGGCGGCCCGCCAGGATGCCGAACAGGGTGCCGAAGCCGATATTGCCGATGATGTGGCGCCAGCCGGAGTGCAGGGTGAGCGCGGTGATCGTGCGCCACCATTCGCCCTGGCGGATCAGCTCACCGTCGACGCGTCCTGCCGCAAGCCAGTTTGCGTCAAACGCGCTTTCGCCGGCGAGCCAGGCGACCAGGCAGACCACGACGACGTAGCCGACGATGCCGGGCACCGCATTTTGGAATTCGGGCACCAGCCTGGCACGCGCCGGCGGGCGCACAGGGTTCTCCTTTTCATACTGCTGTATCTCGAACTTCGCGCGCTCCGCGAACTCCGCCGGCACGACCAGGCTGCAAAGCGCTCCGTCGCCGACCACCTCGTGGGGAATGTCGAGCGAAGTCAGCACCAGCGCCCGGTCGTTGCAGGCCCGCAGCGACGGGCTCTCGAAGACGACACTCCAGTCGTCACTCATCATGCCGCCAGCGCATCGACGAGACGCGGCAGCATCTCGGTGCAATCAGTCGAGAACTTACGGTTCGCAATCTCGTCTGCGCGCGTGCGCCCGCGATTGATGATGACGAGCGGAATGCCTGAATTCCGAGCGAGGCGCACGAAGCGGTATCCCGAGAAGACCATCAGTGACGAGCCGACGATCAGCAAGGCATCACTTCGTTCCAGCAACTCGGTCGCTGCGATCACCGTTTCGCGTGGTACCGGTTCGCCGAAGAAAACCACGTCCGGTTTGATGACGCCGCCACAGCAGGGACAATCGGGCACCTTGAAGGCCAGGTAGTCCGATGTTGTCAACTCGGCATCGCCGTCCGGCGCGTAACGCGAAATCGCCGCATCCCAGTCCGGATTGCAGTCTTCCAGCCGCGCCTGCCACTCGTTCCTCTCCCCTGTCAGATTGCAATGCAGGCAGCGGGTTTTCTGCAGCACGCCGTGCAGGTCGATGACCGTCCGGCTGCCCGCCTGACGGTGCAGGTTGTCGACATTCTGTGTGATCAGCGAGGCGATACGCCCGGAGCGCTCGAGGTCGGCCAATGCGCGGTGCGCGGCGTTCGGCGCTGCCGATACGATCCGGCTCCAGCCTGCATAGCTCCCGGCCCAGTAGCGTTTCCGGACATTGCCGTTGTTGACGAAATCGCCGTACTGAACGGGCTGCGGGTGCTTCCAGTTGCCGTCTTCGTCGCGATAGTCCGGGATGCCCGACGCGGTGCTGCAACCAGCGCCGCTCAATACGGTAATGATTTCATGCCGACGCACGAACTCGACGAGATAGTCGATGTCGCTCATACTGGAAAACTATTAATAAAGTGTAAACGGACAAATCTTATGACACCTGACATGGCTCTGAAAGCGTTCGCCGTACTCGCGGTCGCGTGTCTCGGATCGATGGCCGCGGATGCCGAGGTCCTCGATGCCGGTCCGGGCGGCTTCACGATTAGTCACAGGACGGAAATATCGGCCGGCCGGATCGACGTGTACAACGCCGCCGTCAGCAATGTCGGCGACTGGTGGAGTGACGATCACACGTTCTCAGGGAACGCGGGCAACATGACCATCGAGGCACGGACCCAGGGCTGCTTCTGTGAAGTCATCGGCGAGGGTGCCGGTGTCGTACACCTGACCGTCACCTTCGTCAACCCCGGCGCGATGTTGCGCCTCAGCGGCGGCCTCGGGCCGCTCGGCCTGATGGGCGTCAGCGGAAACATGACCTGGGAATTTGAAGACGGCGAGAATGGGTCGGTCGTCACGCTGCACTATGCGGTCGGCGGATATCACGCCGATGGTCTGGATTCAATCTCGCAGGCAGTGGACGCAGTGCTGATCGAGCAAATGATGAATCTCAGGTCGTTTGTGGAAAACCGATCGGAGTGACAGCTTATCTCTCGAGATACTGGAACTTGTCTTTGACCTCGCGCCAGTCGTCGGCGTCTTCAGGCGGGTCTATCATTTCCGTGATCACGGGCCACTCCCGCGACAGCACTTCATTCAGCGACAGAAACTGCTGCTGATCTTCGGGCAGTTCGTCTTCCGAATAGATTGCCTCTACCGGACATTCGGGCTCGCATAGCGTGCAGTCGATACATTCCTCGGGATCGATCACGAGCATATTCGGACCTTCGTGAAAGCAGTCCACCGGGCAGACCTCGACGCAATCGGTCAATTTGCACTTGATACAAGACTCTGTAACGACAAACGTCATGCTATTGGTTCTCCTGATCCGGTGAGCACGCAACGCTATTCGAAGTGCTAAAGCATATCAAGCCCGAAGCCCCTCGAGCCCGAATGACAACGCCGATGCAGAATATTTCACTTTTTGACCAGCCGGGGCGCTGCGGTTATGGTCGGCACCCCGAGGGACCCTCGACACTGTCATGTGAGGAGACTGGTTTCCGAATGCTTGTCGGTGATCTTCTTCGCAATGCCGCAAAACGTGCACCGGATCGCGTGGCTCTGATCGGGCGCGACCAGCGCCTGACTTACGCCCAGTTCGATCAACGAGCGAACCGGCTTGCATACGCGTTGCTCGACCTCGAGCTCGGGAAAGGGGCGAAGATAGCCATCCTCTCCACCAACCGTCCCGAATACGCGATTGCTTATTTTGCCATTGCCAGGACGCCATATGTATCGGCTCATTGCTCGACGCGAAGTGCTGCCGGCGAGCTGGCCTTTGTGCTGAATAAGGTCGAGGCTGAAGTCCTGTTACTCGAATCGCGTTTCGCGCCGCTGGTCGGTTCCATATTGCCGAAGCTCGAGCGGCCGCTCAGGCTGATCCTGTTCGACGCGCCGAATGAGCAGCAGCAACTCCCCGGCGCCATCGGAGCCTGCGAATTCGTCGAGGGAAACGTCGCGGCGGCTCCGGCCGCTCAACTCGATGAAACCGACGGGCTTGCAATTACGCTGACGGGGGGAACGACGGGATTGCCGAAAGCGGTGCTCGTCAGTCACAAGGCAAGGTGCGCATCGGCCATTGCCGCTGCCGAGGATTTCGGACTGGACGAGACGGACGTCGTCATCGTCTCCACGCCGCTGTTTCACACCGCCGGGCTGTTCGTATGGTTTTCGACCGCCGTCATGTTGGGAACGGCGATCGTATTGCCCGAAGCATGGGATGCGGCTCAGTTCATGGAGCTTGTCGAGCGAGAGAAAGTAACGGCAGCGTTCCTGGTGCCCAGCCAGCTCAATGAGCTGATTGGACACCCGGAGTTCTCGGCCGCGCCGCTCAAGACGCTATCCAATATCGGCTACGCGGGCGCGCCGATGGGGCGTGCACTATTCGAGCGCGTCAGATCCGCGCTCCCTCATGTTTCGTTTACCGAAAATTACGGACAGTCCGAAGCCTGCCCCATCACCATCCGTTGCGAGAGACATGGTGACGAGAAACTGGGCACTGTCGGCAGGGCTGCTTCGAACGCGGACATCGGCATAGTGGATCAGGCGGGTAATCTGCTGCCGCCGGGGGAATCCGGCGACATCGTTACCCGCGGCGAGCAGTTGTTCGATGGGTACTTCAATGACCCGGAGGCGACCGCCGACGCGTTCAGGCTACCCGATGGCTGGCTACTGACAGGTGACGTGGGTTTTCTCGATCAGGACGGCTTCCTGACGCTGGTGGACCGGTCCAAGGACATGCTCATTTCGGGCGGCGAAAACGTCTACCCGGCCGAGATCGAGAATGCGCTCTACCAGCATGAGGCGGTCGCCGAATGCGCAGTCTTCGGTATTCCCGACGATCGCTGGGGAGAGGTGCCGGCCGCGCATGTGGTCCTGTCGCGCAGCGTTACCGTCTCCGAAGATGAACTCATCAATTTTTGCGCGTCGAGAATTGCCAGATTCAAGCGTCCGCGAGTCGTCAAATTCGTAAGCCAGCTGCCGAAAACGCCTGTCGGCAAGATCCGGAAAAACGAGTTGCGCGAACCGTACTGGGCCGGGCGCGACAAAAAGCTCTGACGGGCCGGTTTCAGATCTGGAATTCGGGCAAGCGCACGACGAGGCCGTCGAGTTCGTCACTCACCTCGATCTGACAGCTCAGGCGACTGGTCTCCTGAAGATCCATCGCGCTTTCGAGCATGTCCTGCTCGATATGCTCCGGAGAGCCAGTCGCCCCGGCCCATGCCGGATCCACATAGACATGACAGGTGGCACAACTGCACATGCCGCCGCATTCCGCCTCGATGCCCGGAACGTTGTTGTCTATCGCGCCCTCCATGACACTCAACCCCGAGGGCACGTCGACTTCATGAGGTGTTCCGTCGAACTCGATGTAGGTGATTCTCGCCATCCGTCAGCGGTCCAGCGCAGCGCTCATTTTTTGTGCATGCCTTTCGGTGTTATCCGAATCAGTTCGGCTACGCAGTCTTCCGTGCTCCTGCCGTTGGTATCGATCGCTGCGTGCGCTTTGGAGTAGAACTCGTGTCTCTCCGCCAGGATCCGGCGCAGGTCCGACATGGCGTCGGCCTGATTTTCCATTGGCCTGATATCGCCCTGTGCCATGAGGCGACGCATGTATTCTTCCGGTCGGGCATGCAACCAGACAACAAAGCATGTCGTCAAGAGCGTACTCAGCAATTTGGGAATCATGACGATGCTGCCGGGCGTCTCGAGAATGCATTCGTCGTAGCGTTTCAGGGTTTGCATCAGGGCCTGCTCTTCCAGGCGCCTGTAGCCGGCCTGGCCGGACAGCGAAAAGATCTCCGATGTGCTCATTCCTGCGAGCATTTCGATCTCGGCGCCGAGTTGCACGAACGGCAAACTGAAGTGTCCTGCCAGTAACCTGCCCTGACTGGTCTTTCCCGCACCGCGCAGGCCGACCAGCGCGATTCGCCGGCGGGACTCGACGGGAACCGAAAAATGCTCGGTCAATAGTTGCAGGAATGTCTTGTGGTTTTCGGGGCTCAGTTCGCGCAACAGATCGGCGATCAATACTTCCTCGGCGGTGCGCCGGTTGCGCGTCTGCAGCAGATCGCCCGCTTCGGTGCGCAGTGCCGCCGCAACGCGGGCCAGCAGCACGACCGATATATTCCCGTGGCCCTGCTCGAGTTGTGCCAGGTAGCGTTCCGAAACGGCCGATTCCCGTGCCAGTGCCTTGCGCGTCATGCCGCGATGCGCCCTGAGCGTCCGCACCCGCTCGCCCAGCACCCTCAGCAGGCGTTCGGTCTGTGTTTGACTCGTTTCGGGTCGGGCAGACATCTCGGTTCTCGATGGTTGATTTGCCGGGCGGAACCTTGCCCGGCGAGGCCGCGAGGTATATTATCATGCATGTTTAGCGTCGATAATAGCATGAAGTTGCAATATAATGCATTCTGTTTCCGAGACTGATGACAAGCGGCCGGCGGGCCTCGATTTCCGCACCGCGCCGCGGGACTACCGGCACTGGTCCATATCGCTTGACGGTCCTATCGCGAGGCTGGTCATGGCGGTCGACGAAGGCAGCCCTGCCGCCGCCGGTTACGAGCTGAAACTCAACTCCTACGATATCGGCGTCGATATCGAGCTCTACGACGCGGTGCAGCGACTGCGTTTCGAACACCCGGAGGTAAGGACCGTGGTCCTCATTTCCGGAATCCAGGGCATGTTCTGCGCGGGCGCCAATATCCGCATGCTGGGCACTGCCAGCCATTCTCACAAAGTCAATTTCTGCAAGTTCACCAACGAGACGCGAAACTCGATCGAAGACGCAAGCGCCCATTCCGGGCAGACCTATATCGCTGCCCTGAACGGCACGGCAGCCGGCGGGGGCTACGAACTGGCCCTGGCCACCGAATACCTGATGCTCATCGACGACGGCAATGCCGCGGTATCCCTGCCGGAGGTGCCGCTGCTGGCGGTGCTGCCCGGGACGGGTGGCCTGACCCGGGTGGTGGACAAGCGCAAGGTCCGTCGCGACCTCGCCGACGTTTTTTGCACGGTCGAGGAAGGCATGAAGGGCAAGCGGGCCGTAGACTGGCGCCTGGTTGACGAAATCGTGCCACGCTCGAAGTTCGAGGAACGCGTGCGCGAAAAGGCCATCGAGCTCGCGGCAACATCGGATCGCCCCGAGGGGGAAACCGGAATCCGGCTCAGCCGTCTCGAGCGCATCGAAGAGCAAAACCGGATCCGTTACCCGCACGTTACGGTGACGCTGGATCGCGCCGGGCGCAGCGCAACGCTCTCGATCGAGGGACCTGGAGACGACCCGCCCGCCGATGCCGCCGGGATCAGGGAACAGGGCGTCGGTTTCTGGCCGCTGGCCGTCATCAGGGCGATCGACGACGCACTGTTGCATCTCAGGTTCAACGAGCCGACGCTCGGCACGCTGATCATCAAGAGCGCGGGAGATACCGACCGCGTCGTCGCCTACGACGCGTTGCTGCACGAGCATCGGGACAACTGGCTGGTCCGCGAAATCCTGTTGTACATGCAGAGGACCTACAAGCGGCTGGACCTTACCTCGAGAACGACGTTTGCGTTCATCGAGCCCGGCAGCTGCTTCGCCGGCATGCTGGCGGACCTGCTGTTCGCCGTCGACAGGAGTTACATGCTCGACGGCCGGCTGGATGAGGCACCGGCGCCGACCATCCGCCTGACGGACATCAATTTCGGCGCGTTGCGCATGGCGAACGGCCTGACCAGGCTCGAGACGCGGTTCCTGGACGATGGAGACAGCGTCAGTAATGCACGCGAGCTGAGGGGGCAGGACCTCGATGCGCCGGCGGCACTGGCAGCCGGTCTGGTGACCTACGCCCCGGACGACATCGACTGGGACGACGAGATCCGCCTGCTGCTCGAGGAGCGGGCCAGCTTTTCGCCCGACGCGCTAACGGGCATGGAGGCCAATCTGCGATTCGCCGGTCCGGAGACCATCGAGACCAAGATCTTCGGCCGCCTCAGCGCGTGGCAGAACTGGATCTTTCAGCGCCCGAACGCCGCAGGCAAAGACGGCGCGTTAAAACTGTACGGCACGGGCAAGCGTGCCAAATATGATCGCGGGAGAGTCTAATCATGTCGGAGGTCGATTACGCAGCACTGATTCCCAACAACGTTGACCTGGCATCGGATGCCCGGTTGCAGCGCGCACTCGAGGCCTGGTATCCGAAATACATCGATTGGTGGAAGAGCATGGGGCCGATGGGATTCCAGGACTGCGAGGTCTACCTGCGCACGGCCGTGGGCGTCGATTCCGAGGACTGGGCAAAATTCGGCTACGTGAGAATGCCGGAGTACCGCTGGGGCATTCTGCTGGCGCCGAAAGAGGAAGGGCGGAGGATCGGGTTCGGCCAGCACAGGGGCGAACCGGTATGGCAGGACGTCCCCGGCGAATACCGTGCCATGCTCCGCCGGCTGATCGTCATCCAGGGCGACACGGAACCGGCTTCGGTCGAACAGCAGCGGTTTCTCGGCCAGACTTCGCCCTCGCTCTACGACATGCGCAATGTATTCCAGGTCAACGTGGAAGAGGGCCGACACCTCTGGGCGATGGTCTACCTGCTGCAGAAGTATTTCGGCCGCGACGGCCGGGAAGAAGCAGAAGAGCTGTTGAAGCGCACATCCGGAGATGCGGACAAGCCGCGCATTCTCGGCGCCTTCAACGAGGCGACACCCGACTGGCTGTCGTTCTTCATGTTCACGACCTTTACCGACCGCGACGGCAAGATGCAGTTGGAATCACTCGCCTCGTCGGGATTCGATCCGCTGGCGCGGACCACCCGGTTCATGCTGACCGAGGAAGGCCATCACATGTTCGTCGGCCGGACCGGCGTCGAGCGCATTATCGAGCGAACCTGCCAGATTATGAACGAGCTCGGCGTCGCCGATCCAACGGACAAGGCAGCGGTGAGAAAACATGGTGGTATCGATCTCGTTACCATTCAGAAAAAAATCAACTTTCACTATTCGGTGACGCTGGACCTGTTCGGCGCCGAAATCTCGACCAACGCGGCCAATTCATTCAATGCCGGGCTCAAGGGCCGGTTCCGCGAGGCCCAGATAGACGATGACCACCAACTCGAGAACGATACCTATCCGGTGGCGCAGGTTTGTGACGGCGAGGTGCGGATCGTCGATATGCCGGCGCTGAGCGCAATCAATGCGCGGCTCTGCGACGACTTTATCGACGACTGCGAAAAGGTCATGAAACGCTGGAACCGCGTATTTCAGACCCACGGTATCGAATATTCGCTGTCCTTGCCGCATCGCGCGTTTCATCGTGCCGTCGGCGAGTTTGCCGAGGTGCATGCCACGGACAGGGGCGAGATCGTCCCGGAATCCGAGTGGCAGGAGCGCAAGCACGAGTGGCTGGCGTCCGACGCCGACCTCGAGTACATCCTGTCATTGATGGTGCCCGAGACCCGGCGGGGCAAGTATGCGAACTGGATCGCCCCGCCCAGGGCCGGCATCAACGGCAAGCCCGGGGACTTCGAATACGTAAAACTGGCGGCCTGAGGCGTGATCGATGAGCAGCCAACAGGAATTTACAGAATCGATCAGGACGATCACGGCGCGCATTGCGGCCAAAGACCTCGACGCCGAACTGGAGTCCTTTCTGAACGAGAACTTTCCGTCGGGGGGCGAGGCATTCGACGACCTCGCCACACTTTGTCGTCAGGGCATCGACGAGGGCTGGCTCTGTAACCGCGAGCAGGGCGGCATCAAGTTCGGTCGCATCATCGAGCCGGGCGTCGACACGCACGGGTATTCGGTCGATGTCGTCGAGATGGACGACGTCACGGGCCCCTATCACGGGCATCCCAACGGCGAAATCGACATGATCATCCCGGAGTCGTCGGGCGCGCAATTCGACGGCCGGGGCCAGGGCTGGGTCGTGTATCCGGCGGACTCGGCGCATTTCCCGACCGTGAGCGGCGGCAAGGCCATCGTGCTTTATCTCCTGCCCGGCGGCGCTATCGACTTCAGCCGAAAGGCGCCCTGAATCCCGGAGGTCTCATGACTGACAGGAGATCAATGGATTCGATCGTCGTGCGCCTGGCCGGCGATTCCGGCGACGGCATTCAGCTCATGGGATCGCAGTTCATCGCCTCCACGGCGCTCTCCGGCAAGGACTTCGCGACCTTCCCGGATTACCCGGCCGAGATCCGCGCGCCCGCGGGCACGACCTTCGGCGTCTCCGCCTATCAGATGAACATCGGTGCAGACCCGATCACCACCGCCGGCGACGCGCCCGATGTCGTAGTGGCCTTCAACCCGGCCGCGCTCAGGGTCAGCCTGCCGCTGCTGGCCGCCGGTGCGCTCGTGATCGTCAACAACGACGGCTTCACGGCGCGCAACCTGGGCAAGGCCGGCTACGGCGCGGATCCCCGGGAAACCGGCGAGACGGACGATTACCAGCTCGTGTCCGTCGATATCGGCCGGCTCAACCTCGAGGCCGTGAGACCCTTCGGGCTTTCCAAGAGCGATGCCGGCCGCTGCAAGAATTTCTGGGCGCTCGGTCTGCTGATGTGGATGTTCGATCGCCGTCTCGAGCCCATTGAAAACTGGATCAGGCTGAAGTTCTCGACAAGGGAAGTCGTCAGGGACGCGAATCTGGCCGCCCTGCACGCGGGCCACGCCTACGGCGAGACCGCGGAACTGTCGGCGGCGGTGCCCCGGTTCGACATCAGCGCGGCGGACCTGCCGGCCGGGGAGTATCGCGGTATCACCGGCTCCGAAGCCCTGGCGCTCGGTCTGGCCGCCGCAGGCGAGCTCGCAGACCGGCCGGTGCTGTTTTGCTCCTACCCGATCACGCCGGCCTCGCCCCTGTTGCACCGGCTGTCGCGCCTCGGCGAGCTCGGCGTCGGCACCTTTCAGGCGGAGGACGAGATCGCCGCCATCTGCGCCGCGATCGGTGCGTCCTACGCAGGCGTCGTCGGCGTGACCTCGAGTTCGGGTCCCGGCATCGCGCTGAAATCGGAAGCGATGGGACTTGCAGTCAATGCCGAGCTGCCGCTGGTGATCATCAATTCGCAGCGGGGCGGGCCGTCGACCGGTCTGCCGACCAAGACGGAGCAATCCGATCTTTACCAGGCCGTGTACGGCCGCAACGCTGACACGCCGATCCCCGTCATCGCCGCAATGTCGGCCGGCGATTGCTTTGATGCGGCGATCGAGGCGGTACGCATCGCCGTCCGGCACATGACGCCGGTGATCCTGTTGAGCGACGGCTATCTGGCGAATGCCGCGGAACCGTGGCGCATACCCGAGTTAGGCGACATCGAACCGATAGCGATCGATGCGCCGCCTGCGCCCGACGAATCACGCGACACCCAGGGCATGGCATTCGAACGTGACCCGGAGACCCTCGGCCGGCCGTGGATCACGCCGGGCATGCCCGGGCTGATGCACCGGCTGGGCGGCCTCGAGAAAGACATCGATACCGGTCATATCTCCTACGACCCCGACAACCATCAGCGGATGACGGACATGCGGGCCGACAAGATTGCCGCCCTCGCCAGCTTCGTCCCGGCGCAGACCATGGAACTCGGGCCGGATGAAGGCGATCTGCTGGTCATCGGCTGGGGCTCCACCTACGGGCCGATCTTCCAGGCCGTCAAGGAAATACGCGCCTCGCATCCCGGGGTCGGCTTCACGCATATCAGATACCTCAATCCGCTGCCGCGAAACCTCGCGGCGCTGGCCGGTAATTTCAAGGAGATTTTGGTCCCGGAGATGAACACGGGACAGTTCTCGACCTTGCTGCGCGGCCGGCTCGGCCTGGACGCCACGCCATTCTGCAAGGTCACGGGCCAGCCCTTCCTGGTGTCGGAGTTGATCGAAAAGATGCAATCCCTGCTGGGGCCGGTGGTGGTCGCCGCGAACAAGCGGCCCGCGAAACGGGAGGCACGATGACTGCCAGGCTGACTGCAAAGGATTTCACCACCTCGCAGGAGCTGCGATGGTGCCCGGGCTGCGGCGACTACGCGATCCTCAAGGCGGTGACCAAAACGCTGGCCGAGGTCGGCGCCAGGCCGGAGTCGACGGCGTTCATTTCCGGCATCGGCTGCGCGTCGCGATTTCCCTATTACGTCGAGACCTACGGCTTTCATACCATTCACGGGCGCGCGCCGGCCATTGCCACGGGTCTGAAGCTGGCGAACCCCGGCATCGACGTCTGGGTGATCACCGGCGACGGCGATGGCCTGTCCATCGGCGGCAACCATCTGCTGCACGCGCTGCGGCGCAACGTCGGCATGAAGATCCTGCTGTTCAACAACGAGATCTACGGGCTCACCAAAGGCCAGTACTCGCCGACCTCCAGGGCCGGGACCGTGTCGCCGTCGAGTCCGGGCGGTTCCATCGACGCGCCGCTGTCGCCGGGGCAGTTCGCGCTGGGCGCCGGCGCGAGGTTTTTCGCCCGCGCCGTCGATACCGACAAGCCCGGTCTCGGTGACGTGCTCAGGCAGGCGCACGCCTTCGAGGGCGCGGCGCTGACCGAGGTATTCCAGAACTGCATCGTCTACAACGAGGACGTGTTCGCGGGCTTTACCGACAAAAAACACGCCGCCGACAGGCAGCTGAAGCTTCAGCACGGCGAACCGATGCTGTTCGGCGCCGACCGGCAAAAGGGCATCCGCTTCGACCCGGAGAAGTTCGCTCTGGAGGTCATCGATGCCGGGTCCGCGCCGGATCAGGTGTTACGGCACGACCAGACCAACGCCGTGATCGCGCGGCTGCTGATCGGCCTTTCCGAGCCGGTCGCGCTCGGCGTGATCTACAAGAGCCCGGCCGACAGTTTCGAGAAATCCTGGTACGCGCCGCGGAAGAACGGCTTGAAGCGCAGCACGAACGTGGCCGATGTGCTGCGCAGCACCAATACCTGGACGGTGAGCTGATATGCCGAGCGATATCCCTGACGGCATGACCGCGGCCGTGCTCGAGGTCAACGGCGATGAATACCCGGTGGTGTTCCCGACCCACCATACCCTGCTCGAGGTGCTGCGCGAGGAGTGCAAGCTGACCGGCACCAAGCACGGCTGCGAGCTGGGCGAATGCGGCGCCTGCGCGGTGCTGGTGGACGGCGAGCCGGTGCTGTCCTGCCTGCAGATCACCACCGGCGTCATCGGCAAGTCCATCCGGACCGTCGAGGGCTTGCAGCAGGGAAATTCTCTGCATCCGTTGCAGCAGACTTTCGCCGACCTCGGCGCGGCGCAATGCGGCTATTGCACGCCGGGCATCCTCATGGTGGCCGAAGCGCTGCTGAACGAGATACCCGATGCGGATGACGAGCAGATTGCCGAAGCGCTGTCCGGCAACATCTGCCGCTGTACCGGCTACCACCGCATCGTCGAGGCCGTCAAGTGGGCGGCGGCAAAACAAAGAGGCGAAGACTGGCGGCCCGACGAGGCATTGTTCACCGGGCACGAGGTCCCTCGGTAGGGCCGGACATGGTCAAGGCAATCCCGACAGCACGCAGGCAGGACGCGCAGCAGGCGGATGCCGGTTTCAGGATCATCGGCAAGCCGTTTCGCCGGGTCGACGGCCGCGCCAAGGTCACCGGACAGACCCGTTTCGCGGACGACCTGGATTTTCCGCGCATGTGCCATATCAAGCTCGTCCGCAGCAGCCTGCCGCACGCCCGTATCAAGGGCGTCGACTTTTCGGCGGCGCTCGCCACCGAAGGCGTGCTGGGCACGCTCATCGGAGAGGAACTGCCGGAGGCTTTCGGCATCATGCCCGTGTCGGAGGACGAGCATGCCCTGGCCATCGACACGGTGCGCTTCGTCGGCGACCCCGTGGCGGCCATCGCCGCTACATCGGAAGACGTCGCGCACGAGGCGGCGCTGGCCGTCAGGGTCGACTACGAGATGCTGCCGACCATCGCCAGCGTCGAGGAAGCGCTCGCCACGCCCGAGCCGCAGATCCACCCTTACGCGGACGACGGCAACATACACAAGAAGATCTCGCTGAAGTTCGGCGACATCGATCGAGGCTTCGAGGCCGCCGACCGCATACTCGAAGACAATATCTATTACGAGGGCAGCAATCACCTGGCGCTGGAACAGCACTCGACGGTCGCTATTGCCGAGGACGACGATCGCGTCACCGTGTATTCGGCGACGCAGTGCCCGCATTACGTGCACCGGGCGCTGACCAGGACCCTCGGCCTTCCATCTTCGCGCATCCGCGTCATTGCCTGTTCCAACGGCGGCGGGTTTGGCGGCAAGAGCGACCCGTTCAACCACGAGATCGTGGCCGCGAAGATGGCGCTCAAGCTCGGCCGCCCGGCCAAGATCACCATGACCCGCGAGGAGGTGTTCTACTGCCACCGCGGCCGCCATCCGGTGCAGATGCATGTCAGGACCGGATTCCGCAAGGACGGCACCATGACCGCGCAGCACCTGCGCACCACGCTCGACGGCGGCGCCTTCGGCAGCTACGGCGTCGCCAGCACCTATTACACCGGCGCGCTGCAGACCACCACCTACCGGCTGCCGAGTTACTGGTTCGAGGGCGCGCGCGCCTTCACCAACAAACCGCCCTGCGGACCCAAGCGGGGTCACGGCACGCCGCAACCGCGTTTCGCCTTCGAGGTGCATCTCGACAAGGCCGCGCACGCGCTGGGCATCGATCCGGCGGAACTTCGCCTGAAGAACCTCGCCGAGCCCGGCTCGATCACCGCCAACTGGCTGCGCCTCGGCAGCATCGGCCTGAAGGAATGCATCGAGGCGGTGGTCGCGGGCAGCGGCTGGAACGACCGTTACGGCAAACTGCCCAGGGGCCGCGGGCTGGGCTTGGCATGCAGCGCCTACATGACGGGCGCCGGCCTGCCGATCTACTGGAACCACATGCCGCAGTCGGGCGTGCAGCTCAAGCTCGATCGCAGCGGCAACGTCGCGGTGTTCTGCGGCGAGGCCGAGATCGGCCAGGGCTCGGACAGCATTCTCGCCGGCATCGTCGCCGAGATCCTGGGCATCGATCTCAAAGACATACGCCTGTGCGTGGCCGACACCGACCTGACCCCGGTGGACCTCGGCAGCTATTCCTCGCGCGTCACCCTGATGGTCGGCCAGGCTGCCAGGCAGGCGGCCGAGAGCGCGCGGGACAAAATCGCCGAAGCGGTCGCCGAGCACATGGAGCGGCCCAGGGAGTCGCTGGTATTCGCCGACGGCCGGGTCTTCCCGGCCGACGAACCGGACGAGGCCATCGCATTCAAGGAAGCGGTGGTGATCGCGGAGTCCCGTTTCGGCACCCTGGGCACCACGGGCTCATACATCCCGCCGCGCGCCCCGGGGCGCTATCGCGGCGCCGGGGTCGGCCCCTCGCCGACCTATTCGTACTCGGCCAGCGTCATCGAAGTCGAGGTCGATCCCGCCACCGGCGTCTATGAGGTCCGCGAAGTCTGGATCGCCCACGACATCGGTCGCGCCCTCAATCCCGTGCTGGCGCTGGGACAGATCGAGGGCAGCGTCTACATGGGCCTCGGCGAGGCGGTGATGGAGGAGCAGGCGTTCCGCCGCCTGCCGAAGCGCCTGTCGGGATCGCTGGTGCACAAGATGCCCTCGATGCTGGAGTACAAGAGCCCGGGCTTCCACGACATGCCGGCCATGACCTGCTACCTGATCGAGACCGACGACGAGCGCGGCCCGTATGGCGCCAAGGAAGCCGGCCAGGGCCCGTTGCTGCCGATCATGCCGGCCGTTGCCAACGCGATCTTCGACGCGGTCGGGGTGCGCATCGACCAGGTGCCGATACATCCCGACCTGATTCTCAAGGGACTCAAGGCGGCCGCAGAAGGGCGCGAACCGCGGGTCGGCCCCACGGAGTTTCCGGACATCGACTACGGCGAGCCACTGATCGTGCATACGCCCGAGGAAGGCGGCGACGGGCGCGCCGCCGATGACCCGAAGGCGAGGAAAAAGGGCCTGCGCTCGGCGTCGGGCACGATGAAGGACCGCGACGAGGCCTTGAAGGAGCACAGCAGTGCTACGCTTACCACCGATTAAGCTGGTTATGCCTGCGACCCTAAAGGAGGCGGCGCAACTGATCGCCGGCGGCGATACCCGGCTGGTGGCCGGCGGCACGGACCTCTGGCCCAACATGAAGCGGCGCCATCAGAAGGCCGAGACCGTGGTCAGCCTGATGTCGATCCCGGACCTCGCTTCGATCGATACCGCAAACACGGACATCCGGCTCGGCGCCACGGCGACGCTGACCGACATCCTCAGAGACGACAAGATCCGGGAACGCTATCCGGCGCTGGCGACCGCAATCGCCTCGATCTCTTCCCCGCCCTTGCGCAACATGGGCACCATCGGCGGCAATCTTTGCATCGACACCCGCTGCACCTATTACAACCAGACCGAGGAATGGCGCCGTTCGATCGACTACTGCCTCAAGGAACAGGGAGAGATCTGCTGGGTCGCGACCAAATCGCCGAAATGCTGGGCGCACACCGCGAGTGATTCGGCGCCGATACTCTGCGCGCTGGATGCGAGCGTCAGACTGGTGTCGAAAAAGGGCGCGCGCGAGCTGCCGCTCAGACACATGTACCTGGACGACGGCATCGACTATCTGGCCAAGCGGCCCGAGGAGATCCTGACCGAGATCATCATCCCGGGCAAAAGCGACAGCAGGCATTGCCGCTCGGCATTCTGGAAGCTCAGACGGCGCGGCTCCATCGACTTCTCCACTTTGTCGGTCGCGGCCGCCGTATGGACCGAGGACAAAGACGTGGTCACCCGCGCCGCCCTGTACCTGGGCGCCGTGGGCTCGGCCCCGATGCCGGTCCCGGAGATCGAGACCGTTCTCATCGGCAACGAGATCACGGAAGAGGCGATCGCAAAAATCGCCCCTGCCGCGCACAAGATCGCCCGGCCCATGGACAACACGGATTTCGCGGCATCATGGCGCGGCAAGATGACCGAGCACTACGTGACCGCGGCCCTGAGAGAAATCGCCGGCATGCCCCCCGTGCGCATGCGACCGCGTCACAGGCTCGAAGTCGTCTGACGATATCCTCGTCATCAGGGTATCGCTGAGAGCGTCCGTATGAGGCGGAGCAGGTCAAAGCGCGTGATGGCTCCGACCATCTTGCCGTCTTTGACTACGGGTAGGCGCCTGAACTTGTTATTAAGGAATATGCCTGCGACATAGTAGATGTCTACCGTTGGAGACACGGTCACCACATCGGTGGTCATGTACTCTGCCACCGTTGCCTCCGTAGGAGGTTGGCCCTGAATGCCCTCGGTCACCAGCCTGAGCAGGTCCGTTTCAGTGATGATTCCCGCCAGTCTCCCATCGGAGTCGACCACCGGGGCTCCGGTCACCCGATGACGCAGCAGGAAGTCGACCGCCTTCAGGATCTCGGTCTCAGGGCTGAGGGTGGGCACCACTGCGTCCATAAACTCACCGATCTTTGGCGGGGCCTTCAAGAGCTTCTCCTCTGATCGATGGTGCACCACACTCCAGAACAATCGTGTACATCCCTATCCACGCGCCACTGTGATCATATAGTGCGTACTGCGGGTATTCTTCATCGGGAAGATACTGTTCGTCCACTCTTTTCGGCGGTTGGTCGCTTGCGTCCACGAAAGTCGCACGGATAGGCAATGGGATTATGATGCGGCGATCATTCGTTGCGACTATCTGGCTGGCAGTACCTCCCACCCGTTCAAGTACTTTCGGTGATCTGGGTCAACCATGCGGTCATACCGGCCATGTTCTATCCACAGCCTGGCATCGTGAATTCCCACCGCCTTCAGTTTTTGTTCCATCACGCGCTTGAATTGACGCGCAGTCCACTCAGAATAATACTTATTTGACTGGATAATACCGCCCGCGTCGGTGAATACCGCCCAATACTCAATCCAGTCGTGTTCAGACTCTGTCATCTGCAGCCCCCTTGTCGACAATCATTATAACGGCATGGGCCATCCTTGATTAACTTCGATTTCAAAATGCAACACATCTTCGCGTCTTCCGAGTTTCGAGTACAGCGCTGTCGCCGGTGTATCACCGAGATAGGCCTGTACGAATACGATATGGGCTTGACGCGTCGCCGCAATTTTCTGTACTTCCCCAATGAGCGCCGTGGCGATGCCTTTGCGCCGGTGCGCGGCTGCAACTGCCAGATCGTAGATGTAGATTTCGCTGCGCTCCTGTTCGAACTTGACGAGCTCATATGCTGCGATACCGCCAACAACCACGCCATTCTTCAACGCGGCAAGCGCGATAAAGTAATCGTTCGCCAGCAACCGTTCGAGATAGGCATTACTGGGACGGGCACCGCTGTAGGTTGCAACCTCTTGGAACGCCTCGCCAAACATCGTCAACATGGCTTCCATCAACGTCACGTCGTCGGACGTGAGCGAGCGTATTTCGATAGAGTTGGAGTCAGACATCTTTGAATCCGAACTTGGGCGTCACTTAAACATCGGCTGACCGTTACCTTCAGGTCATCCCCCCGCCACTTAGGATATTACAGGCTCGACGTCCGCGTTGGGTCGACAGCCATCATTTACCTCAGAAGCACCGGACGGCGGGTCGCGACCAGAAGCGGCCAGCCGGTTTCAACTATCTGTCAGCACTTGCATCTGCACTTGCGATGATTCGGGGTATGCCTATTGTTGGCGAGACTCTCGCAGCTACACGAGTCCATTCACCGGAGAGGTCAACCTCGTAGCTAATCGATTGACCGGGAAGCAATGGTTGCCATCCGCGCCAGTCGTTTCCGCAACCCAGCCCGAACTGAGTTTCCCACGTATTCCCAACCTTTCTTTGATATCCCAGAGCAGGTCTCCACGGAAAATATCCATCAAACCAGATAACCCCAGCGGACTCGTTTGTCAACTTGGCCAAAGACCATCCAGCAATTTCCGGGTGTTTGAGTACCTCCAGGGAAGCCCATCTGGGAGTACCGCCAAAGAACAGCACTGTAATGAGGATTAAGGCAAACCAGTAATGCAGATGCTTCATTCGTTGGCGTACGAATTACCGTGTACCACTACGCCTTAAGACCGTGATTCAACGATTTGGTGCTTGCCGCTTTGCGTCAAAATTTGCCAATTGGCATCGTAACATTTGGGCGGTTGCTGTCGGACGCTTACCCGCCGCTCGACACCATCCTTCTCGAAAGACGGCAGACGGCCTATTCTGTTGAAAAACTCTGTTTTGAAAATGGCCAGAGATTCGTTTGCGAT
>JBHHWI010000025.1:0-28995 GCA_046756445.1 Woeseia sp. | reverse complement strand
CGTGACCACACTTTCCTCGGAGTACGAGGTGAACCAGGTGTTCCAGATGATGTTGCCGTAATCTGCGTGCGTCCTGGCATGCAGCAACTGCGGCATCGACGCGACGAAGCCGTCATCTCCCGCGTACTCCAGCGCCCGGCGCAATGCGTGCGGGACGTGCGGCTCGAAGATAATTTCCGCCTCCATTTTCATGTCGGACATCAGGATTGCGTCCTCTTCCGTGTGCTGTACAATATACACCGCCACTAGACTTGAAGATTCTGGGTCGGCGAATGAGCGTTCCGAAAATTATTGCAGAAGCAAGAGACTGACTCATTATATTGCAATTTGTCAATCAATGTGGCACTTTTCGAGCAACCCGAATCTGTCATATATTATATAACTCTTGGAGAGGCCCCGATCGTGACCACGACAAAATCTGCAAAGCCTCCGCGAATTCAGGCACTGGCGCGCGCCAGCGCGATCATCGACGTAATCGCGGACGGCGGCGAGGAGGGCGTGGGCTTAAGCGAGATCAGCAAGGCAACGGGTCTCAACAAGACCACGGCATTCAATCTACTGGCGTCGCTCGTTACACTTCGGCTGATCGAGCAGGATGCACAGTCGAGGCGGTACCGGCTCGGCTTACGGCTCCTCGAGCTCGGGCGGCTCGTTCAGCAACGCTTGCATATCTCTCATCTGGCGAGGCCGATACTCGTCGATCTTTGCAGGAAGACCAATGAGACCGTAAACCTGGGATTGCCGGACCTACTCGATTTATTGGTGGTCGACAGCTTCCAGGGATCCCGAATATTGCATGCGCGCGCCAACGCCGGTTGGCGCTCGTTCTACCACTGTACTGCGTTGGGCAAGGCCTTCATGGCGGGTTGGGACGCTCCGATGCGGCAAGCCATCTACGACTCCTGTGGCCTGCCGGAGCAGACGTCGAATACACACACGGAGACTGATGCTCTCGAGGCGCAACTGGCTCAATTTCGGGCACAGGGATACTCCATCGATGTCGAAGAGAATGAGATCGGCGTCAATGGCATCGCCAGGTGGATCGTAGACGGATTGGGCGAAGTCGCCGCCGCGGTCAGCGTCAGCGGCCATTCCAGCCGGTTGACCGAAGAAGTGATGGAGCATATTGCGCCCGACGTGATCAACGCCGCTGATTCGATCGCCGTCGCCATCGGCGGTGGCGGGATACCCGATAATCTGGCTGCCACGGAACGCCGGTGACGAAAGCGGCACAACCGGGTATGTTCGCCGCCGGCGAGCCGGCATCGCGCTGGTCGTCGTCGGTGAGGGCCTACTTCCTCCGGCACGAGTGGTTGCGCGGTTACACGCTGCTGTCGCCGACGCTGATCGTGATGATCTGCGCGCTCGCACTCCCGATATTCACTCTCGTCGTCTACAGCTTCTGGACGCAGGATTACATCCACATCGACAAGAGTGCCACGCTAAAAAACTACCAGACGTTTTTTGACAAATGGATGTACGGCAGTCTTCTACTGCGGTCGATCAGGATGTCCGCAACCGTGACGCTGATCAACATATGTTTGGCATATCCCGTCGCCTATTTCCTGGCCTTCAAGGTCAGGAAAAACATCATGACATGGTTGATCCTGATCAACCTGCCGTTCTGGACGAGCTACCTGCTGCGAGTGCTCGCCTGGAAAATCATGCTCGGCAACAGTGGCGTGATTAACTCGACGCTTCTGGGTCTCGATATCATCGAGGGACCGCTCGAGTTTCTGCTTTATAGCCGATTTGCCGTGGTCTTAACGCTGGTTCACGCGTGGGCGGCGTTCGCCATCCTGCCGATCTACCTGTCACTCTCGAAGATCGACCGCTCGCTCCTCGAGGCGGCTGCCGATCTCGGGGAAGGTCCGATCAGAAGATTCCTGAGGGTCACTCTGCCGCTATCGATGCCCGGCGTAATCGCTGCCGCGATCATCCAGTTCATTCCGACGGTCGGCGACTACATTACGCCCGTGATGGTCGGCGGACCCAAAGGCATGATGTTCGGGCAAATCATCGCGGCGCAGTTTGGCGAGGCCAACAATTGGCCGCTGGGCTCGGCGCTGACGATCATTATGATGATGACGATCACAGCCATCGTCTTCACAACTGTCTGGATTTCGCAAAGGGGCACAGTGAAGCGTCGCGAGATGGAGGCGACCGTCGCCCCGGCCGAGCAAGAGATCACGGAGGGGCGTAAGTACGGGCCGCTGTTCGTCTATGTCGTCATCTATCTTCTGTTTCTCTACATCCCGTCAATGATGTTGCCGATCTTCTCATTCAACGACAGCGTCCAGATGGTGCTGCCATTGAAGGGATTTACGCTTGACTGGTATCTCGGGATTCCCGAACGGCCGGGTCTCCTGGAAGCACTTGGAAACAGCTTCAAGCTAGCGATTCCGGTCGCCATCGCATCGACGACCCTGGCGACGATCGCGGCTAAGGCATTGACCCGATATCGTATGCCCGGACAGGGTCTGGCGATGGGTTTCATCCTGCTGCCCATGGTGATGCCCGGCATCATCCTGGCCGTCGGGCTTCTCGTACTCGCGCTTGCGGTAAACGTCCAGTTGTCCCTCTGGACCATCGGCGTCGCGCATGTCGTCATGAACGTACCGTTCTCGACGCTGGTGATCCGGGCGCGACTCGAGGGCTTTGCCAAAAGCGTGGAGGAGTCTGCGCAGGACCTCGGCGAAAACGCCTGGGTAACGTTTTGGCGCGTGACATTTCCACTGATCCTGCCCGGAATTGGTGCGTGCCTGATCCTGTCATTCACGGCCTCGTTCGACGAGTTCCTGTATGCGTTGTTCCTGGGCGGGAACGAGGTGACGCTGCCGGTCTATATGTGGACGCAGGTCCGGTTCCCACAGACTTTGCCGACGATACTCGCGCTGGGTACCTGCATATTTCTCGGCTCTGTGCTGCTAATTGGCACTGCCGAATGGCTGCGTCGCATGGGTACGCAGCAAACAAAAGCTGCATAAAGGAGAACACCATGTCGTCACGCAATCTGCTGGACCGCCTCAACGAGGGTCCCGTAATCTGCGCCGAAGGCTATGTCTTCGAAATGGAAAGGCGAGGTTACGTGCAGGCCGGACCGTACGTCCCGGAGGTCGTCCTGGATTACCCGAATGCCGTCGTCGAGCTGCACCGGGAATTCATGAATGCGGGCTCGGACGTCATCGAGGCCTTCACGTATTACGCGCATCGCGAGAAACTCAAGCTCATCGGGCGCGAGAGCGAACTGGAAAACATCAACCGCACCGCGCTGGAGCTTGCAAAACAGGTGGCTGCCGAAGGCGACGCACTGGTGGCCGGAAATATCTGCAACACCAATGCGTTCCTGCCGGGCGATGAGCAGAGCAAGAAAGAATGCCGGGCCATGTTCGAGGAGCAGGTCGGCTGGGCGATGGACGCCGGTGCGGACTTCGTTATCGGTGAGACGTTTTCCTTCGCCGAGGAGGCTCTGCTTGCCCTGGAGGTGATCAAGGATGCGGGCGCGATTGCAGTCATTACGCTCGCCGTGCATCAGGCACTCCGCGACGATTACACGGTGCCCGAGGCTTGCCAGCGACTCAAGGATGCGGGGGCAGATGTGGTAGGAATGAACTGCATTCGCGGGCCGAACACGATGTTGCCGCTGCTCGAAGAACTGAGCCAGCAGGTCGAAGGCCCACTCGCGGCGCTTCCGGTTCCTTACCGAACGACACCGGAGGAAGTCAATTTCCAGGCGTTGACAGACCCGGGCTGCGACTGTATCCCGGACATCCCGTTTCCGACTGCGCTCGACGCACTGTCGTGCAATCGCTACGAAATTGCGGAGTTCGCTAGGAAGGCGTATGCGCTGGGCGCCAATTACCAGGGCGTCTGCTGTGGTGCCGGGCCGCATCATATCCGGGCGATGGCCGAGGCGCTGGGCAAGCAGCCGCCGGCGAGTCGCTACTCACCCGACATGTCGAAACATTACGCGTTGGGCTCTAACGAGAGCCTGCGCAAGGAAAACCTGAAATTTGCAAAAGAAATGACGGAATGACGCCCTGTCACAATTCGAAGTCCAGGTACTTCAGACTTGTCGACACTTCACGCGGCGCGACTGCGACATAGCGGGCCATATTGACCATGCTGGCGTCGCCGCCCAGACCGTATTCCTCGTCATAGCCGTAGAGACTCTCTGTGTCGATATCGCTGCCCACACCGCCTTTGTTGCCGGCCAGGAACAGAATGCGAGTCTGGGGCTGATCCGGATCGATCCGGTTGTAGGGGTGCCAGTTGCCCATCATCTTCGTGTTGTGACGATCCCTGAACTTGTCGAGATAAGCCGCCGCCGCCTCGACACCGCCGGCACGGACGATGAAATTCGGCTCTTTTTTCAGAACCTCGAAAAGCTCGTAGCCTCTCTTGGCCTTCCTCGCCATCTCGAAGTCCAGGATCACGCCATAACGCCTGGGCAGGTCCGTTATGCCCTGTTTGAACTCCTCGAAAGGATAAACCGGAATCTCGGTGCCGTCGGGTCGATGTCCCCGCAACAGGTCACGGGCTTCCTGCGCCGTGATCTTGGCCGCACTTTGCCCGGTCAGACCCTCCGTATTGAATCGGCTCTGATCTGCGTGGTAGCTTCTCTCGAATCGCGCAGGCTTCGCGAATATGCCGCCCCCGTGTACCGCCACGACGACATGGTTTCCCTGCGGCGTCGTGACAACGCTTTCCTCGGAATAGGCCGTGAACCAGGTGTTCCAGATGATGTTGTCGTAGTCGGCATTTGCCCGGGCGTGGAGCAATTGCGGCATCGACGCTACAAAGCCATCATCACCCGCGTAATGCAGGGCCCGCCGCAATGCAGCAGGGATTTGCGGTTCGAAGAAAATTGCCGCAACCATTGTGGTGTTGCCGTTGCTCGCGGCGGCTGCGACCAGCGGTGATATCAAAGGACTGGCTGCCACGCCGAGTGAAGACAGTGCGTAGACCATCTGACGGCGGGTGTATGTTCTGTTTTTCACAAGGGGTCCTCAGAGCTTGAAGTCGAGAAAACGCAAACTCGTCGACGGATCACGCGGCGCGACTGCGACATAGCGGGCCATGCCACCCAACCAGGACGTGCCTATGCCGTCGTCCGCGTCGTAGCCCCAACCCAGCCCGGGGTCTTTGCCCTCGCTGCCGATGCCGCCTTTGTTGCCGCCTAGGGTCAATATACGCGACTGTGGCTGGTCCGGATCGATCCACTGATACGAGTGCCAGTTTCCCATCAACTCCGTGTTGTGCCGCCGCTTGAACTTATCCAGATAGGCTACCAGTGGTTCGACGCCACCCGCGCGAACGATCATGTTCGGATCATCCTCCAGGACGTCACAGCTCACGTAGCCTCTTTCACCTTTTTTTGCCACATCGAAGTCCAGCACGACGCCGTAGCGCACCGGTATCTCGGCGACGCCCCGCTTGAACTCACTGAATGAATAAATAGGGATTTCGCTGCCGTCGGGCAATTTGCCTTTCAGCAGGTCGTGGGCTTCCTGTTTCGTAATCTTGGCGGCATATTGTCCCGTGAGGCCCTCCGGATTGCGCCGGCTCAGATCGGCCCGGAGGCTTCGCTCGAAACGCTCAGGTCTTGCGAATATGCCGCCGCCATGGACCGCTACGACGACATGATCTCCCTGCGGCGTCGTCACCACGTTTTCCTCCGAATACGCTGTGAACCAGGTGTTCCAGATGATGTTTTCGTAGCTTGCATTCACACGGGCGTGCAGCAACTGAGGCATCGATGCGACGAAACCGTCGTCACCCGCGTATCGCAGGGCACGTCGTAATGCGACGGTCTTATACGATTCAAAGAAAATCGCCGCCACCATTCTGGTGCCAGTCTCTGCGGCGGCCGCCAGCGATGATACGAAGGGGTTTGCCATCGCGCCGACGCTGATAGACGCTAACGCGTTAACCACTTTACGGCGCGTGAACGTATCGTGCCTCATACAAATCCCCCTGGGTCCGATCGATGTTCGCACTCGGAGTCTCTTCCCCCGCTAAACGCGAACATTACTCAACAGTTGCGGGCGGTCACGATTGGCTGATAGTAGCCGCTTGCTTCGGGAACGTGCCAGCGTATCTCCTCGTACCCCGCGTGCTCGACGGCGGTGATAATCTCGTCGCGCAGCAGCGCCCGGAGCTCGCTCTCGAAATACTTTAGCTCGTAGCCGCCATCAGTCTCCTTGAGAAGGAATTGACTGAGACGGTAGCTGCGGCCGTCGCTTGCCCAGTCCCATACCTGAAAGACCACACGGCGGCCGTCCGGCCTGTCCTGGACATGCTCGCTGTTGAACACCGGCTTGTCTGCGATCAACGCATCATAGTCCCTGATGCTTACAAGCAAGAGGCCGCCGGGTTTGAGTCTCGATTTGATGCTGGTCAGAGCGGCCGCGAGATCGTCGTCGTTGAGACAGTGCGCAAACGAGTTGTCGCAGGAAATGACGGCGTCGAAGGTATCGGAGATGGTTCCACTCAGTTTGCGAAAGTCGGCGACGCCGAAAGTGACATCGGCGCCGAACCCGGCGGACTCCCGCCGGGCGCAATCGACTGACACCGGGCTCAAGTCCGTGGCGTGGACCTGATGGCCCTGAAGCGCCAGGCCGATTGCCTGTGTGCCGATTCCGCAGGAGCAGTCGAGGACTGACCAGGGTCCCGGGCCGCCCAGTTGCTCCGCCAGAAAGCGGTCGAGCCATTGGCCTTCCCATCGCACCCCCGCCTCCCAGTCATAGCCCATGTTGTGATGGAAATAGGGGCTCAGGCGGTCATAGAATTCGATTACTGATTGGCCCATCTCAGCACCTTATCTAGTCGAGGCCAGCCTGGGCCTCGTACCAAAGCTGAATCAGCCTGGCTTTTTTCGCCGGGTTATACGCCTTGCTCATAACACCGCGCGCAAATGTTCCGGCCGGGTCATCGATGCCTGTCCCAGCGACCTTTTCAGGGTCGATCAAATCTACTGTATTGCCGTTGCCGTGCCCGTACCCGTACACGTTGAACAGCGCCACGCCGCTGAGTGGGTCGAGCATGGCATTGATGTAATCGTAGGCTTGATCCTCCGATCCTACGCCGGTAGTGGTAAGGGAAAGTCCGCACATCCACGGTATCAAAGGTTCGACCACCTCGATGGGCAAGCCTTCCTTTTTCATCCTGCGTGAGCCACTACCGAAAACGTAGGAAATGCCGACATCGCCGGCGGCCCAGGCCTGTTCGAGCTGGGTGCTGTCAGTCCAGACGAAGCGCGCGTTTTCGAACATATTGGTGAAGATCTCAGGTGCCGCCTCCATCTCCGCGTCGGTCGGGTCCAGTGGATCCGCCCAGCCGCCAATTATCCCGGCAATCAAGAGATTGACGGTCACCTGCGAGTTGAGAGCAGTTTGACCCTTGAAGCGCGGATCGATGAAAATATCGAAAGTCGCGTTCTCGACGTCGACGACCTCGGGATTGTAGCCGACCACCGAATATCCCCATTCCCAGGGGGCCATCCAGTATTCACCATCGGCCTGGACGTCTTCCACATCGAGCAACTCGGGACTGATTTGGCCCCAACGCGGAATTCGCTCGATCTCGAGCGGTCTGATCAGCCCCGAGTCCCGAGCCTCGGCCATCTGGGCAGGGCAGAGGTGCACCAGATCGACCCGGTATCCGGTCCGCAGCCTCTGCAGAGCGTCCTCTACCTCGGCGAAGAACGTGTACGAAGGTTCACTGCCGTATTTGGCGATATAGTCAGGATAGTAATAGGGCTGTTGGTAGCCGTTCCATTCGAGTAGATGCAAATTGGTGGTGGCATCCGTGGCGGGCTGGCAAGACACGAGTAGCGCAGCCGTCAGACTGACGACCACGAGTGTCATCGGTCTGGTAGAGCGACATTGCGTTGGCTTGTGGTTGTGCCTCATGTAACTGACTCAGACTCAAATCTCGAAGTCCAAATAGCGCACACCCGTCGACGCATCTCGCGGTGCTACGGCAACGTAGCGGGAAAGTCCCCCCATGCCGCCACCGCCGCTCAATCCGTTTTCGCTGTTGTAGCCATCTTCTCTTTGTGTTCGCGACGCCGGATCGAAGTCATCAACATCGCTTCCCCGGCCCCCCTGATTGCCAGCCAGGAACAACGTGCTCGTCTGTGGCTGATCCGGATTGATGCGGTTGTAAGCGTGCCAGTGGCCCATCAACTTCGTATTGTGACGGTCCCGGAACTTATCCAAATACGCCGCTGCCGCTTCGACGCCACCGGTCCGGACGATCATGTTCGGATCATCCTTGAGCACATCAAATTCCACGTAACCGCTCAGAGATTGCCTGGCCAGCTCAAAGTCGAGAATGACGCCGTAGCGAATCGGCAGATCGGCAATTCCCTGTTTGAATTCTGTGAACGGATAAACCGGAACCTCTGTCCCGTCCGGTAGCTTGCCTTTTAGTACGTCGCGGGCTTCCTGTTCGCTGATCTTACCGGCGAATTGTCCGGTATACCCGTGCACACTCCGGTGGTCCGTACTGGCGTAATACATCTTCTCAAATCTCTTTGGTGAGGCGTAAATGCCGCCTCCATGAATCACAACGATGACATGATTGCCCTGAGGCGTCTTGACCACGTTTTCTTCAGAGTACGAGCTGAACCAGGTGTTCCACAATATATTGTGGTAGGGCGCGTTGGTCCGAGCATGAATCAACCGGGGCATCGATGCTACGAAACCATCTTCGCCAGCATAGGACAGGGCCCGTTTTAATGCGACCGGCTTGTACGATGCAAAGATTATCTTTGCCTCCATTTCAATGTCTTTCATTTTCGTGTGTTCAAATCGGGCTGTTAAGATAGTCTTGCTCACAGGCGAAAGGGTATGTGTCGCAAACTGCTGGAAGTATCCCTCGGCGCAACCGCGACGTAGCGGGCCATGCCTCCCATGCTGGCGTCACCGCCCATCCCGTACTCGCTGTCATAGCCATACTCGCCGAAGTCGTCATCGTCGGTGCCCCAACCCCCCTGATTGCCGGCCAGGAACAATATTCTCGTTTGTGGCTGATCGGGCTCGATGCGATTGAACGGATGCCAGTTGCCCATCAATTTCGTATCGTGACGATCCCGGAACTTATCGAGATAGGCAGCATTTGGTTCAACGCCGCCAGCTCGAACGATCATGTTCGGATCATCTTTCAGAACATCAAACTCTTCATAACCCCGCAGCGATTGTCGGGCCAGCTCATAGTCGAGGATGACGCCGTATCGAATCGGCAGATCGCGAATGCCCTGTTTGAACTCTTCGAAACCATAAACTGGTACTTCAGTACCGTCCGGCAACCTGCCTTCCAGTACGTCGCGGGCTTCCTGTTCGCTGATCTTGCCGGCAAATTGTTCTGTATACCCATGCGTATTCCGGTAGTCCGTACTGGCGTAATACATCTTCTCGAATCTCTCCGGTGAGGCGTAAATGCCGCCTCCATGAATCGCAACGATGACATGATTACTCTGCGGCGTCGTAACCACGCTTTCCTCGGAATTCGCAGTGAACCAGGTGTTCCAGATGATGTTGTCGTAGTCCGCGTTTGCCCTGGCATGAAGCAAAGCTGGCATCGATGCCACGAAACCGTCGTCGCCTGCGTATTCCAGGGCCCGTCGCAGGGCATCCGGGATGTGTGGCTCGAATATGATCTCCGCCTCCATTTTGTCGTCGGTCATATCGGTATTTTCATTCCGGTTCTCTGCCAGACAGGATTACCTATGCTCAGCGTTTCCGAAGCAGGGCAGTAAGCTCGCTGACGTCCGGTACTTCATCAAAGTGCCACGACATCTCCAGGAGACGATCGATCCGGTCTTGCTCCAGGACATAGCCGGTCAGCCAGCGGAATTTCCGCTCCAGCCGTTGCTCGTCCCCGCGTGCCGCGATCCTGCATGCGTCCGTGACTATCCCTGAGTCCAGGGTCCTGCCATCCTCGAGACGAAGCATCACCCGACCCGGACTGTAACCCTCATCGCCGCCTTCGAAGCTCGGTTGGTAGAGTTCATTGAACTCCTCCGACTCCACCAGCTCCATCTTGTCGACTAATGCGTTGATAACCGCGTCACCAAACCGTGACTCCAGGATCTGCTCCGGCCCTACTACTCCGTCAACAAGATAGGCGGCCAATGGCCACCTGACGCTGAACTGGGCTTGCTCGGTCGAGGTCGGATGGGCGGTGTGGAGCACCGCCGCCCAGTGGTGTCCCTCGACCGTGATAGCCGCGATGTCCTCGACTTCCCAATCGTGTTCGCGCTGTAATTTCTGGACCGCCGCGATGGCCGTGTGACCCCAGCCACAAGAGCAATGCTGTTTGAAATCGACGCCATCCACCATGATGTACTCGTCTCCGAGTGTCGCTACCCAGTCGTGGTATTCCTTAAAGCCCATGAGACCGGGGATGCCCGTGTAGCCGCGCTCGGCCAACTCGGCGGCCACGATGCCTGTCATTGCAGCCCATCCGTGACCGTGCTTTACCATCGCCGGGTCGATCAGATCACGCTCCATCGGGAGGTTGGGTGCATGGTATTCCGCGATACTTAACGCCTGTCTGATGGTCTGTGTGTCAAGTGCCATCAACTTGGCGGCACTCGCGGCGCAAGCGACCGATCCCCAGGAGCCGTCGGCCTGATAGACCGGGTGCTGATAGCGATGCCAGCAGCGCGCAAAGCGATGGGAGATCTCATAGCCCACTACGACAGCCGTCAGCATCGCGCTCCCGCCCAGCCGCAACGTCTCGCAGAGCGCGAGCGCGGTCGGAAAGACCTGCGCTCCCTGATGTCCTCGTGTATAGACGCCGCCGTCGTCGCAGTCCAGACCATTGGCCGCGCACGCGTTGGCAAAAGCCGCGCCGGCAGCCGTCGCACGATTGTCATGTAGCAGGATCGTCGCGTCGTCTCCCGGCCACGCGATCGGGGCGTAGGCGGCCGTAATGTCGCTGATGGGCGTCAGCACACCACCGACAATCGCAGCAATGATGTCGATCAAACACTGCTTTGCCTGGTGCCGCACCTCATCGGGCAGGTCATTCCAGTCGGTGTCCCGGACAAATTGAGCCGCCAGCTCGTTCCCATCCATAAGATTTGCATTCCTCAGTAAGAAAAACCCCGCTCACGCGGGGTTTTCTCTATTAACCCGGGGAAAAGCTCCTATCAACGTACGATCAGTCACCCCATCGGGCAAAGAAACGAAGGCCATATTCCCGCGGCCGGACGGTAACCACATTTTGAGCGTGCTCGTACTCGCCGGTCCGCCCCCAATTCCACTCACCCGTGGAAAGACTCAGGTTGACCTGCGCCCGTTCGTCGGTGACATTGTTGACGAATAAGTCAAGCTGCCAATCGCCATCGCCCGAGATCAGGCCAAATCGGAAATCGGCAATCGAATAGGAGGGATTGGTGAACTGCGGTCGAAGCGTGTCCCCCACCAATACTGTTAAACTGTCACCCGTGTACGAATACTGGGCGCGGGCGAACATCTGGGCACCCGGGATGAACTGCACTGGCCAGGTGTAAGTGCCCCATACCGCTCCCTGGAAATCCGGCGTGTTCGGCAACTCCATTCCCGGTATGATGCCGGCCTCCGGTGGGGATGTCGTGCTGTCGATCTCCCGCTCGAGCCACTGAGCGTTTGCACCGATATCCCATCCTTCTGCCGGAACCCAGGCAAGCTCCGCCGTGACCCCGGTGGCGTGGGCCTCGCCCACATTGCCGACAATGGATACCCAGGGGAGCTGTTCGCTACTATCCCTGGAGACATTGAATTGGTCCTGAATGGCCTGGGTGCGAATCGTGCCTGCAGGGGGCCTGCATGTTGGTTCTTCCTGGGGAACCACGCATTGACCAACGCTGGGATCGACGACTTCGTGTTGAAAGTCTTCCCAATCCATATAGAAATAGGTCAAATTGAGCTGCACGGTATTGTCGGCCCAACGGGACTTCAGGCCGAGCTCGTAGTTATTGAGTTTGTCCGGTTCCCAGACCTGGCCCCAGAGCGTTCGGTCCCAACGCGCTCTTCTATTGGCTCGGTTGATGCCTCCCACCCTGAAACCCTGGGAGTAAAGCCCATACAACATCTTGTCGTCAGAGAGAGTGTACGTAACACTGAACTTCGGCACGAACTCATCGAGTGTTGCAGATTGAACACCGTCATTGCCTACCCAGAGCGGTTGGAGAAAACCACCTGTTTGCCTGTTGGTGCTGGGATCGGTGTGTCCCGCTATCAACTTTGTGTACACTTTATCGTTCGTTTGTTCAAACCAGCGACCACCGACCGTCACATTGATCTGGTCAGTGGCATGCCAGGTGAGCTCACCGAACACGGCCGTCATTTCCCAGTCGGTGTCATCATAGGAGTGCCACATATGCTCAGCGTTGAGCAACGCGGCGGCCACTGCAGCCGGATCGGCACTGTTGATCGCGTTCGAACCGGTGTGGCAACCCCATCTGAAGCTCGCTCCTCCGCCAACCACGGGTAAGTTGTTGGCGGGATCGTGTATGGAAGCGGGCCCCTGGAAACAATCTCTAATAGACGCATAGGACATAGATTCCTGGAAGGGCACGTTTCCGCTCGCGAACCAGACAGAATCCCAGGAATCGTTGCTTTCCTCATAGTAGAGGCCAGCCAGCCAGTCAAACGTCTCGCCCTGGCGTTGCAGCCGGATTTCCTGGCTGAACCGGTCCTGCCATTCCGGTCCCTCGCCGATGCCAACAAAATCAGGTTGCTGGTCGATAGCGCCGGAAGGGTTTTCAACCGGCATTAATGAGCAATAGCGCGGGTTATAAATTGCCCGGCCGTTAGCAGGGTTTTCCCAGAGCCAATAATAGGTCCTGGGCTGACCGCTAGCGTCAAAGTAGTCGAAGTTGTCATGCACGCCTCGATCCGTGCAGTAATACAGCGACGCGTAGTGATGGTAGTAGAGCGTATTGTCGAACACGTACGTGCGTTGGTTTTCGTAGAAGCTCGTCGCCGACACGAACTGGGCGAAGCCAAGATCAGCATCGATGACCAGCGACGCCATCTCCCACTCGGATTCCGACGTGTTCTTAGCGAATCCTATTGTCTGCAGATCGCCAACGAACGGGTTGTAGGTGTTCTGACCCTGCGCATCGTTACGGCCCCAGTGGTACGCGAGCGTCGCCGCCACTTCATCGGTCATCTCCCAGCGCGCTGAGATCCTGAAGTTGGTATGTTCGGCCGAATTCCAGTTCTCCTCAACAACGTCATCGTTTCGATGACTGCCCCATTCCAGTCGATCGCATCCCCAGGCGCGGAAGGCGGCCGTGCAATTCGCGGCTGCCGCCGACTCGACGTTCGTTTCGCCAAACCAGGTATCCGGCGTGTGGCCCAGCACGTTGTCAACATAGCCGCCATCTTCTCCTGCCTGCGCCGCGATTCGAATGGCGAACTTGTCTTCGATCAACGGAAGGTTGAAAACACCGGTGATGGAATGACTCGGGTCACTCGTGTCGCCAGTACTAAACTGGACGTCGGCGCTCGCCTCGAACTGGCTGGTATCCGGCTTGTTGGTGATGACGCGCAGGGTACCGGACTGTGCCGCGGCGCCGAACAACGTGCCCTGTGGTCCCGACAATGCTTCCACGCGAGCAACATCCATCATGCGAATGTCCGGCGAATCGCCGGCCGTCGAAGTGATTGGTATCTCGTCGAGGTAGATCGACGAGCTCCGCGTCATAGTGAAAGCGGTGGTACTCGTGTGGATACCGCGGAAGATGATCTGGTTGTTGTTAGCATTAGTACTGATCCAGTTTACGCTTGGCATGAAACGCACATAGTCTTGTGTATTCACGGCGCCCAATTCCTTGAGCATCGCCTCGGGGAGAGCCTGAACACTGGCCGGAATTCTCTGCAGATTCGCTTCGCGTTTAGTCGCCGTAACGATGATCTCATCGAGCACATCATCACTCGCGCCTTCTTCCTGGGCTAACGTGACGGCTGGTGTCGCAAGTGCGGCAGATACGGCGGCTGCAATCGGGCTAATGGTATACGGTTTCTGGTGGCTCATTCCGCTCCCCCTCGAAGGATGAGTTGGGACGACTAACGGCCGACCTAGCAAAGGTGACCGTTTAGAGCAGTCCCTTATACGTACAACTACCTAGCACGTTAATTATAAGCATGGGGCCACTACTTTTACAATTCGAATACGTAATAGTTGTACGATGTATAACAAACATATAAGCCAAGAATGGTTCGAAAATCAAAATCGGAGTCGCGGTGTATATTGTACATCGCCCAGTGGTAGGGTGAGCTCGCCTTACGCCTAAGTGGCAGGACCGCCCAGGCTCGCGGGACGGTCGGCCTCGGGAAGCCGCATCAGCAGGGGCTCGAGGGTCTCGATCAAGGGCCCCAGGTGCGCCTCGTAGTGTCGCCAGGTATTAACTGCACTTGTGTATATAGGCTGCCGCACCTGCTCCGAACTTGCCGATTTCACTGACCGGCGGGTTTCATGGAATCTGAGGCATGACTCTTCCCGATCGAGCTGGCAGTACTCGAGGATTCGCCTGACCTGACCCTCGAGGTCTTGAACGACCTCCTCGTACTGGACGTCGAGCACCTTGCCGGGCATGACTTCGTGCCAGTGGTCCATCAATCGCTGATACTGCAGGTAGTATTCGCCAAGTTCGATGAGGTCATAGGTAAACGGCTGACCCTGGGCGAATAGCTGCTTGTAGCTGCCAAAGCAACTGTCCAGCGGGTGACGCCGGGCGTTGATAACTTTTGCATTTGGCAAAATCAGGTGCAGTAAGCCGACGTGCACGAAGTTATTGGGATTTTTGTCGGTAAAAAACGGACGGTCACCGCGATGCCGACGGGTGCGCTCGATGTATTCTCTGCCGAGACGCTTAAAATCGTCTGCGCCAATGTTCGCCACGGATGCCGGGTAGCGACGGCCGCGGCCAGTCAATTTTCGGTCGGAGCGGATGGTTTGGTCAAAATCGAACAACTCGTGGGTACCATCGACCTCGGAGTGACTCGACAGGATTTGCTCCAGTAGCGTAGAACCGGAGCGTGGCAGGCCAACAATGAATATCGGTGCAGGGTCGGGATGGCCACGACCCGCATTGTCATCAAAAAACTGCGGCGTAAAGGTCTCTATCAACAGGTCGGTCCTTTCTTCGTTCAAGACGCGATCATAGGATTCCTGCTCTCGCCTCAGCCTGTTGCCACGATCGATGTACTCGAATGCCCGGTCGTATTCCTTCCCGGCCTCGAACTCCAGGCCAAGCGCGTTGTTCAATTGCACCCGACCTTCAGGCGGGACGCGCTCATCGTCGACCAGCGTCAGCATGTCGTCGACCTCTTGATCCTCGAAACGAAACGTCTTCAGATTCGCCAGACTCCAGTATGCCTCGGCATGCAACGGATTCGCCTTGATGCTGCTCCGGTAGGCAGCAATTGCGCGATCCTGGTTCCCAATCGTGCGATACGCGTTTCCTTTGCCGCACATTGCGCCGACATGATTCGGCGCGATTTCCAGCGCTTTTTCGTAAAACTCGACTGCATCGATGTGATTCCCGACAGCTGCAGTGGCTGTCGCCAGCCAAATATGGCCATCGGGAGAGCGAGGTTTCAGCTTAATAAGTTTCTTCGCGCTCTTGATGATATCGTCGAATTTCTCTTGCTCAAGCTGCACGCTGCACAGGTCGGCCCAGGCTTGGCTGAAACCGGGCGCCACTTTGACCGCCTGCTGCAACAGCCTTTCCGCTTCGGGATACCGTTTCTCCCGATTGCCGAGTTGAGCCCACAAGCGCATCGCGGAAACATTGTCAGGATGGCGGGTCAGGATTTTGCGATAGATTTTCTCGGCTTCCGCAAACTTCTCTTCCTTCTCCAACTCGGCTGCTTTGGCGATCTCCCGGTTGTCCTGGCTGAGTTCAATGAACTCTTCCTTCAACGCCCGAGCCTCTTCCACGCGGCCCATAACCATCAACACCTGTCCGAGTTTCATACGTGAACTTTGCCGCGTGGAGTCGAGTTTGAGGGCCTGCTGAAAGGCCTCCGCCGCATCGGGCAGATTGCCTTGCGCGAGCAATAGCTCGCCGCGCACCTCGCATGGACGTGCAAACTCCGGATAAATGGATATAGCTTGTTCGATTCTCGCGTTCGCCTCATCGAACCGCCCGAGCTTTACCAGCGCACGGGCCGACAGGCACAGGAAGTTGGCATCCTCGGGATGCCGGTCCAGCAAGTCGGCGCAGACGGCTTCCGCGGACTCGGCCTCGCCGCTCTGCAGAAACCGCTGTGCTTCCTGAAACCGTTGTGCTATTTCATGGGAAATCGATCCTCTCCCGAATTCGTAACGCGCGTACGTTACCGCACTACGATGGACGCACGCCAGAGGCGCTGATCGCGGCCGGTATCGTTTCAAGCTTACCCAGCGTCAACAGGTTTACACCGGATACACCTGGAATCGTCGCCAGCTCCTGCAGCAATTCCGCACAGATCTCGATGCCTTCGCTCTCCGGATCCGACGCCCGCTCCATGCGCTCGATGATGGTCTCCGGCACCAGCGCGCCCTTCACATTGTCCCGTACCCAGCGCGCCACATCGGCAGACGGCAATGGTGATAACGCCATGATGAAATTGACCCTGCGAGTCAATTTCGACGCAACGATGCGGGCCATGTAATTGCGGAGCACGCCCATATCGAAGCAGATCTGCAACTGAACGAAGTTGGTGCCAGCATCGCATTTTCGGATGAGGGTATTGGGCGTCCAATCGGCTTCCGGATCGAATATTTCAGCGTTGGCCCCAACAAGAAAGTCGGAGATGAACGGAGCGTCTTCGTCCTGCTTCAAATCCTGTATGTATGCCATGAATTCCAGTGCAGGTGTGTCGAAGACCTGGCGCACGCCGAGCTTCCTGCTATGCGGGATCTTCTTGCCCCGCATCACCAATACGCTGGTCACGCCGAGCGCGGCTGCGCCGATTAGATCTTTCTGCAGCGCGATGCGATTTCGATCGCGGCAGTTCATGTGAACGATTGGGTCTATGCCCTGCTGTATCAGCAGCGCCGCCGCGGCAATGCCAGACATATGCATCTGGGCGCTATCGGTCAGCTGCACGGCGTCGACCGCCGGGCCCAGGATCTCGCCTTGCCGGATCAGCGATTCCGCATCTGGTGCCTCTACCATGTTGACATGGGCAGTGACCACGAAATCCTTCGTTTTCAGGGAATCTTTAAAAGTCATGCAGCGCTCAAGAATTTGAATAGTCTGCCATGTTGACCATGCGCTTTAGCCAGACGTCGTGTGGCGGCAGTTTGTCGCGGGCGGTGCCCACGGCGTCAAGAACCTTCTTGTGAACGGCGGGGCGCGGCCGGCTCTCGCCAAACCACTCGTTGCATTCTTCACGGAGGAAGTCCATGCCGTAGAGAATTGCCTCGTAACTGTGATGGTTCCACAGGCGACCAGTGTCGATGGGACATCTGTTATCCCCAAACGTGCCTGCTGATGCCGGCTGATCATCTGCCTGACCCGGGAAGAATGGATCGACGAAATCGGAAACCGTCGGTGGTTTGATTCGCCAGTAATCGAGTTTGGCCCGCAGTCGGTCGTTGATCCTTTCCGGTCGGCCGACTTCGCGCCAGAATTCCGTGTCCGTCCGCCGCGTCAGGCAGTAATGCATATTAAGGAAGTCCAGGATTTCGTAGAAGCGGTTCTCCAGCATCCGGTTAAATCGAAACGAAAACAGCTCCATGTCGTCACCGTAGGGAAAATGCTCGGTCAGCATCTCAGCGGCGAATTCGTTCAGGTAAAGGCCCGTTGATTCCAACGGCTCGAGAAAGCCGCCGGCAAGCCCTATCGCGATGCAGTTCTTGAACCAGGCTTTTTCGCGCATACCTACTTTGAACTTGACGAGGCGGGTTTCGAGGTTCTTCGCGTGCGCACCCTCGTACGCGCGTAATTCACGTTCCGCATCTTCCTCGCTGATATAGCTGCTTGAATGCACGTAGCCGACCCCACGTCGATTCTGCAGCGGAATATCCCAGACCCAGCCGGCCGACAGGGCAGTTGCCATGGTGTGGGGACGTACACAACCGGGGTAATGCGTTTCGTAAGGCACAGGCATTACCAGCGCACGGTCGCACAGCAACCATTGTGAAAAGTCAACCCAAGCCACTCCAAGCATCTTCTCGATCAGTACGGCGGCAAATCCTGTGCAATCGATAAATAGATCGGCCTTCAGACGCTCTCCGCTCTCGGTCAGTACGGCCGAGATGTTGCCGGTTTCGGCAACGTCGACATCGACGACATTATCCAGGTAGTGGGTCACGCCTCGGGCTGTAGAGAAATCCCGCAAATAGTCTGCAAATTTGAGCGCGTTCATGTGAAACGCGTAACCCACCGGTATTCCGAGGTTGACTTTTTCAAACACTTTAGGCGCGAGGCCCATTTCACAAAGAACAGGCTGCGCCGACATGGTGTTCATAAAGGGTACCGAACGGTCGCTCATCAGCCATCGCCGGCCAGCGTCGTCTTTGATCCCGGCCCCGAATCGGCTGAACGGGTGATGGTAAAACTTGTTTTCGTTGTCCAGCCAATTTTTGAAGCGGATCGACGCTTTAAAGGTAGCGTCTGTCGCCTTCATGAATTCCAGTTCATCTATGCCGATGGTGGCGAGAGTACGGTTGATGTGCGGGATCGTCGCTTCACCGACGCCGATGCGAGGCACGTCCGGTGATTCGACCAGGCTAACGTCTGCGACTTTTTGATTGTTGCTATTGAGCGCTGCATTCAAATACGCCGCTGCCGTCCAGCCTGCTGAACCGCCGCCGACGATCAAGACGCGCTTTGTTCGCATGTCCGAAAACTCTACTTGGCGCCGGTCGAAATTTCAGACGGAATCCCAAACGCGACGTCGTCAAGCTTGATGCCTATGCTCTCAGGCCGTTGCTTTCCCTTGCCCGGGTCATAGGCAAGTGGACCTGGCGGAATGTAGTCGAATATGAACGTGATCCGATCCTCGGCTCCCTTGTTCATTACGCTGTGCTGTTTCTGGTTGTTTATCTCGTAGGCCTGCCCGACTTCGAACTGGTACGGTCGGCCATCGATCGTGAACCAGACTCTTGGATTCGTTGTAATCGGCACATGGATACGGTGTCCGCAATGAAACGATGCGTGCGCGTCACTATGCGACTTGATTTTCCCGCCGGCCAATAGCCTGGCCGCCATTGCACGAATGACCTCGCCGCCTTCCGGATAATGATTCTTGATGATTTCCTGCATGACCGGAACAGCGACGCGCGCCAGACGCTCCCAGCCCGGCTGCTTGCGTGCGACGCTATCAGGCCAGTTCGACGCATCCGTGAAAATCAGTACGATTGACCGGGTCTGATCATGATGATGGTAAGTTTGCTGGCGATACTCGTCCTCATGCCAGGCGACATCGTCCTGGCCGAGGACGGCCTCACGCAGAGCCTTGATGTCGATAGCGCCGAGTTCGCGCAATGGGACGTGAATATCCATGGCGTTGGCCAATGTGCAATGACTTGTAAACTTTACCGAATAGCATCTTGATTGTCATTATGGGTAGAATCAAGGCCTCCATTCGGCTAATAATACCGACTCGACATTTCTAAGATGTACACTGCAAGCACTTGTTATACATTATAGTACGTACACTCGAGCGGATCGTTTATCGACAGACACAGTGAAATAATATGAAGGAGCATACCAGAGTCGTCGTAATTGGCGGCGGAATCGTCGGTACCGCAGTTCTCTATCATCTGACTAAACTGGGTTGGTCCGATGTCGTCCTGGTCGAACGAAAACAACTGACGGCCGGATCAACGTGGCATGCTGCCGGCGGATTTCACGCGATGAATAGTGATCCGAATGTCGCGCGATTACAGGCATACGGAATCTCCGTATACAAGGAAGTCGAGGAGATCAGCGGCCAGGACCTTGGCATGCATCTGACCGGTGGAATCAGTATCGCGGCGACTCCGGAACGATGGGAAGCGCTGCAATACGAGCAGGCACGTCAAAAGGTTTTCGGGATCGAAGGTGATCTTGTCGGCCCTGAGGAAATCAAAGCCCTGTGTCCGATCATGGACACCAAGGATGTCATCGGCGGGCTATACATTGCCGAAGAGGGCAATTTAGACCCCTATGGTTCAACCCATGCGCTGGCTAAATCGGCCCGCAAAGGCGGAGCAGAAGTCTATGTAAACACCATGGTAGAGGACCTTGTACACAAGCCCGATGGCACCTGGACGGTGGTCACGGATAAGGGAAATATTCACTGTGAGCACGTAGTAAATGCTGCCGGACTGTGGGCACGTGAGGTTGGAAGCATGGCCGGCGTATATGTACCCATCGTCCCGATGGAACATCACTACCTTCTAACCGGGGACATTGAAGAAATAAAGGAATTCGACGGTGAGTTTCCCTTGATTATGGATCTAGACGGGGAAATGTATCTGCGTCAGGAGCAGAACGGAGTTCTTCTGGGAGTCTATGAGAAAGGCTCTACCCCCTGGTCGCTGAATGGCACGCCATGGGACTACGGTGAAACCGATCTACTGGAGCCCAGACTCGATGATATCGAAGACGCTCTCATGAGAGGTTTCGAGAGATTTCCATCCCTGGCCGATGCGGGTATTCGCCGCATTGTCAACGGGCCTTTCACCTTCGCCCCGGATGGCAATCCGCTAATGGGACCGGTACGGGGCGTGCAGAACTACTGGTCCTGTTGCGGCGTCATGGCTGGCTTTAGTCAGGGCAGTGGCGTAGCACTGGCCTTGTCGCAATGGATGATCAACGGCGAACCGGAAGGTGATGTCTTCGCAATGGATGTCAATCGCTTCGGGGCATTTGCAACCAAATCGTTCGCGATAGAGAAGGCCAGGGAATTCTACGAAAATCGATTCACTCTCTTGTGTCCGAACGAGGAGTGGCCCGCAGCGCGTCCAAACAAAGTGGCTCCTTTCTACGATCGTCTGCAAGAGGCGAACGCAGTATTCGGCTCGTCTTATGGCCTTGAAATGCCGCTCTGGTTTGCACCAAAGGGTAGCGAGCCGATAGAGATTCCGAGCTTCAGGCGATCGAATGCGCATGAACCGGTGGGCGAGGAATGTCGCGCAGTCAGAGATGGCGTAGGCATATTGGACGGAACATCGTTTGCCAAGTATGAGATTTCCGGTACCGACGCTGTTTCGTATATGGATTATCTCTTCGCCAGCCGACTGCCGGACTTAGGCAGAATCCGTATGGGCCCGATGCTTCTGCCGTCCGCACACCTGAAGGGCGACATGACGGTGATGCGGCTCGCCGAAGACAAGTTCATGGTGATTGGCTCCGGTTACCTGCAAGAATTTCATATGTTGTGGTTCGAACAACATTCGCTCGGCAAAAAGGTCCGGATCGTCAATCGCTCGGACGAATTGACCGTCATCGCCATCGCCGGTCCCCGGTCGCGTGACCTGATGAGCCTGATTGCGTCGGGAGACGTAGACAAGGAGTCAATGCCATTCATGTCTGTACGCTCCATGGATGTGGGTATCGCACCGTGCCGGGTAGCGCGACTTTCCTTCACCGGTGAGCTCGGCTACGAAATGTATGTTCCGACCGTTTATGCGCGCGCGCTTTACGATACTTTGCTCGAAGTTGGGGATGGATTCGGGATCAGGCCTTTCGGAATACGCGCATTATTGGCGCTAGGCATGGAAAAGAGTTTCGGGATCTGGTCACGGGAGTTTACGCCTGACTATACGCCCGCCATGTGTGGTTTCGACCGTTTCGTCGACTATGACAAAGCCGACTTCATTGGCCGCGCGGCAGCCCTCGTAGATCGCGAAACTGAACCCAAACACCGGCTGGTGGCTCTGGAAATCGATTCGGGGGATGCGGATGCCTGGGGATATGAACCGATCTTGTATAAAGATGAATTAGCGGGATATGTGACTTCCGGTGCTTATGGCCACGTCGTCAAGAAGAGCCTGGCACTGGCTTACGTGAAAACACCTTGTCTAGACGGATCCAATAAGGAATTCTCAGTACACATCGTGGATCAACGACGGCCGGCCAAAATTATCTCCGAACCGCCCTATGATCCGAGCGGATCGCGAATGCGAAGTTAACAGCTCAAGTGAACAAGAAGCGGATGTTGAATGTCGATGACGCGTATGCCGTCAAAACAATTGATGACGTCGTTCGCCTCTATGGTGAATGGGCAGAGGATTACGACGAGGATCTTGTCAAAGACACAGGCTACGTCGTTCATCTGCGGGTCGCGGAGCTTTGGATCCGCCAGCGGTCTTTGATCAATGGTGCTGTTCTGGATGTAGGATGTGGCACTGGAATCGTGGGCGAGGCCTTGAGAGAGCGTGGTATCGAAGTCATTGATGGGATCGATATTTCGCCCGAAATGCTCGCCCAAGCATGCAAAAAGAAGACAAAAGACGGCCTGTCAGTTTATCGCCAATTAATTCAAGCAGATCTTACGAAAAAGCTGGATATTCCCGACAGCCAATATGCTGGTTTGATCAGCGCAGGCACGTTCACACATGCACACCTTGGACCGGATCCTCTGGACGAGTTGTGGCGAGTCGCAGCTTCCGGCGCCTGCTGTGCAATCGGAGTCAGGTCAACGCACTTCGAATCAACGGATTTCGGCGAAAAACTCTCAAATGATGCCGCCAACGGTACGATCACAAAACCGGAATTTGTGGAAGTAAACGTCTACTCAGAACCGACAAGAGACTGGGAACATGCTGATGACAAGTATCTGATTGTCTTGTGTCGGGTTGTGTGACGATGCCTTTGCAGGCATCGACTGGCGGGCATAGTACGTTGCGGACCGTTTGGACGTCTGGGTAAATCATGGCAAAAAGGAAAGTGGCAATTGTTACGGCCGGCGGAAGTGGTATGGGCGCGGGCGCGGCCCGAAGACTATCCGCCGACGGATTTCACGTCGCGATTCTCTATCACAGGACAAAACATTCGAGTTGACGGTGGTATCACGCGATCCGTCTGACGGGTCAATCGGGGCCGGCCGTACGAGATAGGGCAGGGGAGCGACGTGGCTGAGTAGATGCATGGCTAATGCAACCGAAAAATTTTCTGATGTGCGAGAGCTCATTCGGACGAAGCGACCGAAAGAACCGGTCTACTGTATTTTTCCACATGTATATCGCGCGACCGTGAAGGATTTTCTAAAGGGATTTCCGGGCCGGGTTCTATATGCGATCAAGGCAAACTCCGAACCGTCTGTGCTGCGACTGCTGACGGAGGCGAGAGTTCGTCATTTCGACTGCGCGTCGCTGCCGGAAATAGCACTGATTGACACGATCGAGCCAAATGCGAAAAAGTATTTCATGAATCCTGCCCGCATTCGGGGAGCGGCAGGAACGGCACAGGAAGAACACCGTGTACGTCATTTCGTGGTCGATGACCTCAGCGGAATGTCTCAGCTCGCGAAGGAGATCGACACGGCCCGATCCGTTGTCTTTGCTCGTATGGCAGTTCATCACGAATCGGCGATGGAAGATCTATCCGTGAGATTTGGCGCACAACCGGAAGAGATGCCGGCCCTGTTGGAAGCGATTCGCGACAGTGGTGCCGAGCCGGCGCTGGCGTTCAACGTCGGCTCTTCCGTCACACACCCTGACGCGTACAGGCATTCCATCTCTGTCACCAAATCCGTACTCGAACAACTGCGGTTTCGACTGCGATTAATTGACGTGGGCGGCGGCTATCCGAAATCCTATCCCGGCTTTATCGTGCCGGAAGTCGAAGAGTATTTTGAGGCAGTTGCAGAGTCTTTCCAGACGCTGCCCCTGGCGGACAACGCGGAGGTTCTAAGCGAACCGGGGCGAGCGCTTGCAGCGCCCGGAATGTCAGCAGTTGTTGAAGTCCTGCTGCGCAAAGACAATCGTTTGTATCTCAACGACGGTATGTACGGGGTATTCTGGGTGCTTCGCATCGATGGGCACGACAGATATCCCGTTCGGGCATACCGAAACGCCAGGCCTCTCGAAGGTGCGACGATAGAGTTTCAGCTCAATGGGCCAACCTGTGACTCAACCGATACGTTGCCCGGGCTTGTCCCATTACCGGTTGACATTCGTGCCGGCGACCATCTGGAATTCGGCAACATCGGCGCCTATAGCATAAGCGGGCGAACCGACTACAATGGTTTTTATAGTGATCGAATAGTAACGATCACGTCGCCGGATGAGTCGCCTCCTTTAGTGGACGACAGGCCACTCAGCAAAGCAAATCGACAATGATAGTCACGAAGCATTTCGTCCACATCCCTGTTTCGTGTACAGATGGTACTGTCCTGAACAAGCCGATCCTTGTTTACACCCCGGGCGCTCGAATGATTCAGCATCACGGTCATTTGGGAGACCTGCCAAGGAAATACTTACGACAGTCGGTTATTGACTTTGTGCGAATCCCATACGGCTGGTAAGCCTCCATGATCGAGGCTGTACACAACATCGATAATTACGGCAAGTGTGGGTGAGAACATGTGATGAAATTTGACAAGAAAATGCGCTGGTTGGCCGCTTTCGTGCTCGCGACAGCGACAGAAGGTGTAGCCGCTGGCGAGGCCGCAACTGTTGTTGACAAATTGCCCTTTCCCGAAGGCCCGTTATTCGTGAATGGCCGACTTCACTGGGTCGAGTACGCGTCAAATCGACTTATGCGTCTCGATGGTGAAACCAGGACAGTGCTGCATGAGCAGGAAGGCTGTGGTCATAACGGATTGGCTCTCAGTCCGAAGCAGCAATTAGTGCTTATTTGTTATGAGTCGAACGAAATTCTTTATCTCGACCTTGACGGTAAGGTCGTGGAAAGGATTGATGCCGACGTAAATGGAGAGCCTTTCAACCATCCTAACGATATCGTCTTTACCGATGAAGGAGGAGCGTACATCACGACATCCGGACCGTTTGTCGCCGAAGCGAAACAGATCGTCGGAGGTGTGTATTTTCGAGGCCCCGCTGCTGCCGGGTTTATCGAGGTCGCGGATGACCTGCACTTCGGCAACGGAATCGCCGTAATCAATGATGGCGATACCCTGCTTGTTGCTGAGCACAATGCCAACCGAATATTGAGCTTTGACATTGTCGATGACGGATCGCTATCAAACAGGAAAGTTTTCGTCCGCATGACCGATCTCATGCCCGGGCCTGCCCAGCCTTCGATATGGCTGGGCCCTGACGGAATGAAAGTGGATGCCGACGGCAATATCTTCGTCGCGCACTACATGGGCGGCCATGTGGTGAAGATATCTTTCGAAGGAAAATTCCTTCAGAGTTTCGAGATCCCCGGGATCGCCGTGACAAACCTGGCATTGTCACCCGACGGCCACTCGATGTACGTGACGGCGGTGGAAGACGTCACAAGTGCGCCGTATTACGGGAGTATCTGGAAGATAGACCTGAACTGACGACCAAGTAATCGAGTCATGCCCATAACTTCACGAACAGTTTCTGTTGTCGCAGCGTCTAGCCTCGCTATTGCGACTGTGGCTGGTTGTGGTCCAGGGAGTTCGTCAACGTCGAGTGATACCAAAGTACTCAAGATGGCGACCGACTCCGGCGCCAAGGGATCGCCCGCGGGGAACGCACTGCTCCGCTGGGCCGAGTTGATAGAAACCGGCACCAACGGCGAACTCGACGTCAAGGTCTTTTATCAAAACGAATTGGGTGGGCAGCAGGCGGTTTTTGACCTTTATATCGCAAACGACATCAATCTCACGCTCAACTGGCCCATGACCTCGTATGACCCGCAGATCGCCGTGATCTACACGCCCTACATGTTTACGAGCTGGGACGACGCGCTCGAGGCTTATCATCCTGGCGGCTGGATTCACGAAATGCTGACTGCAATCTACGCTGACCTCGGGCTAAAGCTCTTCGGCGCATGGCCAGAGGGTTTCAATGGTGTTGCGACGAAGGGAAAGTACGCTACCAGCGTCGATGCAGCATCGGAACTGAAAATGACGCTCAGGGCTGCTCCGATTTTCCCTTTTCCCGAAACTGTACAGGCGATGGGTTATCAAACGGCAACCATCGAGTGGGGCGAAGTGTATCCTGCGATTCAGATGGGTGTTGTCGATGGTGAGGCCGCTAACGTGATCTATTGGGACTACGAGTTCTTTCGCGACGTCATCGACTTCTATACCCACACGAGACAACAATTCAATACCGGTATTCTGTCGATCAACCGGGAGGCATGGGAGTCACTCTCGCCGGAGCACCAGAAGGTCGTGCAGGATGCTGCATTCGTCGTGATGGAAGAGGGTTTCGCGAATGCCCATGCCCTCGATCTGGAATATGTCGCCAAAGCCAAAGCGGCAGGCATAACATACGTCGAGCTTTCCGACGAAGAGATTGCGGCACTGTCCGAAGTCGTGCGCGAGAAAGTCTGGCCGATGATGGAAGAACGTATTGGCAAGACGACAATGAGTACCATTCGCGCCAACACGCGCGAGTGAGCGTAATTAAATCGATCGAAAACAAAATTGAAGTGGCCCTCGGCGCGATCGCGATCATCGCGTCGATGATGGTCGTGGGCCTGATGGTGTTTCTTGTCATCGCACGCTATCTGCTCGGGCTGTCAATCGTCGGTCTGCACGAGTTGATTCTTTTGTTCACGCTTCAGCTATACATGGTTGGCGCCCTGATTGCCGCGCAGCGAAGAACCCAGGTCACGGTCAATTGGCTGGCTCAACGGATTGCAGGAGGCGGTGCCGACGAATGGCACAACACCATCGTTGCAGCAATTACGCTGACCGCAACACTGTTCTTCGTGGCCTGGGCTTTCTGGATGTTGTCCTGGGGAATTCAGCGGCCGCAGACTACGCCGGCTCTGGGTCTTCCGCTGTGGTTGTCCCAGGCTTCCATTCTTTTCTGCGCGGTCGGCTGTGCACTCTTCGCGCTGCGAGATCTCGTTCAGGCGATAGCGAAAATTAGAGGGCGAGTGTGAGTGGCCTGATCGCGGTGCTCCTGCTAGCACTCTTGATGGGGCTTGGCGTCCCTATCGCCTGGTCGTTTGCGGGAGTTCTCGCCTATCTGACGTTTCTGTATGACGTGAACCTCAACACATTGATGTTGCAGGGTTTTCGGTCTATGAACTCGGTCGTCCTCGTTGCGCTTCCGCTGTTTATTCTGACCGGGCATCTGATGCAGACAGGCGGTCTCGCCAATCGCATAATCGAGTTCGTTGCGCGGCTTGCAACCGGGCGGGGCGGCATGGGCTCTACGATGGTCCTCGCCTCGAGCATCTTTGGCGCAATATCCGGGACCGCGACGGCCGCAGTCGCATCGATAGGCGCGATCATGGCGAATCCCCTGGCCACCCGCGGATACCCACGGGGACATATTGCGGGGTTGCTGGGAATATCCTCGCTGCTGGGAATTCTTATTCCTCCGTCAATCACAATGATCCTGTTTGCTGTGGTAACGCGGCAATCGGTTGCAGCTTGTTTCGCGGCGACCATCGGACCCGCATTGCTGCTGATCGTCGGTCTGATCCTCTACAACCGGTTTCTCGTTGGGCGGTCCTTTGATGAAAAGGCCGCAGCCAGCGTTAACGACAAGCCTTTCTCGAGAGTTTTTTTCGGCGCTGTTCCCGCGCTGAGTATACCGGTGATCATTCTTGGCGGCATCTACGGTGGCATATTCACGCCGACGGAGGCGGCCGGCGTTGCCGTCGTTGCAGCCATGATCATCGGCGGCCTCATCTACCGGGAATTTACGATTGTCTCTCTACGCAAGAGTATTGTGGGTTCCGTTGAAACGACGGGTTCGATAATTCTGATCCTACTGTTTTCGCTGATGATATCCAGGATATTGTCGTCGGAAGGAATTCCCCAGGAGCTGACCGTTACCGTTCAGACGATCGCGGATTCGCCGCTCATTGCGCTCTTGTTGGTGATCTCAGTGCTCATCGTGGCTGGGGCTCTGATGGACGACATTTCAGTGACCGTTGTAGTGGCACCCCTGTTCTTGCCGCTGATGGTCGCAAACGGTGTCCAACCGGTGCATTTCGCCGCCATTGTGGCCACGTCTGTCGTGATCGGAGCCAACAGCCCACCCGTAGCGCCAATCCTCTTTATGTCTTGTCGGGTGTGTGCTGCGCCTGTTCACGAGACCGTTTGGCCGGCGCTAAGGCTCATGATGTTTGTCGCAACGCCTGTAATGCTGTTGACTGCCTTATGGCCGGACCTGTCACTGACGATCCCGCGCCTGTTGGGGCTTCTCTGAAGCATTACATGAGACATGGTCCGGCCCATTATTCGCTTACGCCTCGGACAAGAGCCTCGGTCTCTCCCATGCGAAGGGCCGAATGGAGTCACCCGCATCGATGTTTCGAGCACACTCGTGTCCGGAGTACACAGCGTGCGCAATAGCGCCGGGCGCTCGACAGTCACCAATGCTTCGCAATGAGCTGATGCCGGCATTCGTAAGTTGATCGGGGTCTGAATTCAGCTCCTGAAAAAGAGCGTCGTTACCCGTTCTTACACCGACGACGAGCAACGATTCGCAGTCGATCGAACTGACATCCTGATCACGATAGATGCTCGTCAATTTCACCGAACCGTTGCTGAATCCGGTTACGTAGTGCTCGAGCACAGTGCCGATACCGAGTTCGATCATCCGCACGCGGATATCGGCCGATTCGTTGCTCATGAATGTCCAGGCGGAAACGGCGTTCGCCGGCGTCACTATCGTAACCTCGCTGCCCCGCTGCCGCAGGAGTTCCGCCAAGCAGCTGCCCATGTAATAGTGGTCGAAGTCATAAATGATGATCGGACCCTCGGGATCCGCACCGGCAAGAATCTGGTCCGGTGTAAAGACTGCATCACCTTTGAATCCACTGATCGGATACCCGTCTGCGCTTAGAATCTCACGGGTCCACTGCGCGCCCGTCGCAATTACCGCATGATCACATCCGAAATCGATGACATCCTGTGCCGACAGCTGACTGCCGCGATAGACATCTAC
>JBHHWI010000024.1:0-29166 GCA_046756445.1 Woeseia sp. | reverse complement strand
CGCAGTAGGAATACTTTCTGCCGCGCAGACCCCTAGAGAAAATACTGCGAAAGGAAAGGATTCATCATCCGGTTCGACGGATCGAGCTGCCGGCGGATTCTCCTGAAGAAATTGATCCGGCTGCCGAATGCCTGCCGCGCGTAGTCCAGACTCATGCTCCGTGTCTGGTTCAGGAACGGGGCCCCGCCCCAGTGCTGGGCGAATTCGGCGAAGTCGATGGCGAAATCTTCCCATCCCCCCGAGGACGTCGAGACGGCGCGCAGCGCAATCATCGGCTCGTCGAATGTCGGCGACAAGAGGGCGCTTCGATCCCGGGGAAGCAGGAAGCCGACCGTCGGCATGTCGCAACGGAATCCCGTCCTGTGATAAGTGTCCAGACAGAAGTCCCGATACGACTGGGCGACGATGGCAAAATCCGTCGCGGGAAAACACCAGGTCGAGTACTGCATCGCGTTCGACCCCTGTGAGCGAATCGCGCGTACGGACTGTGTTGCCGCGTTGTCACCGGTCGATACCAACCGGTTGTTGACAAGTCCCTGGGTGGCCTCGCTGATGCTGTCGATCAATCGATAGCGAACGCCAGAGACCGGAACGATGCGACTCAATGACTTGAAGACATTCGGGAGAATCGTGCTCTCGCCCCAGTCCTTGATCTTCCAGGGAATGCGGTGCGCGGAGCGAGTCTGACGGCTGTAGCTCCTCAGGTCCAGATAGACACGGTCTCTGAATGGGAGCATATAGAACTTCAGTCCGATATTTGCCGCGGCCAGCTTTCCGGCGGACGCGGCCAGCTGATTGATCGTGCACTGTCTGTGACTTACGGAAAACGGCCTGATCGGGCGGACTTTAAGGGTGACGATGCAGATGATGCCGAGCATGCCATAGCTCAGGCGATATGCATTCAGGATGGTTTTCTTCTTGTGCGTTATGTCGAGCAGATTGCCGGCTGGCGTAATGACCTTCATGCTGATGACCTGACGCGCAAAAAACGCACCGTCGCCTTTCATCGATGGGCCAATGCAGCCGCTCGCGACTGCGCCGCCCACCGTCCTGTTCATCAGGTCGAAATTGCCGGCGAGCTCGAGGCCGCTTTCCGCAAGGGCGTCGACGAGACTTTGCAACCGCACGCCGGCCTGCACCGTGACCGTGTCCGAGTAGGCGTCGATCTTGATGATCCGATCCATGCCGGTCATGTCGATGACGGTCCCCGCCGTTGCCGTGTTGCAATCCGTCGATGAACTGCCCGCGCCCATCGGGCGAAATGGATCCGGATAATTCGACGAGGGATCGAGGTATTCCTGTATTTCTCTGAATGTAGCGGGACGGACGACGGTGGCTTTGGCGATCTTGTGTTTGGCGAATATGCCGCTCTTACGAAGTGCATTTGCGCTGACTGACATGCCCGTCTCCCGATGGCTGACGACGTCGCTTGGAAAGGGAACGACGCACGCGATCGGGGGGAAGAAGGGGGCTGCCTGCGACGGCTAGACATGTCGCGGCCGGCGTCGGCTTGGCAACCCCGCTGTCATAGGATGTCCCCTTAGACCGGTGGTTTTGCGGCCCTGCCTTTCGACAGGTGTGCCTTTTTCAAACGAGTGTCAATCGTTGCACAGCGTCGATCACACTGTCAATTTTCTAGGCGACGAGTTTTGGGATAATGTCAAATGAGGACGGACTCCGTGGAGTCCGTCCCCGGACACACTGAAGTCCAGTCACAGCGACTCCAATGATGCGGATATGCTCGAAGCACCGGAACGCTATCGCCGGGGAAACATATCCCCGCAGCATGCGAATTTCCTTCCTCGTAGCGGTTGCGTTGGTCGGATGCGGCGATGCATCTGTTGGCCAGATGAGCCGGCACGGAATCGAGCACGACGGGCTGAAACGCGAGTACTTCGTTTACCTGCCAAAAGACTATGAGCGTGGTGCTGCCTATCCGGTTTTCTTTTTCCTGCACGGCTACGGGGGCAGCGCCACCGGAACCGAGGCCGAGACCACAAACGGGCTGAACCGGTATGCCGAAGAATACGGTTACATCATGGTGTATCCGCAAGGCACCTGGTTCTGGGCCGATGAATCGTCACCGGCGCGCTGGGAAGCCTCTTCCTGGAACCATCTTTCAGGCAATCGCGACGAAGGACCGGAGGGTCCGACATGCACGAGGGACACGCCATATCCGTATTGTCCTCCCGAGTGCGATGACTGCGGCCGATGCGGCTGGACCTCATGCCATGACGATATCGGTTTCCTCGAGAAGATGTTCGAGAGCGTCTCGCGGGACTTCAAGACCGACCGCAGCCGCTATTACCTGTCCGGGTTCAGCAACGGCAGCATGATGGCTAACCGGATGGCCTGCGTGGCGCCCGGGTGGTTTGCTGCGGTCGCGCTCGTCGGTGGCCGCCTCGAGCGCGGTTACCAGTGTGGGCCGACGAAAGCACTCCCACTGCTGCAGATCAACGGCGCCCGGGACGAGACAGTCCCATTTGATGGCCGCATCTCGAATACCGGATACTTCTTCGCGACGTCGAAAGCTGTTGCCGCGAAGTGGAGCGAAAGCACTGGCTGCAGGGACGAATCGGAGTCGTGGTCGAGCCCGATAAGCGAGGCGGCCGGTCTGCGGTGCTCGGCGACCTGCGCAGGGGGCGACAGGGAATCCATCGATTGCCTCTGGCCGGAAGGAGACCACCACTGGCCCGGCTATCCGCAAGGGCATGGCACGAACGGTTATTGTGTATCGGACATGCAACGGCAGACCATGCCGGAGCAACCCCTGTGCGTGGAGCCTGACACTTACGTCGATGTCTGGGGCTCGCGGCTGATATTCGACTTCTTTGAAACTCACCGGCAACAATAACAAGCGCGCCATTTGATACTGTAGAAATTTCCGCCAACGGCCGTTTACGAGACGCTGGACAGAGGATCCGAACAAGTGGGCACAAGGAATCTCGAACGCTTGCTATCGCCTGGAAGTGTCGCATTCATCGGCGGCACCTTTGCGGAAATGGCGATCAGACGAAACCAGGAACTGGGCTTTGATGGCGAGATCTGGCCGATACATCCGAATCGCGAATCAATTGGGGGAGTCCGGGCCTATTCGTCCGTCGACGACCTGCCGGGCGTGCCGGATGCGGCGTTCATCGCGGTCAGGCGGGAGCTGACGATCGACTTTGTCAGGCAGCTTTCGAATGCCGGAGTCGGTGGTTGCGTCTGTTACGCCGCAGGATTCGCGGAGATGGGTGACGAAGGACAGGCGTTGCAGGATCAACTCGTCGAAGCGGCCGGTGACATGCCCCTTGTCGGGCCGAATTGCTTCGGCTTTGTCAACTATCTGGACAGGGCCGCGCTGTGGCCATACCTGTTCGGCGGCAGACCCATCGGGCGAGGCATCGCATTGATCTCACAGAGCGGCAACATCGCGATGAACCTGACGATGAATCTGCGATCGGTCAATTTCACGCATGTGATTGCGGGCGGCAACCAGGCGGTACTGGGGCAGGCAGACTACATCGATGCGTTGCTTGCGGACGATCGCGTTACCGCAATCGGCATGTACATCGAGGGTGTCGATGACATCGAGCATTTCAGTCATTCGGCTCTGCAGGCACTGAATCAGGGTGTGCCGATCGTGGTCCTCAAAGTCGGCAAAACCGAGTCCAGTGCCCGGCAAGCCGACAGCCATACGAGTTCGCTGACCGGCTCGGACACCCTGTACGACGCCCTGTTCGGTCGGCTCGGCATCATTCGCGTGCGTTCACTCAGTCGGATGCTCGAGACGCTCAAGGTACTCGCACACGGCGAAGCCCTGAATGGTCGCAACATAGTCAGTCTGTCCTGTTCCGGCGGTGAGGCGTCCATCATTGCGGATGCCGCAAGCGAATTCGACATCGAGACGAAGCCTTTCTCGGACAGACAGGCAAAAGAGCTGATCGGACAGCTCTCCAATTACGTAACCGTGTCGAACCCGTTCGACTACAACACGTCTGTCTGGGGAGACCGGGCCGCTCAGGAGCGATGCTTCACGACCTCGATGGAAGGTGCACACGACGCGGCGATACTCATTTGTGACCATCCATCCGTGGCCTCCCCGGAGGTCGACGAGTGGTTGATTACAATCGATGCATTCATTGCAGCACACAAGTCAACGGGCATGCCCGCATTCGTCGTCTGTACCTTGGGCGAGTTGCTGCCGGATGAGGTGCGCGAGCGGCTGTTGGCCGAGGGCGTCGTGCCGCTGCAGGGGTTGGACGACGCCTTGTTCGCGCTGTCCGCGGCGGCGAAGTACCGGGAATTCCTGGCAGAGGGGGCAAGTGCTGCGACGCCGCCGACCTTCCCTGCGCTGTCCATTGCTGAAGATGCCCGGGTAACCCTCATCGACGAGTGGCGCAGCAAACGCATGCTGCGCGGCGCCGGCCTGACCGTGCCCGAAGGCGATGTCGGTTCTGCCGTGGAAGCGCCCGAGATTGCGGGGCGCATCGGCTATCCGGTGGTCGTCAAGGCAGTCGGCGTGCTGCACAAGTCCGATGTGGGGGCCGTTGTGCTGAATGTGCAGGATGCCGACGGGGTGGCGGAGGCGACCAAAAGGATTTCAGATGCTGTCGCTGAAGCTCACGGCGTACCGGATGAGTTTCTGGTCGAACGAATGGCGACGGGCGCCGTCGCCGAACTCATCGTCGGTATCAATCGTGACGAGCAGTTCGGACCGGCCATGGTGATCGGCGCCGGCGGTATTCTGGTCGAACTCATCGCCGATAGCGCGAGTCTGTTGCTGCCGACCAATCGTGCCACTGTCCTACGGGCAATCGAGTCGCTGTCCGCCGTAAAACTGATTGAAGGATTTCGCGGGAGCGCCACAGGCGACATGACTGCGCTGGTTGACGCGATCCTGTGCATTGCGGGATTCGCCGAGACCAACCGGGACAGCCTGATGGAACTCGATATCAACCCGCTTTTGGTCCTGCCTGAAGGCGAAGGCGTTGTTGCCGCCGACGCCCTCATCAGTCTTGCCTCCGAGGAGCGGCGATGAGATACCACGCGACCAGAGCACAAGCCGTGCCGCCGGATTCCCTGTGTGCATTTTTCGAAAGGCGGGAATCGTGAAGGCGGCATGGTTTGAAGAGTTCGGTCCCGCGGCGGATGTGCTGACGGTCGGCGAGCAGCCGGCACCCGAACCACGGGCGGGCGAGGTACTCGTGCGGCTGAAGGCCAGCGGCGTCAATCCTTCGGACGTGAAGAAAAGGACGGGAGCGTTTCCCGGGCTGCTGGACGACGGCCTGGTGATTCCGCATAGCGACGGTGCCGGCGTCATCGCCGCGGTCGGCGAGGGCGTTTCCGATCGCGAGATCGGGGAACGGGTATGGGTCTATCAGGCCCAATATGGCCGCCGCTTCGGTACCGCAGCCGAATTCGTCTCTATCGACAGTTGCCGTGCGCCGTTACTTCCCGAGAACACGAGCTTCGAAGTCGGCGCCTGCCTCGGTATCCCGGCCATGACCGCGCATCGTTGTGTATTCGCCGATGGCCCGGTCGATGGTCAGAATGTACTCGTGACCGGCGGCGCCGGCCGCGTCGGTCACTACGCGGTTCAATGGGCGAGCCAGGCGGGCGCCTCGGTCATTGCGACGGCGAGTTGCGCGGAAGACGAAAAAGCCTGCATCGAAGCGGGCGCGGTGGCGGTCGTCAATCACCGGCAGCCCGGGTGGTGCAACGAGGTGCTGCGCTTGGTCGAGCAGGGCAAAGTGGATCGGGTGATCGATGTACAGTTTGGCGCCAATCTCGGCGAAGTACTCAATTTGATTCGCACCGGCGGTGTAATCGCCACTTATTCTTCGACAGAGATACCGGAGCCCAGGCTTCCGTTCCTGAGAATGATGTTCATGGATCTGACGGTGCGTCTCGTCATCGTCTACGCAATGCCGGAGGAGGCGAAGCGGCGGGCGATTTCCGATATCGAAAAGGGGCTGCAATCCGAGCGGTTACAACACCGGATTGCTCATCTGATCTCCTTGGATGACATCGCACAGGCACACGAAATCATCGAACGGGGCGATTGCCGTGGTTGTGTGGTCATAAAGCCTGACGGGGCCTGATCTCGGGGCCGGTGACAAGCCCCGCATCCTTCGGTAAAGTTCGCATCCGCCTTGCACAGCGAGCAGAGATGGATATCGACGTACCACTGCGCGAACTGGGCGCCATCGACTCATCGGCGCTGCGTGATGCAATCCTGAGCCAGAAAGAATCAGCGTGGCAGGAGGAGGAGTATCGCCAGCAGACTTACGACGTCCATGATCAAACCGAATCGATCGTGCTGGTCTTTACGGATGGGTCGAACTGGCCGAACAGTGAAGTGTGCAAGGAGCCGGGCTGGGACCGGCTCGCAGACGTTGCGGTACCGGTCATGCACGAGATCATCGAAAAGCACTATCCGAAAGGCGGCACAATCATCCGTGCGATGGCGGCGAAGCTTCTGGCGGGCGGCAAAATCAAGCCGCACACCGACAAACATCCGTCATTTCATTGCGGACACAGGATCCATATACCGATCACGACGAATCCCAGAGTCCGCTTCATGATCGACGGCAGGCCGTATCGATTAGAGGTTGGCCAGGCCTACGAGTTGAACAATCAAAAGCAACATAGCGTCATGAACAAGGGGAAAGAGGACCGGATCACGTTCATATTCGACTACGTCCCGCCGGGTCCACTCGCTCGTGTCTCCGGTCAGCGGGAGAGGACGGCCTGACCGCATGCCGGCAAGAAAACCGGCCTCGCCCGGACTTCTGGAGAGACTCGAGAGCGGCCCGGTCATCTGCGCCGAAGGCTATCTCTTCGAGCTGGAGCGACGCGGCTATATACAGGCCGGCGCGTTCGTGCCCGAAGTCGTCCTCGAGCACCCGGAGAAGGTTACCGAACTTCATCGGGAGTTCGTGCATGCGGGTTCGGATGTCGTCGAGGCATTCACGTACTACGGCCATCGCGAAAAACTCCGGGTTATCGGCAAGGAAGACCTGCTCGAGTCGCTGAACCGCAATGCCCTGCGGATTGCCGCCGACGTTGCGAACGAAAGCGGCACATTACTCGCCGGCAATATCTGTAACACCAATGTCTGGGAACCCGATCGCAGGGAAACGCACGACGCCGCCCGCGCGATGTTCGAGGAACAGATCGGCTGGGCGGTCGATGCGGGCGTCGATATGGTTATCGGCGAGACGTTTTGCTGGACAGACGAAGCGCTGGCCGCGCTCGAACTCATCCAGGCCACCGGCAAGCCATCCGTCATGACCTTTGCACTGGACGCGGACGGCCTGCACGACGGCGCAGCCGGGGCGACGGCATGCAAGCGCGTAGCCGATGCAGGGGCAGACGTGGTCGGGCTCAACTGTTCGCGGGGTCCGGCGACCATGCTGCCCGTCATCAGGGAAATAAGGGATGCGGTCTCCTGCCACGTCGCCGCACTGCCCGTGCCGTATCGGACGACGCCCGCGGTGAAGACCTTCCAGCTTCTGGAAGACCATGACTGCGGCAGTACTCCGGATTCCGGGTCGTTTCCGACCGCGCTGGACCCGTTTGTGTGCAACCGCTACGAGATGGCCGAATTTGCGAAAGAGGCCTACACCAGCAACGTTCGGTATCTCGGCGTCTGCTGCGGGGCGGGGCCGCACCACATCCGTTCCATGGCGGAGGCGATCGGTCGCCAACCGCCGGCGAGCAGGTATTCGCCCGATATGAGCAAGCATGCGTACCAGGGCACGGACGAGAACATCCCGGACTATTACAGGAAACTCGGCGAGATGTACGAATGAACCGGCGACTGACGTTTGTGACTGTCCTCATCCTCGCTGCGAATACCGGCCTGGCCGACGTCGGCTTGAAGGAATCTGTCGTTGCTTCAATCGATGAGCAAAGCGGCGCGCTGATCAGCATGAGTGATCGGATCTGGGCTCACGCGGAAGTGGCCCTCAACGAAACGGAGTCGGCAAAGGTGCTCGCGGAGTATGCCGAGCAACAGGGTTTCCGCGTCGAGCGCGGCATCGCCGGTATGCCGACGGCGTTCATCGCGAGCTACGGCGAAGGGAGTCCGGTCATCGGGATACTCGGCGAATACGATGCCTTGCCCGGGCTCTCGCAAAATGCGTCTCCGGTAAAAGATGCGCGGGCGGAAGGGGCGGCAGGCCATGGTTGTGGCCACAACCTGTTCGGCGTCGGCAGCCTCGGCGCCGCGACGGCGGTCAAGCGGTTGTTGGAATCGGGTGCGCTCAAGGGGACCTTGCGTTACTACGGCACGCCTGCCGAGGAAGCCGTTGGCGGCAAGATCTACATGGCGAGGGAAGGGTTGTTCGACGATCTGGACATCGCCCTTTCCTGGCACCCGAATTCGAAATCCGAGATGGATACGTCGAGCTCGCAGGCGATGGTCGAAACGCTGGTCGATTTTTCGGGGGAGGCCGCGCACGCTGCCTACGATCCCTGGAACGGTCGCAGCGCCCTCGACGGACTCGAGCTCTTTACGCATGCGCTCAACATGCTGCGCGAACACGTAAAGCCTACGGTTCGGATTCACTATGCGATCCTGAAGGGTGGAGACGCGCCGAACGTGGTGCCGGAGAAAGCGCAGGTCGGCGTGTGGATTCGCGACAGCGAGATGGCCGGCGTGCTGCCGCTTTACGAGCGCATGCAGGTCATGGCGGACGGGGCGGCCATGGCGGCAAATGTCGAGGCCGAAGTGACGCTCATCAGCGGCACCTATAACACCCTGATCAACAATGAGGCGGCCAGGATCGTTCATGCGAACATGAAATGGCTGGGCGACATCGAGTTCAGTGAGTCGGAAAGCGAATTCGCGAAGCAACTGCAAAAGGCGATGGGCGTGCCCGAGGTCGGGCTGGACGGAACAGTCCAGCCCCTGGTACTGAATTCGACGGAAGCAAGCGGCGGATCCACGGATGTCGCGGACGTCAGCTGGGTCGTGCCGACCGTCGACGTGGAGGTCGCCACCGCGCCGGCAGACATTCCCTGGCATTCCTGGGGCGTCGTTGCTGCGAGCGGATCGCCGATAGGCCACCGCGGCATGCAATACGCGGCGAAGGTGCTCGCCACCACGATGGTAGACCTCTACACGAATCCCGAATTGCTCGGGCCCATCTGGGAGGAGTTTCGGCGGACGACGGAGGGATTTACGTACAAGGCGTATATCCCGGACGGCCCGCCACCCGTGCCTCCGGAGAATTAGAGAATCGGAGCCAGCACTTCCAGCAAACCGTCGAGCCGCGATTCGTAGTTTTTCCAGAACCCGATCGCATCCTTATAAATGGGCTGGCGAACCTGTTCTGAACTCGCCGTATTTACATCGCGATCGCTCGCGAAGAAACTCAGGCAGGCGTCCTCCCAGGGCAATTCACAGTAATCGAGAATTCGCCGGACCTGTGGCTCCAGGTCGTTCACGACGTTCTCGTAATGAACCCGCAAAATTCGACCGGGAAGAACTTCGTCCCAGTGGTCCATTATCCTTCTGTACTGCAGGTAGTACTCGCCCAGTTCCTGCAGGTCGTATGATTGATTCTTGCCTTGAGCGAAAAGTTGCCGGTAATTGGCCACGCAGGTGTCCACCGGATCCCGTCTGGCATCGATGATCTTCGCGTTCGGCAGGATCAGATGGATGAAGCCGGCATGCGGGAAATTGGCCGGCATCTTGTCCGTGAAACAGGGCAGATCGTCCTGCCGGTGCGGGCCGGTATGATGAATATAGGTTTTGCCGATCGAGACGAACTGCTCTTCGTCGAGTTCCTTGATTATTTCCGGGTAGGTCATCCCGTCCGACCGATTCTTTCCCAGGGCGGCCGAGATCATGATGATGTGCGGCAGTTCGCCGGCGCCCTCCACCATGCTGTGGCTCGCAAGAATCTGTTCGAGCAGGGTGGACCCCGAGCGCGGATGCCTGGCAGGCGCCTTTCGCATCGCCGACGACGGGTGGCGACGGCTCCGTCAACACCTGGCAGGGAACGATCTCGGCGCAGTTCTACGAGTGGTACTGGTCGAATTATTACGGCACCCCCACCACGTTCCCGGACTCGGGAATGAGCTGGTATTCGCAGAGCCATACCGACTGGGAACAAAAAGCCGTATTCGGCGAGCTCAAATGGCATATCAGCGACGAGCTCGAACTGACGCTCGGCGGCCGGTACTTCGAGCGCGAGAATATTCAGTATTATCTCGTGAATCATCCCGGCGCTCTGCCTCTCGGACCCGGTCAGGCGCCTCCCGGCGAGCCCGACTGGAACGATCCGTTCAACCGGCAGATTCGCCTGGCCAACGGCGGGTTCCCGACAGGACGGCTGGGTGAGGAGACGGAGTTCATCCCGAAAATCAGCCTGAGTTACTCGTTCGGCGACGACAGCATGGTCTATGGCCTGTTCACCCGCGGCAAGCGCCCGGGCGGCGTCAACCGGAGTCGCGGCCAACCGTTTTTCTCGCTGGCCTACCAGCCGGACATCATGGACAACCTCGAGTTCGGATACAGATCGACCTTCGCCGGCGGCCAGGGACGGCTGAACGTGACCGCCTATAAGATGGAATGGAGCGACTACCAGCTCGAACTGGTGGATCCGAGCAGCACTACCTGTGCCGATCTGGGATTGCCGGACGACAAGATTCCGGCGGTTTGCGGCCAACCGTGGCAGCAAACGGTTACCAATGCCGGTGAGGCGCACATCGATGGCGTGAACATAGAACTCGACTATGCACCCACCGACCAGGTGACGCTCGGCCTGAATGCGGAATTCATGGAAGCCGAGACGGACTCCGACGCCGATCTGAACGGCGACGGCATACAGGACCTGTTTTCGGGTCTGAGGCTGCCGACGGTGCCGGAAGTCAAATGGTCCGCCTGGGGCGAGTACCACTGGCCGGTCGATCTGTTCGGCGCCGGTAACCAGGCCTATATCCGGGCACAGTGGTCCTATACGGGCGACAGCCTCAACATCCTCGAGCCGCTGCCGGACAGCGATCCGAATCCGCAGCTTCTGAAACAGGCCTACGACATCGGTGACGTCAGGGTGGGGATCCAGGGCGAAGATTGGGACATTTCGGTTTTCGTAAACAACATTGCCGATGAGCGCGCCCAGTACACCTTCGAAACCGGATTGTTCGAGCACGCTTTTGCCAATGCGGCGGAAGGCCGCCCACACGTTGCCAGGATCTATACGAACCGGCCGCGTGAATGGGGTGTCCGGTACACCAAGCGTTGGGGGGACTAAAACAAGCCGTAATGCGGGAACAAAAGGCCGGCTGAGAAGCCGGCCTTTTTCTGACAGGCCCCGGCTGTCAATCCTCGAACGGCCACGGTTCCAGCCCGTGAATGGCGTTGCGAATATCCATGGTCAGGTTGACGTGGCCGACTTTCTGATTGGCTTCCAGGTCGTACAGGCTGATGGTCGACGGAGATGAGCCGCCGGCTATGAAGCGGTCGCCGATCGTGCACAATCCCCTGCCAAAACCCTGCCGCGCAATCTTCGAATCGTCGATACCGGCAAATTCGATGTCCGCGTCGTCGTAGGTGACGATCCTGAATGCCTGATTGCTGCCGTCGCGGCCCGCATACCTCACACAGTCACTCTCCGTGTCGTTGAAAAGCAGGCCGTCGCGATACGGCCGCGCATTATGCGCACCGGCGGGCAAGTTGCAAACCTCGGATACCTCCATGTTGCTGTTCAGGTAAAGGAGCGCGTTGGTCCGCAGGCCGCTCAGATAGATGCCGGTATCGTCGACGTGCACCATGTTGACGTGAAAGTCGTTGACGGGACGGGGACCCATATCGGAGCGTGGGTCAAATGTGTGGCCGGCCCAGCGTTCATATTGTCGCTGCAAATGAAATCCCCAGACGTATTGCTTCCTTTCCAGGTCGAAGGCAAGCAGGCTGTCGAAGCCTGTCGACGTCAGGAAAATCGTGTTCTCCATGCGACAGATTTCGTGACAGTGCTTCAGATACGGGTTTCTGAAGGAGTCCTGGACGGTAAACCTGCGGTCGTAACAAAAGAGCTCGTCGCTTGCCGCCACATAGATTTCATCGCCGGAAAAGGCGATTCCACGAAGGCCGCGGTCTGCGCCACGGCCGTCGAAGTCGATATCGCTCGTATTCCAGTCGACGTGTTGCTCACCTTCCTGTCGCTCGAAGTCGACGGTGAAAATGCCGCCATGGCTTTCGCCCTGCCGGCTGCCCCTGACGACGGAGGTCGCGATCAGCCTGGGAAGCCTGATCGTCATGCGCTTTCATCGGGCCAGCCCTCATGCTGCGGCTGCCCGTCGGTAATCTCGTGCCACGGCGCTTTGGAGCCGACGAACTGGTGGTAGGCCGGCGGCGCCCCGGGGTTGCCGTCGACGGTACCCATGGTCAGATACAGGAGATCCGGCTCGGGCCTGTAATACGCGAACAACTGTGAGCCGCAGTTGCCGCAGAAGATCCTGTCTATCTTGTCCGAAGATGCATACGTCCTGATATCGTCTTCTCCGGCCGACCACCGGAAACCCTCGCGCGCCACGGCGGCAAACGTTGCGAAAGCCGCACCGTGGAGCTTTCTGCACATGGAACAGTGGCAGTGGCTGAGGTCGGTAATCTCGCCGTCCGCTTCGTAGCGCGCCTTGCCGCACTGGCAGCCGCCGTGAATCATCGTTCGTCTCCTATAAAAGGTCTTTGAGCCGGTAATAGACCATACCCAGCGAGACCATCTGTTTGGTGAATGTGCCGCTTCCCGGAACCGTAACCGGTTTTATTTTCGCAAAAATGTCGAAACGCTCAAACGTGCCGGCAATGGCGTCAGCCAGGACCTGGCCGGCCAGATGCGTCACGTTGACGCCGTGGCCGGAGTAGCCCTGCGAGTAGAAGATATTCGGAGTGGTTCGTCCCAGCTGTGGTACACGATTCAGCGTCACGCCGATCGTGCCGCCCCAGGCATAGTCGATGCGCGTCTGGGCGAGTCGCGGATAGATTTTGCACATCTTCGGGTTCATTTTTTTTCTGATCACGTCCGGATCGTCGCCGAAGTAGTTGCATCGGCCGCCGAACAGCAGACGCTTGTCCGCGCTCAGGCGAAAGTACTGCAGCACGAAATTCGGGTCGCAGACAGCCAGGTCCTCCGGATTGATCTCGACGACAATTTCGTCCGATAGCGGCTCGGTGGCCACGATGAAGCTGTTGACCGGAAAGAGCTGACTTCGGAGCTTCCTGTCGACGAACTGGTAGGCATTTCCCGCTATGACGACGAAGTCAGCCGTGACCGATCCGCCTTCGGTAACGACCCTGGCTTTTTCACCTTGTTCAACCCTGACTACGGGGGATTGCTCGCAGATCGTCGCCCCCAGGCGCTCCGCGGCACGGGCTTCGCCGATGCAGAGGTTCAACGGGTGCAGATGCCCGTTTCCCATGTTCTTCAGCGCGCCGATGTAAGCGTCCGTGCCGATCAGCTCACGGGTCTCGTCCTGCGACAGCAGCCGAAGTTCATGGGGATACCCTTGTTCCAGCAGGTAATCGTACTCGGCGCGCTGATCCCGCACGTGCCGCTGCTTGATCGCGACGTCGAGATAGCCCGGCTTGAGATCACACTCGATGCCGTACTGCGTGACGCGCTGGCGGATGATCTCGTGACCCGCCCAGCGCATTTCCCAAAGCAAATTTGCGATGCCGGGACCGTGGTGTCTGAGGATCGTGCCCTCGCCGGCGATACCGCCGATCATCTGGCCGCCGTTGCGACCCGATGCCCCCCATCCGACCCGATTGGCCTCGACCACATGCACCTGGTAGCCGCGCTCCACGAGATGTAGAGCCGTCGAGATGCCCGTGAAGCCCGCGCCGATCACGCAAACATCCGCGCTCACCGAACCGGCAAGCGGCGCGTACCTGGTCTCGTCATTGACGGTTGCGGCGTAATAGGATCTTGCGTGCTCCGATCGCGCTTGCATCAGGCCAGCGTACGGACTTCATGGCATTCGCGCCAGTGCGCCTGCAAACTGGGTTAGAGTAGGGGAATGAGACAGGAGTTGCTGCCGGCCAGCGTCGCCCTCGCCGCCAATCGGATTGCACCGCATGTTCGGGAGACGCCGCTGGATTATTCACCGTTTTTCAGCGAGCTGACCGGCGCGAACGTTTTCCTGAAACTGGAAAACCTCCAACACACGGGCTCGTTCAAACTGCGTGGGGCGTTCAACAAGCTGCTGTCGTTGACTACCGAAGTCCGGGCAGCGGGCTGTGTTGCGGCATCGAGCGGCAATCATGGGGCCGCGGTCGCGTATGCAATGCAAAAACTCGGCACCGGAGGCGTCATATTCGTGCCGGAAGGAACTTCGACGACCAAGGTGCACGCGATCCGGCGCGCAGGCTGCGCTGTGCAGTTCTTCGGCACGGACGGGCTCGATACCGAGTCGCATGCCAGGGAATACGCCGCAGAAAACGGCATGTGCTACCTGTCCCCTTACAACGATGAAGATGTGGTGGCCGGTCAGGGGACCTGCGGGGTTGAAATCGCAAGGCAACTCCCGCAGGTTGATGCGATATTCGTTGCCGTCGGCGGCGGCGGGCTACTGAGCGGCGTCGGCAGCTTTCTGAAGTCGGTCAATCCATCAATGGCCGTCGTCGCCTGCCAGCCCGCGGCCTCTGCCGTCATGACGGAATCGGTGAAAGCCGGTGAGATCGTCGAGCTCCCGAGCGAGCCGACGCTATCGGACGGGACCGCCGGGGGCATCGAGGCCGGCGCGATTACCTTCGCCCTGTGTCGTGAGCTTGCGAACGATTATGTGCTCGTCTCCGAGGAGGAAATTGCCGAGGCAATGCGGCAGTTCATCGATGCACACCACATGCTGCCGGAGGGCGCCGCCGGGGTCGCGCTGGCCGGGTGCAAGCTTCGCGCGGAAACGTTCAAGTCGAAGAACGTGGTCGTCATCATCTGCGGCGGCAACATCAGCCGGGACACGCTGAAGCAGGTGATTTGACCCACGCCGGTTGCGGGGTGTTCTGGCGGGATGTCAGGAACTATGGACGCGCCATTCGCTCAAAAGTCCCGGCAAGAATAACGCGAGGCCTCATTATGCGGACCATAAGCGCAGTAACGAGCGCATTGTTGCTTCTGGCGTCCTACGTTGAAGCTGCACCGACGGTATTCGTCAACGTGAATGTCATTCCGATGACGAGCGAAGCCGTTGTTCCGTCGCAGACGGTGGTTGTCGAGGACCGGACGATTGTGAAGATCGGGGATGTCGACAATATTCCCATCGCAGAGGATGCAGTCGTCATCGACGGCACGGACCGGTACCTGATTCCGGGGCTCTCGGAGATGCACGCGCATGTTCCGCGCATGAGTTCACCGGATCTCCACAGGGTGCTGGGTCTGTATGTCGCCAACGGAATCACGCTCGCCCGCGGCATGCTGGGCAGGCCGGCACATCTCGAATTGCGGCAGCAGATCGCCAGCGGCGCGGTGCTCGGCCCGAGGCTGTTTACCTCCGGCCCGTCGTTCAACGGCACGAGCGTCGGCAGCCCCGGCGACGCGCGCCATTTGGTTCGGGCGCAGCATGAAGCCGGCTACGACTTTCTGAAGATTCACCCCGGTTTGACCAGGGCCGAGTTCGATGCATTGGCGGATACCGCAAATGCGCTCGGTATCCGGTTCTCCGGCCACGTGTCGGCCGCGGTCGGCGTGCCGCATGCACTGGCGGCCGGCATGGCGTCGATCGACCATCTGGACGGCTACATGCACGCCATGCTCGAGGACAACACGGATCTTTCCGGCGGACCTGCGGGGTTCTTCGGGGTGCTGCTGGCGGACCGGATCGATGAAGACAAGATAGCAGGAATCGCGGTGGATACGGCCCGGGCCGGTGTCTGGAACGTGCCGACAGAAAGCATGTTCGAGCACTGGATGTCAGGGGTTCCGCCTGCGGAGATCCGCGAGTGGCCGGAAATGCGGTACATGCGGCTGCCGACGCTCCTCCGGTGGGCAGACTCGAAACAGCGGGTATTCGACGATCCCGCCTACGATCCGGCGATTGTGCTGCGGGCGATCGAGATACGGAGGAAGCTTATCCTGGCGCTGCATGAAGCCGGCGCGGGTTTGCTGCTCGGCTCCGACGCGCCGCAGGTATTCAACGTGCCGGGTTTCTCGGCGCACAGGGAACTGGGCTATCTGGTGGACTCCGGCCTGAGTCCTTACGAGGCGCTGCTCACCGGGACCGTAAACCCATCGAGGTTCTTCGGGCAGGAGCGCGTTTTCGGCACGGTCGAGGCCGGCAAGGAGGCAGACCTCGTACTCCTGGACGCGAATCCGCTGACGGATATCGGCAATACGCGCCGCATTCACGGCGTGATGCTGCGAGGCAGGTGGCTGGACCGCGAGGCACTGGATGAGATCCTCGCCGGTGTTGAGCGATAGAACCGGGGACGGACCCCTCGGGGTCCGTCCCCGTTGCAACCGTTTCCTGACGGGCGGCATCTAAGTCATACAAGATGGCCGCAACAGGCCGGAATCAAGCAGAAGGATTGATCTCATGCGTACGTTTTTGCTCATTGGCATGTTCACCGCCAGCCTGACCAATGCGGCCTGGCGCGACTATCAGGAAACCCGCGACCTGAATCTCGACGCTGACGAAATCGATACCGTGGTGGTCACGTCGGGTGCCGGCAGCGTCGACGTGCACGGCAGCGCGGACGCCAGGAAAATAGTCGTCAAGGCGCTGATTCAGGTGCCGGGCAAAAACGAGGATAAGGCCAGGGAGATCATCGAGTCCGATCTGGTCCTGACGCTCGAGCGTGAAGACCGTAAGGCTGTGCTGAAGGGCTATTTCGACTCCCCCGGCTGGGGATGGGGCGACAGCCCGAGCGTGGCCCTCGAGGTATCGGTGCCGCAAACGGTAGGGCTCGACATCGACGACAGCTCTGGCTCCATCAAGGTACGTGAGGTCGCCGGAGATATCGAAATCGATGACAGCTCGGGCTCACTCAAGATGACGGACGTCGGCGGAACGGTCCGGATTGACGATTCATCGGGGTCGATCGCTGTCGAGGGTGTTGGTGGCGATATCTCGATCACCGATGGCTCGGGCAGCATTACCGTGAGCGACGTGCGCGGTAGCGTATTCGTCGACGACGGCTCCGGCAGCATCAACGTTACCGATGTCGATGAGGATCTCATCATCGAGGACGACGGCAGCGGATCACTCAACTTCGCGCGCATACAGGGCCGGGTCGAAAGAGGCGACTGACCAGTAAGACCCGGACGGGAAACATGGGGACGTTCCCCGTACGGGGTACGTCCCCTTTGCGCGCCCCCATTTTTGCTACTATTGGCGTACAAGAAGCCGCGGCGGGCGGAAATAACAAGGAAAGCCACATGAAACTGGTCAGTCAACTGCTCGATTCCAAGGGTCACGCTGTCCTGTCAATTGCACCGTCGGATTCGGTGCTCGATGCGATCAAGCTGATGGCCGAGAAAGGGATCGGTGCGCTCATCGTCATGCACGCGGATGCGCTGGTGGGCATCGTCACCGAAAGAGACTATGCGCGGAAAGTCATCCTCAAGGGGCGGTCATCCCAGGATACGCCCGTCAAGGACATTATGACGCCCGATGTCCTGACGACGAGCGCCGGGGAGACTATCGACCGTTGCATGAATCTCATGACCGAGAAGCATATACGGCACCTGCCTGTCGTGGATGGAAACAAGGTGACCGGCATGATTTCGATCGGAGACCTGGTCAAGGCAATCATCGCCGATCAGAAAGAGGAAATAGAGCACCTCGAGCAATATATCAGCGGCTAGCTACACGGCTCGGTTGCTCGGACTATCACTGGAGGTCGCCGACTGTCTGGTCTTGCGGCGGCCGGAGGCAAAAATCATGAGCAGGCCTGCGGCTTTCGCCCTTGCTTTCATCATCGCTATTTCGTCACTCGCCACGGCCTGGTCCGAAGAAAGCAAGGTCGTCCTCGGCCCGAGAAATCTCGATCTGGCTGATGGCGCCCAGGAACTGTTGGCCGGTAATGCCAGGGAAGGCGTCGAACTGACGTTGCGCGGACTGAAATCCGCACAGGGAAAGCGGGAAAGGGAGGCCGCCTTGTCCAACCTTTGCGCCGGCTACCTGATGATCGATGATCTCGACACCGCGCTTCGGTATTGCAACATACTGTTGGCAAGTAACGACAAACACTGGCGCGGATACAACAATCGCGCGCTGATCTACGTTTTCAAGAAGGATTACGAGAAGGCGGAAAAAGACCTGATAGCCGGCCAGGAAATAAACCCGAATGCCCGCACACTGAAGGTGGTGAAGGGCCTTCTTCTGGACGCGACGCATCCCGTATCGCCGAATATCATCATCGATGATCGCAAGAAAGTAGCGACTCCGGCGAAAGAAGACCAAAAATGAAAGTTACAGTGACAGCGGCATTTTGTCTGACGCTGATATCGCCCGTTATTTTGCATGCAGACGACAACACGAAAGTAACGCGGATCACACATATGGAAGATTCGACATCCGATCGAATCCCGTCGGTCACAGCGGTGCCGAGGTATCCGGAAAGAGCGCGGCGCGACCGGATCGAAGGCGAGGCAACCGTCTGCTACACGATCGACGCCCGCGGCAGGATTCGCAGGCCGGCGGTCAGGCGCAGCTCTCACAGGATGTTTGCAAAACCGGCGTTGAGGGCCATCAAGCAATCGAGCTACGAGCCTGCCAGCGACAAGACGTCGGTCGCGAGGGCTTGCCGCACCTACCGGTTTCTGTTGAACCCGGTCGCCATCGAAGAGATCGATTGAACGTCTAGCCTGAGTATTGCACCAGTATGACGCGCTTTCGCTTAGACTTTGATCGCCTGAGGGATTTTCCTCCTTCGGCAATAGACACCGTTATTCCACTCACTCGGAAAATCCCTCAGCCAATCAAATCCTGAACCGATCTCACGCGCCAACTGGTGCAATATTCAGGCTAGTGCACTTTGGCCCGGCCGACGTAGTTGGTGTCGGTGCCGAACCAGACCTCGCCGGCGGATTCATGATAGAACATGTGCCGAACGGATCCCGCGCCGCTCGGGATGGCTGTCCCGCTCAGGAATTCTCCAGACCGGGTATCGAAGCCGATGAAACGGTTGGGTGTTACGCCGGTCTCGACGATCCAGAGGCGGTCGTACCTGTCCACTGCCATGCCGTAGGGCCTGCTCTTCTGTCCGGCGGGCAGAGCCCATTCGGTGAACTCGCCTTTGCCCGGCGCATAGCGACCGAGGCGCCCGAGCGCATAATCGACATACCAGACATTGTCGTCCGACGTTACCTGGAGCCGCCTCGGACGCGATTCGTCGTCCGGCAGTTCGATCTCTTCGAGCGTCAGGTCGTCCCTGTCTATCCGGACCAGCTTGTTACTGCCAAACTCGACAACCCAGGGCTCATCCTCAGAGTTAATCACGATACCGTAGGGCCTGGATCCCCGTGTCGGAACCGGTATCAATGACACCTCGCCGCTCGCTACCGCCAGTTTGCCGACGAAATTGCCCGCCTGCACCGTAAACCAGATATCGCCCGCAGAATCGAACACCAGCGTATGCGGATCCCGCGCCTTGAGATTCGGCATCATGATCTTTTCAATGTGTCCCGTTTCGGGGTCGAGCCGGCCGATGTGCGACCTGAGATTCCCCGCGTACCAGACCGTCGCCCTGGATCCGTCCTCCGCCACGATCAGATTGTGCGGCCCCGTCCCGGGATCGAGGTCGTAGCGAGTGAAATCACCGGTGTCCGGTTGCAGGGTGGCGACGTAATGCCCGGCCTGGCCTACGAACCAGACACGGCCGGAGCTGTCCACGAACGGGTCCCGCGGCCGGGTATTGCTCCAGGGCACCAGCCATTCGCGAATGTCGACACTTTGTCCGCCGGCGTCAGTTGGCAGCCACATCAGGCAGGCAAGAACGCCTGCGACGAGGATTCTGTATGTCATTCGTTCATTGTAGCTGCTTTACGTTGTAACGACTGCGAGAGGCGTTGACCCGACTCCCGCCCGGCCGGACGGCAGCACAGGGAATTATCGGTTGACTGAATTCTCGATAGCGCGTCGTGCGGATGCCAGTGTGTTCGCCATGAGCATGGCAATCGTCATCGGGCCGACGCCGCCGGGCACCGGGGTTATCGCTTTGGCCACGCTGCTGACTTCTTCGAAATCGACATCGCCGGTCAGTCTGAATTTCGACTCGCCGTTTTCGCTGACTTCGATGCGGTTGATGCCGACGTCGATAACGACGGCTCCCGGCTTGACCCAGTCGCCCTTGACCATGTTCGGGCGGCCAACCGCGGCGACCAGAATATCCGCACGCCGGCACACAGCAGGAAGGTCGGCTGTGCGACTGTGAGTCATCGTCACCGTCGCATTTGCCTTCAACAAGAGACTTGCCATCGGTTTGCCGACGATGTTCGAGCGGCCGATTATGACAGCGTTCAAGCCGGACAGGTCGTTACCCAGTTGATCCTCGATCATGAGCATGCAGCCGGCGGGCGTGCAGGGCACGAATGCGTCTTCGGTGCGGCCGGCCGTCAGTTTGCCGATGTTTTGAAAATGAAAACCGTCGACGTCTTTCTCCGGCGCTATGGATTGAGTAATGAGCTCCTCGTCCAGATGATCGGGCAGCGGTAGCTGCACGAGGATACCGTGTATCGCCGGGTCGGCGTTGAGATCGGCCACGAGGTCCAGCACCGAGTCCCGGGTCGCGTCCGCGGGGAGCGCATGCCTGATGGAGTGGAAACCGCAGGCTTGGGCCGTGCGCTTCTTGTTTCTGACGTAGACCTCACTGGCCGGATCTTCTCCAACGATCACCACGGCGAGGCCCGGTTGGATGCCGTGCATGCTGAGGAGTTCCGCCGCGGATTCGGTGATCTCAGCGGTGAGTCGAGCGGCCCTTGCCTTACCGTCGATCCGCACAGCGCTTGCCATAAGCCCCGTTCCTCATACATAAATAACCGCCGAAACAGGCGGTTGGGGCGCAGATAGTAACCCTGGGGCTCTTGCCAGTAAACATGGCAGCTGAAACGGCCCTGTCTGATATCGGAGACACAATTAGCGGTAGTAAATATACAGTCGGGTGCTAACATGATGTCATTGAAGGAGGGGGAATGATGGTCGATCGAATAGATACACGGACGCCCGTGGCACTCAAACAATGGCCGATCGCGTTGCTCCGTATCTATGCGGGAGCATTCTTCGTGTACAACGGTGTCGGGAAGTTGCGTCACGATGATTTTGCCGCTGGTTTGTCGGGATTTCTGACTTCTCAGCTCGAACAGTGCTTTTCCTTCTATCGTCCGTTCATTGAGTCGGTTGTCCTGCCCAACAATCAGATGTTTGCGGCGCTGGTTTCGTGGGGAGAACTACTGATTGGTCTCGCTCTGATCGTCGGACTCGCGACACGATACGCGGCGTTCGTCGGCGCGTTCATGGTGTTGAATTTCTGGTTTGCCAAGGGACTGCCAGTGCTCGCCGGCGCGAATCACGATGTCGCATGGTTTATCGTTTTGATCGTGCTCGGCTTCATTCCTGCCGGGAAGATTGCGGGTCTGGATGACGGCTTGTCGGACCGGCTTCCCTTTCTGCGCTGAAGGGGCCTGCATAAGTCAAGGTGGCCGAACCGTGGCTTGAGCGCTGGCAGCAGGGTCGTATCGGCTGGCATGAGCCGCAGGGAAACGCAAACCTCAAGCGATACTGGCCCGGCCTCGCAGAGGGCAGCCGGGTGCTGGTTCCGCTCTGCGGAAAAGCGCAGGACATGATCTGGCTCGCGGATCGCGGCCTCCGCGTGACCGGGGTAGAGCTTTCACAAATCGCCGTCGAGGCCTTCTTCGCCGAAAATGATCTCGAGTGCGAAGCCCGCCGCGATGGACGTCTGGTTCGCTACCGCGCGAATTCCCGTCCGATAACGCTTTATTGCGGCGACTACTTCAGTTTCAGGTCGAAGCCGTTCGATGCCTTATATGACCGGGGGGCGCTGGTCGCCGTGCCGGCCGATGAACGCCCCCGTTACGTCGCGCATACAAAAACACTGTTAAGACAAGAGGCATACCGGATGGTCATTACGCTCGAGTACGTTCAGTCCCGAGCCGACGGCCCACCATATGCCGTGATGCCGGATGAGCTGAATGCCTACTGGAATGACCTCGAGCTTTGCAGCCGTCACAACGACATCGATAACTGCCCGCCGAAATTCAAGGCAGCCGGCTTGACGGAAGTCTTCGAGGCTGCGTGGTCGTCGGTTCTATAGAGTCAGTCTGGCGGGAGTCCAGCGTTCCTCCCGTCGTGATACCCGGCCGGCAACGTCTTCCGTGTCGTAGCTCATCGGCTCGGTGGCGGCGAGATTGTCGGGTGTCTCGGCCAGCGCATGCGTGTTGATGATGCCGAATTTGCCGTGACCGGTGTCTATCAGCGCACCGATATAGACGCCGCAGCGCCGGCACAGCAGGAAGTCCGCCGTTTTTAGCCCGAAGCGGTAACGGACCAGGAGATCCGCGTCATCGGCGGTGAATTCGATCAAACCGGCCGGGTCGGAGGTGCTCAGGGCATCGTGCGCCTGGCAGAAACTGCATTGACAGGCCCTGATTGACCAGTTCTCCGGCGCAATGTCCGTTTGGTAACGAAAACCGATGCCTCCGCAATGACAACTTCCCGTGAAATTCATGATCGCGCAACCTCATCAAATGGACGGCGGCTGTTGAGGCCATGGAGAACGGCGAGAGGGGCCATCGCCGCGACGATATGTTTGAGCGAATGCCCGCTGATTAGTTCGCCGAATCCGAACACCGCAGCGTCGAAGTACTCGAACAGCTTGGAGAACGCATAGAGGAGTATGACGACCCAAAGGAATGTAACGCTGCCAAAAACGGAACGGTACATCAGCAGGATCAGGGGGATCAGCAGCATGGGCAGAAACTGCACGATTGCATAAGGCCGGAGATCCCCCGATCCCCGTTCCTCCGTTACGCTCCAATACACGACCGAAGCGGCGCCGACGACCAGCAATGGAATCAGCAGGCGTCTCGCCGCCGTTCGGGACACGTGTTCGCCGACTATTATTGTGAACAGCCCCATGAACCCGATCGTCATCGACAGCCGGTCCCATACCAGGGTGCTGTCGGTGGGGCTGTAGTGGTAATACGCCGAGCCGACACCGGTCAGGACAATTCCGGCAAAGAAAACCGCGTAGGCCGGGGAGAGATCGGGCAACATGCCGGCAGATTTCCCGGACGCAAGAGTGTAAAGCCCGGCTCCGCCGACCAGCAGAAACGGAATGTTGGATGCAACATTCCAGAAATTGGGAATGCCAAGCATCGGCCGCGTATCGGCGAATGCGTGATACGAAGGGTCCTGCGGGATCGGATCGACGAAAAAGAACGCGCCAATCAGGGCGCCGGACAGCGCCAGGAGGAATGTTGTCCTGCTTCTCACGGATTCCGTTCGTCAGCTTCGCACTCGGGACTTGTCATCGCGTTCCGGCATCGGGTGCTACTCGTCGTGCGTTCAGAAACGATCATTATTCTCGAGCGCAAGGTTGTTGATTTTCGTCTTTCGCAGAAGCTTCAGCAACAGGTTACGGCCCGCGCGCAATATCGGATAAATGACTTGTGACACGGCTCGCGACCTGAAGCACCAGTAGGTCAGTCGATTGAAGACGCCGGATCGGGTTCCCATGATCGCAAGCGTATGTATTGCGTCGGATCCGTAGTACATCCGGTCCCCGACTTTGAGGACCATTCCCTGATCGATATCGAGCCGGGCTTTGGTAATCTCGTCCATCAGGGGACCCGGGTCCCGCGCGTCCACCAGCACGAGATCGCCGACCGACTCGCGGATCCTGACCAGATTGCAGTAATAGTCGCAGACCGGGCAGTTCTTGTCGTAGACCAGAAATACGCTACCCGGGCCTGTCATCGCAGAATCTCAATCGCCGAGCTCACGCTCCCAGAAGAGGCGATAGGAGCCAACGATTTCCGCCTTGGTCGGGACGGGTGGTTCGTCGCAACGGTCCTGTATCTCGGCGATGAATTTCCTGAATGAATCGGTTTCCTGCAGCGGGTTGCCGCCGTCCGGAGTCTCGATGACGGCAACGTGCACGAAACTCAAGCCGTCATCCAGGTTGAAAGATACATACCGCAACCCATCGGGCTTATTGTCGTGGAGTTCTCTGAATACGTCCCGAATGAATTCCCTGTTTTCTTCGGCACGGTCGGCCTTCACTTTGTAGCGAACGATTGTTGTTTGCATTTTTCGGCTCCATTCATGACACCAGGCCCGCGAGGACTACCAGCCATAGCACGGCAAGCACAGCCTGGCTGGCTGCAAACACGCGAAACCGGTGTAGTGCCTTGTTCGACGTTGTATGTATGTAACTGTGGACGTATCGAAGCCCCACGTAAAGCCAGGCCAGCGCGATTATCAGTGAAGTCACCGACTCCGTGACATAAGCGATTATCGAGATGACGTAAAAGAGGACAGGGGCCTCATACAGGTTGATCACGTGGCGTGACAGGACACGCAGGTGTTCGGGCTCTTCATAGTCCTTGTACACTCGAAAAAAACGTCCGTCGATCTCGCCGCGACGAACGGCGGAGAATCGCGCAAATCCCATCCGAAACACACAAAAGAGTGTCAGTCCGGCCAGGGCGAATGTCGGGTAGAGTACGGCCATCGGCCTAATTTCCGCCGCCGAACCTTGCCTGCGATGAGGCGGCGAGTCCGGTCAGATAAGTCATGACTGCAATTGCGAGAACGGCCGTGGCTGAAAACCATAACGGATGGGGCAGCATGACCAGATTGACGACGGTCGCAATAAGTATGAAGGCACCGACGATCGTTGCATAGACAAAGGGCTTTTCCCCGGCTATGAAGCATGCAAGCATCCCTCCGCCCAGCGTGCCCAGCAGCCAGGCCGCAAGCACGAAAAGAAAAGCGCCCGGTGGCAATGCCGCAATGTAATCCCGGAATTGCTCCGGAGCGCTCATGTCGAGATCGGGTGGAACCGGGTAGACGGCGTGACCGAGCGCCTCGACGATCCATACGATCAAACCCGCCGTGATAATACCGAGCGCCGCCGCCGCTATTTTCCTGACCATGATTGTTTTCCATTTATTATTGATGCGCCGTTCACGGACAGTCGCAACTTCTCGACGATTCCCATGTTGGTCGCGTGCCGTTGCTCGTCGGGATCATCGATCGCGCCGATGTTTCGGATCATGGTGACGTATCCTTCCGGAAAGCCGAGCGCCTCACACCCTGCCAATACCAGTTCCTTGTACCATGAGTATGGTCGAAGCGCCTCGTCGATGTGCGTTGCAGCCGCGACATAGGTGAGGCATTCGCTGAAGCCCGGGACGTCGATCGTCTCCACCGAATAACCAGAGCCGACTCCCTCGATCGCATCGAGTTTCATCTTTTCCTCTTCACTGAGCTCGTACACGGAGACATAGATACGATCGTCGCCCTCGACGATGTTGCACTTTCCGGAATGATCGACGCTACGTTTATGGAAACGGAGCTTTCTGCCGGCAACGACGCCGGTTCCGAGAAAACGGGACCCGGGTAACCTGATCGACAGACGTACCGGATGTAGATTCGAGCCGTGCGCGGCGTACAACATGGCTGCCTCCTGCCATGCAGAATATCAGTTTCCGATTCGTTTTATATACCTGATAAGCTCACCGTCGTAACCCGACCGCTCATAGAATCGCCGCGCGCGCGAGTTGGTGGAGATTACGTTAAGTGTCATCGTTTGCGCGCCGCGGTCCCTGGCCGCTTCTTCCGCCGCCGAGAGAAGCGCCTGGCCGATCCCTTTGCCCTCCGCGCGGTCATCCACGGCAATTGTCTCAAGGTGTCCGCTGGGCTCGTGGCTGAGCGGTTCGGGGCGAAGCCGGACGATCGTAAACCCCAGAATCTCGCCGTCGGCGTTTTCTGCAACGTGTACGAGGCATTCCTCGACATTTCCCTTGGTCCATTCGCGAAGCAACTTTGCGTCATCCTGCCAGAGCTGCTCCGGAGTCCGGGAGTCAGGAATGTCGAATGCCGCCAGCCGGGGCATCAACGCCAGGATGGCGTCACTGTCCGCTGGCCTTGCTTCCCGTATCGCGCAGTTCACGAAGTTCTCCGCCTGTCCGGTTCGTGCTTTGAGACTCGAGACATTCGCCTGCGGAGCATACCCGATTGAATCTTTGCTCAGGCCGCCTGACCGAACGGATATCCCATGAATACGAGATAACCCAGCATTCCCGAGACTATGCCGAAATAATAGGCCACCCAATGATCACTGCCACCTGACGCATTCATAAAGCCTCGCAATGCCCCCGGGGCGTATAGCAGGGCCGATAAACCTGACGATATGATCAATTCGGAAATCGGGGCAAATCGGAGCGAATCCAGGTTTCGGATCAGCACCATGATCAGCACGCCGAATACAAGCGCAATGATGAAGGCCGGTACAACCGGAACGGATGAGAGCCGATCGAAAAGGCTGCGATTGAATACTGCAACGAAACCACCGACCACAAGTGGCAGCAGAACGCCAGCCGTGCTACGTACGCCTGCCGCGAATGATCCACCAAAAGACGAAATCACGAGATAGGCGCAAATCATGGTAAGGCTGCCCAGAGTCGCCAACATCACCACTATGCGCACGAACTCGTATGGTGCGGTTCTTTGTCTGTCCACGGTGCTCTCCAAATTCAGCGTTTCCGGCGAAACCGAAAGTGAAACATGAGCATGAGGCCGAGAACGACGAGGACCAGAATACCGTAGGTTGATCCGGCCGAGACGGACCCCCCGACCTGAATGGTCTCGTAGATTCCCGCGCGCTCCATCGTATACACGGCGGCCAGCCCGACTACCAGCAGGACGGGCAGGAACAACTGGATGCCGGCGTACGCGGAAAGCCTTTCCCTGTGCCGCCAAATTGCCAGGCCGATGAGGTTAGCCAGAATAAACAGGCCGATGACGACCAGCGCCGCATTGACGTCGGCGCGGAGAGACAGAATGCCGGCAACAAGGATCCAGACGGATCCGCCGAGTTGCGCGCCCAGCCAACCGCCGAGGTTCCATTGCATGCGATCAGGTTCGGTCATGGGACCTGCCTCCGGCTGCAGAGTTCGCCGCCAGACTTTGAAGGCCGTCCGATCCGATTTCAAGCGGGATCGATAATGCGTTGTAGTAGGCTTCGGCAGCCTGGACCCAGGTGATCTCGACAATCTCTCGTTCGTCGAAGTGGCGCCTGAGATTGTCAAAAGTCGAATCCCTGACCTCACCGCTGTTTGCTTCCTCCACGTATGACAGGGCCGCCTTCTCCCGCTCGGTGAATGCCCCGCTCTCCCTGAAGCGATCGAGATGGCGAAACTTGTCCAGTCCCAGCCGCTTCTGCACGGCCATGGCCAGCGCTATGTCCTCGCAGAAACCGCAGCCATTCAGCATCGAGAGGTGTGCCTTGATCAGGGTGACCAGCGTCGTGTCCAGGCTGAGCCGCCCGCCCATTGTTTTCTCGATTTGCTGCGATACCCACATCAGGCCCGGACTGCGCGCGTAGACGACCTTCAGTGGCGTGATGACCTTTCCGAACCGGCGCCTGGAGATCCAGTAAGCAATCCTGGACATGATGTTACCGGGGTTTTCGATCGGATCCAGTCTCATCGGGTGTCAGCCGGCATTTGCCTCGATCCATTCTCCGTAGGGGGCATAAACGTGCTCGAAAGCGATGGCATGTATCGCCGGCAACTCGTAGGAGTGTAAGTTCCGAATCGCGTTCTCGACTTCCTTGTACCGTTCGTTCACCGTTTTGAACAACACGCGATACTCCTTGTCGTTCTGCACCGCCTCGTTCCACGTGTAGAAGCTCTCGATTTCCGAGATTTGCGCGCAGGCAGCCAGCTTGCGCTCGACCAGGGCGCGAGCTAACGACTGCGCCTCATCGATGCTACCAATTGTGGTGACGACCGCAATGCAGTTCATTCTCAATCTCCTACTCGCCGATGTCTTCATCCCACAGAGCGGCGTTTTCCCGGATGAAGTCCTGCATCAGATCGAAGCACGCCGCGCTGTCAATGACGTCCAGCCGAGTGCCCCGTGATCGCAGGTAGTCCTCCGGTCCCCGAAACGTCCGGTTTTCCCCGATAACGACAGTCGGAATCCTGTACAAGAGGATTGCGCCGCTGCACATATCGCATGGCGATAATGTCGAGTAAAGGATCGACCGCTGGTAGTCCGCGGCCGCCAGCCGCCCGGCATTCTCGAGGCAGTCCATCTCCGCGTGCAAAACGACGCTGCCTTGCTGGACTCTCTTGTTGTGGCCACGCCCGACAATTTCACCGTTTATCACCAGCACCGAGCCGATCGGAATGCCTCCGGTTTTCAGCCCCTCCCGCGCTTCGTCTATCGCGGCTTCCAGAAACTCGTCCGTCATCGCCGGAACCGACAGATTCTAATAATTGCTGCCATATTCCTTGTTCTCGCTTCTCAGCACGACATGGGATACTTCGCCGTTCGGGCTTTCTAGTCGCAGAATTGTCAGCTTGTAACCGAGGAAATTGCTATACGTATGTCCTTGCCCGTCGTGTGAAAAGCTGCACGGTTCGCTGTACTCGCATTCCTTGATGTTGACCACCTTGAATGGTCCGTTCGGACCGAAACGACCGACCACTACCCAGTCGTCCCAGGTCTCCGACAGGGCGATCGAATCGACATCCTGAAACTTCTCGCCTATTGGCCCCGAACACGCGGAGATCGTGATAGATATCAGAAGGTAAAATATGCTACGCATGCTCAGTCACCCAAATAGTCATCCCGCCGGTCAATCAATACCCATAGTATAAAGCTGCCAAATATGATGCGCTGAAACAGCCCCAGATATTGAGGTAGCGCGAACATGCCGATCGGAAGAATGGTATAAGCGGCTGCGATTGAGCCGTAGATGATCCTGTGCCCGGTTGTGCTCCCGCGAATCGCCTTCAATACGAATGCGGCCACGGCCGAAAACCCCGCCAGGGTCGCCAAAGCACTGTGCCATTGATCCAGCAGTTCGGAAAACGGCCTGCCGTCAATAAAGGGTTTGTGCGGCAGGAAGGCCGACAGCCCGACGGACAAGCCGAAGAACAGAAAGAAAATATTGAACCGGGAACGCTCACGGAAGTACCCTAG
>JBHHWI010000023.1:0-30686 GCA_046756445.1 Woeseia sp. | reverse complement strand
TGGCGTGCAGCCCCGTCAGGGACGGATTCACCAGGACGCAGTCCCCTGTCACTGCGGGTCAGTCCGTTTACGCCTCTTCCGGGACGCGGAAAAAGTCGGTGCGCCAGAGCTTCCAGCGGCCTTCCGACCGCACCAGGATTGCGGCAAAATGAAATTTGCTCCACGCTTCCTTGCCGTTTTCATCGAGCGCTTTTTCCTCCTCGACATACCGGACAAATGCCCGATCGTCATCGATCTCGATCGTTATGGGCGTTACGCGAAAATCGAGTATTCGGTAGCCGGCTTCCTGACTTCGCCTGACGGCCTCGGCGATTTCTGCGTAATTGTGGACTCTGTCAGTGGTCATATACCAGTTGGTGTATCCCTCGTGGTATTTGTCCAAGTAAGAACCAAGATCGCCAGTTGCATAGGCTTTGGGAAGAGACTCGAGAAACCGGATCACCTCGAGTTCTTCGGGCTTCCAGTTCACCTCCGATGCGATAGCGGATACAGAGAGCAGAATCGCAATGACTCCGGCGCAAAACTTGATTTTCATGATGTCTCCGGGTCGTCGGCGCGGGATTCAGCGCGTGCGTATTAGACACGCATCGCCGATAAGGTTCTCTTCCGGATCTCGCTACGACCCGCCTGTTAGCTGGCGGCCATCAGGTTCTGGGCCGGGGCAATATCGCCGTGAATGCCCGTGAGCTCACCCTGTAGCCGGAAGGCGCGCCGCGAGGTCCGGAAGTACGGAACCGGCATTCCCGCTCAGACAAAAATCGCTCAGCTTCGTCTGTGGCGTCGGGTTGGGATTGACTTCGACGATCTTTGCGCCGCCCGCCTGTGCCGTTTGCGCGAGTCCAGCAGCGGGCCATACGAGGGATGACGTTCCGATCGAGAAGAACAGGTCGCAGTCGGACGCTGCCGTCATCGCAGCGGCGAGTGCGTCCTCGGGGATGGCTTCGCCGAACCACACAACGCCCGGCCGAAGATTGCCACCGCAGGCCGCGCAGGTTGGGACTTTTTTGGATGTCTCGTGTGCGGCTTCGGCGATGCATCCCTCCACGGAACATCGGTCTTCGAAAATATTGCCGTGGAATTCGATGACCTTGTCGCTGCCGGCGCGCTGGTGGAGTCCATCGACGTTTTGCGTAATCAGCGTCATCCGTTTCACCCTCGCTGCAAGATCGACCAGCGCTTTGTGCCCGGCGTTCGGTTCGACTTCCGCGACCAGGTCCCGGCGCCAGCGGTACCATTTCCACACGAGTTCCGGGTCTTTCAGGAATGCTTCGGGAGTGGCCAGCTCCTGGGGATCGTATTGTTCCCAGAGGCCGGTCCGCGCTTCGCGAAACGTGGGCACGCCGCTTTCCGCGGAAATGCCGGAGCCGGTCAGCACACAGACATGGCGGCTCGACCGAAGCGCATCGATGAGCGCTTCGGGAATCACCGGGTCCGTGTTCATCAGACGGCCTGGTCAGCGGTGGCCAGTTGCCGGAGCACGTAATGCAGGATGCCGCCGTGCTCGTAGTAGTCGCGTTCCTTGGGCGTGTCGATGCGGACCCTGACATCGAATTCGATTGGATCGCCGCCGTCGGGCGTGGCGGTGATTCTGACCGTGCCCGGATCACTGTCGGTCAGGCCAACGATATCGAAGGATTCCTTGCCGGTCAGTCCCAGCGAATCGGCGCCCTGGCCGTCCATGAACTGTAGCGGCAGCACCCCCATCCCGATCAGGTTGGAGCGATGGATGCGCTCGAAGCTCTTCGCGATGACTGCCTTGACGCCCAGAAGGAGCGTGCCTTTGGCGGCCCAGTCGCGTGAGGAGCCGGCACCGTAATCGGCGCCGGCGACGACGATGAGCGGAGTGCCTTGTTCCCGGTACCTGAGCGACGCATCGTAGATGGTCATTTGCTCGTCGCTGGGCTGATGTCGCGTCCAGCCGCCCTCGGTGCCGGGTGCGAGCTGATTGCGCAGCCGAATGTTGGCGAAAGTACCGCGCATCATGACTTCGTGGTTGCCGCGTCTCGATCCATAGGAATTGAAATCGGCCGGCTTGACGCCCTGTGCCTGCAGGTATTCGGCGGCCGGGCTGCCGGTGGCGATGCTGCCGGCGGGAGAGATATGATCGGTGGTCACCGAGTCAGCCAGGAGCGCGAGCACTCTCGCATCTTTAATGTCTTCGACAGGATTCGTTTCAAGGCTCATGCCGTCGAAATAAGGCGGACTCTTCACGTAGGTCGAATCGGCATCCCAGGCATAGATGTCTCCGCCGGGCACGGCCAGGCTGTTCCAGTTCGCATCGCCGGTAAAGACGCTGTCGTAACTCGACTTGAACATGCCGGAATCGATGTTCTGTGCAATCGCGTCGTGAATCTCATTGGCGTCCGGCCAGATGTCCCTGAGGTAGACCGGCTTGCCGTGCGCATCGTCGCCCAGCGGGTCATCGTGGAGGTTGAGATCCATTCGGCCCGCCAATGCGTAGGCGACGACCAGTGGCGGTGATGCCAGGTAGTTCATCTGCACCAGCGGATGGATGCGGCCTTCGAAATTGCGATTGCCGGACAATACGCTGCATCCGACGATCCTGCCTTCCTGCACGGCTTGCGCGATCTCCGGCAGCAGCGGCCCCGAATTTCCGATGCAGGTCGTGCAACCGTAGCCGACCGTATAGAAACCCATCGCATCGAGATCGTCCAGCAGGTCGGACTTGACAAGATAGTCGGTAACGACCTTGGAACCCGGCGCGAGGCTGGTCTTGACCCAGGGTTTTGTCTTCAGCCCTTTCTCGTTGGCGTTTCTCGCAAGCAATCCCGCCGCGATCATCACGGCCGGGTTTGACGTGTTGGTACAGCTCGTAATCGCTGCAATCAGCACTGCGCCGTCGGTGATCTCGACGTCTTGCCCGTCGAGCTTTGCCGATGCGGCGCCGCCTTCACTGCGATCGGTAACGGCAGCCTTCAGCTCTTTCCGGAACGCCGAATCCGCTGCGCTCAACGCGATCCGGTCCTGCGGGCGTTTCGGGCCGGCGAGGCTGGGCTCGACCGTATGCATATCGAGCTCGAGCACTTCGCTGTAGTCCGCGTCCGGCTGGCCTTGATGCCGCCAGAGGCCTTGTTCCTTCGCGTACGCCTCGATCAGCCTGATGTGATCGGCATCGCGGCCGGACAGCCTGAGGTAACGCAGCGTCTCGTCGTCGATCGGGAATATCGCACAAGTGCTGCCGAACTCGGGCGACATATTGCCGAGGGTCGCGCGATCGGCAAGCGGCAGTTGTTCCAGTCCGTCGCCGAAGAACTCGACGAATTTACCGACCACTCCCTTTTCCCGGAGCATTTGCGTGACCGTAAGGACGAGGTCGGTCGCCGTCGTCCCCGGCTCGAGCGCGCCGGCCAGCTTGAACCCGACGACCTGCGGGATGAGCATCGTAATGGGTTGTCCCAGCATCGCAGCCTCGGCCTCAATACCACCAACGCCCCAGCCGAGAATGCCGAGCCCGTTGATCATGGTCGTGTGCGAGTCGGTGCCGACCAGAGTATCGGGATAGGCGGATCGTTTGCCGTTCTTCTTGGTGTCGAAGACCACGCGTCCCAGGTACTCGAGGTTCACCTGGTGGACAATGCCGGTGTTCGGTGGTACGACCCGAAAGTTCTCAAACGCCGTCTGTCCCCAACGCAGAAACGAATAACGCTCCTTGTTGCGATTGAATTCGATCTTGTTGTTCAGATCGAGCGCATCGGGCGTGCCGTATTTGTCGACCTGCACGGAGTGGTCGATGACGAGCTCGGCCGGGGCCTGAGGGTTGATGCTGTCGGCAGAGCCTCCGAGGCTGACGACTGCGTCGCGCATCGCCGCCAGATCGACGACCGCCGGAACGCCGGTAAAGTCCTGGAGGATCACGCGGCTCGGCGTAAAGGAAATCTCTGTCGATGGACCTGCCTTCGCGTCCCAGTCAGCCAGCGCGAGGATGTCCTCCCGTGTGACATCGCGGCCATCTTCGTGTCTCAGGAGATTCTCCAGCAGGATCTTGAGCGAGAAGGGTAGTTTTTCGACATGCCCGTCGCTGATCGCATCCAGCCGGTAGATCTCGACCTCATCGCCGCCAACATCCAGCGTTGAGCGGGCGCCGAAGCTGTCCGTCATAGTGCCTCTCCGGAAAAGGGGCGCGATTATAGCGGATTTGTCAGACGGCAGCCCTGACCGCTTGCCGTAGCGCCAATCCGCGTTCGATGACGGCACCGCCCAGACAACGCTCGCCATCGTAGAACACCGCAAACTGCCCCGGCGCCACGGCTCTCTGTGGCTCGTCGAACGACACTTCCAGCAGGCCGTCGCCCTTGGTCGTGATGCGGCATGCCTGATCCGGCTGCCGGTAACGAAGCTTGACGCTGCAGCACAGGGCACCGGCGCGGGCGAGCCCCTCCGGCGCTGTCCCTATCCAGCTCGCATGACTTGCTTCGATAGAGCGGCTGTACAAAAGCGGGTGCTCTCCCTGCACAATGATCAGCGCGTTGTCGTCGAGGTCCTTGTCCGCCACGTACCACGGCGCATCGCCGTAATCCTGGAGGCCGCCGATGCCGAGCCCCTGACGCTGCCCGGGCGTGTAATACATGAGGCCGCTGTGGACGCCGAGTTGCTTGCCGTCCGGCGTACGAATGGGACCTGGATTCGCTGGCAGGTAGCTGGCAAGAAAGGCGCGAAACGGCCGCTCGCCGATGAAGCAGATGCCGGTGCTGTCCTTCTTGTCGTGAACCGCGAGGCCGTGCTCGTGTGCGATCCGGCGCACCTCGGATTTCATCAGCTCGCCCAATGGAAAAACGGTCTCCGCCAGTGCGGCCGAGCTGACCGCATGCAGGAAATAGCTCTGGTCCTTGCCCTTATCGGCGGCTTTCCACAATTGTGCCTCGCCCCTGGAGACCATGACCCGGGCGTAATGGCCTGTCGCCAGGAGCTCGCCACCAAGCCGCTTGGCATAGTCCCGAAACACGCCGAACTTGATCTCCCGGTTACACAGCACATCGGGATTGGGCGTGCGGCCGGCGCGATACTCGTCGAGGAAATATTCGAACACGCGATCGCGATATTGCCTGGCGAAACTGGCGTGGTGCAGGGGAATGTCCAGTTGCTCGCAGACACGACGCGCATCCTGCAAATCGGCGGCGGCGGTGCAATAGCCGTCATCGTCTTCCCAGTTGGTCATGTGCAGGGCGTGCACCTCTGCCCCTTGCTCCTTGAGGAGCAGGGCGGCTACGGCGGAATCGACACCGCCGGACAAGCCGAGGATGACTTTCCTGGCCTTCAGATCAATTGCTGGCGTCGCCATGGAATGGCGATTTTAGCGCGAATGCCTCATACCAGCGCTGCGTTCGCCATGACGGCGGATACGTTCTGCTGCAACGGCGTCAGGCCGGCGAGCAGGTTTTCGGGTTGCCGCCGACCGTCGAGGAAGTCGCGGACGCAACGCATGACGATCGGCGAACGATGATCCTGCGATCGCCGCTCGAGGTCGGCCGGGATAAGCCAGTGAACGGCGTAAACGGCGTCATCGAGCATGCACGCAGTGTCGTGGGAGACGTAGTTGCCGACGTAAACGATACGCAGGTACTGTTGACGCGTCTGCGGGTGAATCCACAGATAGACCCCGAGCAGCCCGCCAACCGTGATGCTGCAGCCCGTCTCCTCGCGCGTTTTCCGGATGACGGCCTGTTCGGGTGACTCGCCTGCTTCGATCCGGCCGCCCGGGTGCTTGACGACGACCATGCCGGATGAGCGTTCCTCGACGACAAGGAATCGCCCATCCCGTTCGACGACGGCAGAGACCGTGAGATCAGTTCGATTCATAACGCGGCAATCTTGTGTGCTCAGATGCCGAGTTGACGGAATTCTATTTCGACTTCGCTGGCTTGCCAGATTTCGTCAAACATTTTTCCATACAATTTGGCGACTGCGGGTTCATGGGTATCTGCAATGCCTTCCCAACGACTGGCTTGCAGGCGATAGACGAGGGCGACCTCGTCGGCGATGCAGAATGACTCTGCATGAGTTCGTAGGTCTTCTCGCACATGCCGGAACTCTATGTAAGTGTTCAGGCGTCGGCCAAGATGAACGAAGTTATTGCCGTTCTTGATTGCACGAGTCGGGTTCGCGATCAGGACACGGACTCTGGCGTAGGTCTGCGACAGACAGAGGCGTTTGACGACCTCGAGGAAATCCGGGTCATCGTAGATTCCCGGTTCCAGATCGTGCGTGAATATGGATATTTTACGGCTCGCCTCACCGGAGACATCGATGACGGCCTGTCGCATTTCCTCTTGAGTCGAGATGACCCAGCGACGACCTTTTTCCCGAACTTGTTCCATGATGTACCGCGTTACAGAGCTAGGCGGACCAGGACATGCGGTATGCCACCTTCAGAAAATATTTCTTCGTCGCTGACAAAGCCGAATTTCTTGTAAAAATTCAGCGCATGCGTTTGCGAGTGCAGGTAAACCTGACTAAAGCCCCGATTACGTGCTTCCTCTATCAGTCGAGTCAGCATCGCAGAACCCACGCCCTGTCCACGGTATTCCGCCACTACCGCCAGTCTTGCAATCTTACCGGCCGGCTCCAGACGCCCTGTGCCAACTACGTCACGTTTTTCGGAGAATGCGAGCACATGAGAACTCTTCTCATCCTCGTCATCCCATTCCTCGGACTCGGGAATTTTCTGTTCATTGACGAATACCTGGCGTCGAATGTATTCGAGGTCTTCGCGATCCTCCTGCCAGACGGCACGCCGGGTGGTGAACGTATTATGTTGCATCAGCAGGCTCTCACATCAGGAGATCGGGGGTTCGCTGGCCGGCCGGCCGCGCGGGTTCATCGACGCTCGGATCAGGGATCGATTCTTGCAAGCGTGCCGGCGAGACCCGTATAGGTCGCCGGCGTCAAGTCGAGAAGCCTTTTCTTGGCTTCATCCGGTATTTCCAGGGACTGCACGAAGTCGTGCATCATTTCCCGCGTCACCGGCTTGCCGCGAGTCAGTGTCCTCAGCTTTTCATACGGTTCCGATATCCCGTAGCGGCGCATCACGGTCTGTACGGCCTCACCGAGGACTTCCCAGCGTGCATCGATATCTTCCTGAATCGCAACAGGGTCGGCCTGGATTTTGCCGAGTCCCTCGAGGCACGAGTCGATGGATATCAACGCGTGAGCAATCGCGACGCCGAGATTTCTCTGTACGGTAGAATCCGAAAGGTCTCGCTGCCAACGGGAGACAGGAAGCTTGATCGCGAAGTGATTCAGCATCGCCGTCGACAGACCCAGGTTGCCCTCCGCATTTTCGAAATCGATGGGATTGACCTTGTGCGGCATGGTCGATGATCCGACTTCGTCTTTTGCCAGGCGCTGCCGGAAATAGCCAAGCGAGATGTAGCCCCAGACATCCCTGCACAGATCAATAAGGATTGTGTTGAAACGAATCAGCGCATGCGCGTACTCGGCAATCCAGTCATGCGGTTCGATCTGTGTCGTGTGCAGATTTGGCTGCAATCCCAGAGACTCGATGAAGCGGCCGCTGATGCCGGGCCAGTCGGCATCCGGATAGGCAGCGACATGGGCGTTGAAGTTTCCGACGGCACCATTGAACTTGGCCCGCACCTCGACGCCGGCAAACTGATCACGCGCGCGGGTGAGACGGGCGACGAAATTCGCCATTTCCTTGCCGAGGGTGGTCGGACTTGCGGCTTGTCCATGGGTACGTGACAGCATCGGCAGATCGGCGTTGTCGGCTGAAACCCTGCCGAGCCCCGCAAGCAATCCCTTCATCCGGGGGAGCAGGATCTCGTCACGGGCCTTGCGCAACATCAGCGCGTAAGCGATGTTGTTGATATCCTCCGACGTGCAGGCGAAATGAACGAAGTGGGCAAGATTGCCGACATCGGCGCCGCTGCCGATCCTCTCTCTCACAAAGTACTCGACGGCCTTGACGTCGTGGTTGGTATTCGCCTCGATCGCTTTGACACGTTTGGCATCGTCGGCGGAAAAATCATCGGCGATCCGATTCAGCAAGTCCTTCATGAGCGGCGACGGTGGCGCCAGGTCGCTGATGTCCGGCTCGTCCACCAGCCACTGCAGCCAGCGAAGCTCGACCAGCACGCGGAAGCGAATCAGACCGTGTTCGCTGAATATGGCGCGCAGCATATCGACCTTGCCCGCATACCGGCCATCCACCGGGGACAATGCTCTTGGATTTGTCTGATCCATATGCGGGCTGGACTTGAGGGCGCAAAGCGCGAATCATACACCATCGGCTGACAGCGGTTGCGCCGCTTGAAAAGCGTCAAGGACCCATCATTGTAAGGAAACGGGTTTGATGAGTGACCGGTCATATCGAACGGAACGCGACAGCATGGGTGAACTGAAAGTACCTGCAGAGGCCCTGTGGGGCGCTCAAACCCAGAGGGCGGTCGAGAACTTCCCGATCAGTGGACTCACGATGCCCCGCCAGTTCATCGCGGCGCTCGGCCTGGTCAAGTGGGCCGCCGCGGGCGCCAACGCCGAACTCGGTCTGCTGACGACCGACAAGGCCAGGGCGATTCAGAAGGCCGCTCTGGCAGTCGCCGATGGACGACATGACGAGCATTTCCCGATCGACGTGTTCCAGACCGGTTCCGGCACCAGCTCCAACATGAACGCCAACGAAGTCATCGCGCGGCTGGCGTCGGAGGCGCTCGGCTCGGACATCCATCCGAATGATGACGTCAATATGAGCCAGAGCAGCAACGACGTGATACCCACGTGCGTTCACCTGAGCGCTGCGATGAGCATCCACGACCGCCTGTTGCCTGCCTTGCGGCAGCTGGCGAAAACACTGCGAAAGAAGAGCAAAGAATGCGCATCCGTCGTCAAGACCGGGCGCACGCATCTCATGGATGCGATGCCGGTGACCCTCGGCCAGGAAATCGACGGCTGGCGGTCGCAGGTCGAGCACGGCATCGACCGGCTCGACGACGCGATGAGACGCTTGTGCGCGCTGGCCCAGGGCGGGACGGCGGTCGGCACCGGCATCAATGCCCACCCGCAGTTCGGCAAGAAGGTCGCTGTGCTGCTGAGCGAGAAATGTGGCTTCGGGCTCACCCAGGCCGATTCCCTGTTCGAGAGTCTCTCCAGCCAGGACACCGCCGTCGAGGCTTCGGGGCAACTGAGAGTCCTGGCCGTCAGCCTGATGAAAATAGCCAATGATCTGCGCTGGATGAATTCCGGCCCGCTGGCCGGCCTGGCCGAGATCGAGCTACCGGCGCTGCAGCCCGGTTCCAGCATCATGCCCGGCAAGGTCAACCCGGTCGTGCCCGAGGCCGTTGCGATGGTCTGCGCGCAGGTCATCGGCAACGATACGACAATTACGATAGCCGGCCAGTCCGGCAATTTTCAGCTCAACGTCATGCTGCCGGTGGTCGCGCACAATCTCTTGCAGAGCGTCGAATTGCTCGCCAACGCAAGTAGTTGTCTCGCGGACAAGGCGATCTCGGGTTTCACGGTCAATCAGGCCGGCCTGGATCGCGCCCTGGATCGCAACCCCATTCTGGTCACGGCGCTGAATCCCGTCATCGGCTATGAGAAAGGTGCGGCGGTGGCCAAAAAGGCCTATGCCGAAGGCCGACCGGTCCGGGACGTGGCGCGGGAGATGACCGATCTCACCGACGAGGAGCTGGACCGGCTGCTTGATCCGGCTGCGCTGGCAAAAGGCGGCATCAAGAACTGATCCCATGCCCCGACTCACCGCCGGATACATTCGTGAGCGAATGGCTGACACGCGAATGCCCGCAGATCCGCTGGCCGTCACGATGCCGCCACGCAGCCGGGAGTGGCCCGAGCACCTGCGCCGCAGGATGTGCGACGACCTGAAGCCGGCCGGGGTCCTGATCCCGATCATCGATCGCAGCGAAGGCCTCTCGGTCCTGCTGACGCAACGAGCCGCGGACCTGAAACATCATGCGGGCCAGATCAGTTTCCCGGGGGGCGGCATGGAGGCGGCCGACGCCGATATCAGCGCCACCGCGCTTCGGGAAACCTATGAGGAAGTGGGTATCCGGCCCGAACAGGTAGACATCACGGGATACCTGCAACCGATGCTCACGGTCACCGGGTTCGCGGTTACCCCGACCGTAGGGCTGGTGCAGCCCACGATTGCCCTGACGCTGGACCGCACCGAGGTCGAGCATGCCTTCGAAGTCCCCCTGTCATTCCTGCTGGACGAAGCCAACGAGGAGCTGTCGCAAAGGGAATTGCACGGCGTGACGGTGCCGATCGTTGAGTTCAACTATGCGTCGCGGCGCATCTGGGGCGCCACCGCGAATATGCTGGTCGCCCTCAGGATAATTCTTTTGAATTAAATATAGTTATGAGCTCTATTGAGAATTTACTTGAGATTATGGCGAGCTTGAGAAACCCGCAGACAGGCTGTCCGTGGGACCGCGAGCAGGATTTCGCGAGCATCGCCCCCTATACGGTCGAGGAGGCCTACGAGGTCGCGGATGCCATTGCCCGTGACGACCTGCCCGCACTGCGTGACGAACTGGGAGATTTGCTTTTCCAGGTCGTGTTTCACGCCCAGATGGCTGCCGAGGTGGGCGCGTTCGATTTCGATACGGTGGCCCGGGCCATCTGCGACAAAATGGTTCGCCGGCACCCCCATGTTTTCGGCAGCGAGGCTGAAAGGGCGCGTGGGGCCGAACCGGGAAGCTGGGAACGAATCAAGGCCTCGGAGAAGCAGAGCGGCGCGGATGACAGCGCGCTCGATGGCGTCGCGAATTCCCTGCCGGCCCTGCGTCGCGCCGCAAAACTCGGCAGGAGGGCGGCAACGACCGGTTTCGACTGGCCGGACGCGGACGGCGTGCGGCGGAAAATCGATGAGGAACTCAGGGAGCTCGATGCCGCGCAGCAGGGCGCCGCGAAAGACCGGGTGAGCGAGGAGCTGGGCGATTTGTTGTTTGCCATCGTCAATCTGGCCCGGCACCTCGGTATCGACGCCGAGCAGGCACTGGTGCGCGCCAATAGCAAGTTCGAGCGACGGTTTCGGCAAATGGAGGCCGATGTCCGGGATAGTGGTGCATCCCTGACCGATTTCGACATCGATTCGCTCGAAGCAATGTGGCAGGCGGCAAAGACCAGGGCGTCGGGCCGGGCTGATTCATAAGCCGTTCAGCTTGAAGGGAAAAACCGGCCTTACTGTTCAGGCAGCGTTCATTGGTTCCGGTCTATTCTCCGTACCACGCTCCGGAAGACCGGGGCAGCTGTCGGACAACGGAGTAAGGTCATGAAAATCAAAGCCCGGATTGCACTTCTTTCCAGTACGTTGCTGTCGCTCGGACTCGCCGCGGCGCCGGCGACAGCGGACCACGAATCGAGCACCTACAGTCGGTCGGATGCGGTCTATGACTATGCACGCGTCATCAGTTCCGAACCGCTTATCCGCTATGTCACGGTTACCACACCGGTCAGGGAGTGCTGGGAGGACACCGAGTACTACACGGTCGCGCAGCGCCCGAAGGGCGCGGCTGGTGGCGCGCTGGTCGGCGCGATCATCGGCGGGGTCATCGGCAATCAGTTCGGTCACGGACATCACAGGGACGCAGCCACGGTGTTCGGGACGCTGGCCGGGGCCGCGATCGGCAGCGACGTCGCCACCGCCAAGGCGGGCGGCTATGTCACGACCCGACACGCTCAGCCGGTGCGCCGATGTGAAACCACCTACAGGGAGCACGAGGAAGAGCGTATCGACGGCTATCGTGTGATTTACGTGTACAACGGCCAGAAGTATGCGACACGGATGCCCACCGATCCCGGCAAGAGGCTGCGGATCCGGGTTGACGTAAGGCCGGCGCAGTAGACGGGCGACGAGCCGGTCGCCGTGACCGGCTTCGTTGCAATCAGCGCCACATGTTTGGATGATTGCAGTATCCGGGCCTACCGCCGAGTGAGAGATGATGAAATCCTTCGCGACAATCCTGCTGCTCGTTATCGCCCTCGGGAGCGGACCCCGGGCGACGGCCGGCTCCTACGAGATTGGCGACCTGCTCGAGCAGATCGCGCAAGCAGCAGTCGGTGACGGCGAACGCGAACGGGAGCTCAAGCTTGCCCAGAGCGACGGACCGACCCTGTCTCAGGCCGTCGAGATGGTCAAACGACAATGCAGGTGCAGGATCCTCAACGCCGAGACCAAGCTCCGGGGCAAGCGCGAAGTCCATCACATCAAGTTCCTGACCGAGGACGGCAAGGTAAAGACCCGGAAGATCAACGGTCGCACCAGGAAGCCTTGAGGCGAATCGGCCTGAGCCCATGCGACTACTGGTAATCGAAGACGACGCCACCCTGCGCGAGGCCCTGTGCAGCCAGTTCGCGGATGCGGGCTTCGGCGTCGAGCAGGCGGCGGACGGCAGGGAGGGCCTGTACTTCGCGCTCGAGTACCCGGTCGACCTCGCAATCGTCGACCTCGGACTGCCCGAAATCTCCGGGATGGACCTCATACGTCAACTGCGCGAGAAGGGCAAGACCTACCCGATCCTGATCCTGACCGCCCGCGATCGTTGGCAGGATAAAGTAGACGGTCTCAGCGCCGGCGCGGACGACTATGTAGTGAAGCCGTTTCATTTCGAAGAAGTCACCGCGCGCGTCAATGCGTTGCTCCGTCGCAGTGGAGGCTGGGCATCGTCCACCCTGAGCGCGGGGCCGGTCATGCTGGATACGTCGCGACAGGAACTGACTGTCGATGACAAGGCGATAGAGCTCACCAGTTATGAGTACAAGATCATCGAGCACCTGATGATCCGGGCCGGCGAGGTCATATCCAAGACGGAGCTGACGGACCGCCTGTACGACCAGGACTTCGAGCGAGACAGCAACGTCATCGAGGTATTCATCGGCCGACTGCGCAAGAAAATGGATCCCGACAACACGCTCAAGCCTATCGAAACCCTGCGGGGGCGCGGCTACCGCTTTGCGCTTGAGCGCAATCAGGACACGTAAGCTCTCAGATGTCTTCACTCAGTGCCAGGTTGCTGATCTCCGTTTTCGTTCTGCTCCTGGTCTTCTTCGGCGCGACCATTGCCGTGCTCGACATCGCTTTCCGTGCCGCCGGCGAAAAAGCCCGGGAAGACATTCTCGACGGACAATTGATGACATTGCTGGCAGCCGCGGAGCCTGACGCACGCGGCGCACTGGAGATGCCGGCAAGCCTTCCCGAGCCCCGCTTCGGTAACTTCGGATCCGGCCTGTACGCCGACCTGCAGGATTTTGACGGCAACCACCTGTGGCGTTCGCCGTCGTCGCTCGGACTGGAACTGCCCCACGGCCCGGTGCCCGACCCGGGTGAGCAGCAGTTCTCGCGCCGGGTCATGGACGACGGTACGCCGTTGCTGACGCTCAGCCTCGCGGTCGAGTGGGAGCTGGCGGATGGCCGGCTTGAACCTTACATTTTCTACGTTGCCGAAAGTCTCGACTCTTTCAACGCACAGTTGGCGCGATTTCGGCGGCAGCTGTTTACCTGGTTCGGCGCAATTGCAATCATTCTGCTGTTCTCGATCTCACTGCTGATGCGGAGCATGTTGCGGCCGCTGCGCCAGATCGAGCAGGAAATCGGCGAGATAGAGGAGGGCGATCGGCAGTCGCTTTCCGAGGGCTTTCCGACGGAGCTCGCCGGCGTGGCCCGCAACATGAACCTGCTGATTGGAAGCGAACGGGCCCGCTCGGATCGCTACCGGCAGACGCTCGACAACCTCGCGCACAGCCTGAAAACACCTCTGGCGGCGATGCGTGCGGTCCTGACTCGCCAAAACTCCCGGAAGTTGACCGATCAGCTGGAACCGCAGATCGAACAGATGACGGAAATCGTGCGTTACCAGCTCAGAAAGCCGGCAGCGAGCGCCGCGGACGCAATCGGGGCAACACCGGTGCGCATGGAGTCGGAATTGTCGCGCCTGGTCGACGGGCTCGTGAAGGTCTACAGCGAGAAAGACCCGGCGATCGACATCAGCGTGACGCAGAACGCCGAATTCCGCGGAGATACGGGTGATTTCCTCGAACTTGCCGGCAACCTGCTCGATAATGCCTGCAAGTGGTGCGACTCGAGGGTGTCGTTTACGATTCGGCCTGCGGCCGCCGACGGTGGCATGCTAATGACCGTGGAAGATGACGGGCCCGGCATCCCCGATAATGCGGCCGACGAGCTGCTGCAACGCGGCACTCGCCTCGATGAATCGGCCCCCGGTCACGGTATCGGCCTCGCCGTGGTCGGTGACATCGCGCGGGCTTACGCTGGCGAAGTCAGGGTCGGACAATCAGCGATGGGTGGCGCCCAGATACAGGTGACGATTCCTCCGAACAGGACTACCGATCTCCCTTGAGCGCTTTGCCAATTTGCGTCAGGGGTTCGATGAGATCCAGCGGCAGCGGGAAGACGATCGTGTTGGATGTCTCGGTACCGAGTTCCTTCAGCGTCTGCAAATAGCGAAGCTGCAATGCCTGCTTTTCACCCGCAAGCGTAGCCGCCGCTGCGGCGAGGGTGTCTGCGGCCTGCCTCTCGCCCTCCGCGTGGATTATCTTTGCGCGACGCGCACGTTCTGCTTCCGCCTGCTGGGCGATCGCGCGAATCATGCTTTCATCCAGGTCAACGTGTTTGATCTCGACGTTCGCGACCTTGATTCCCCAGTTGTCGGTCCGCTGATCGAGAATAATCTGGATATCGGCATTGAGTTTGTCGCGTTCGGCAAGCATGTCGTCGAGCTCGTGCTGACCCAACACAGAGCGCAACGTGGTCTGAGATAACTGACTGGTTGCCTCGAAAACGTTGGCCACCCGAATGACGGCTTTCTCGGGATCGACAATGCGGAAATAAATCACGGCATTCACTTTGACCGATACGTTATCGCGCGAGATGACATCCTGTGTGGGCACGTCCATCACGATGACGCGTAGATCTACCTTGGTCATTTTTTGCAGGCCGGGGATCAGAATGATCAGACCGGGACCTTTGACCGTTTGAAAGCGGCCGAGGAAGAAGATGACGCCACGCTCGTATTCCTTGAGAATCTTGATCGTGTTGTACAGGATGACGATGAGCAGCGCTAAGATGAGTCCGGCTGTTGCAAATGGCATGTGCGTTCCCTTTTGTGTAATCCTCAGGTTTGAAATTCTGCATCGGCCGCGTCGCCTATACCGGCCGGCTCGACTTCGAGAACAAGTCCGTCCATCGCGCGCACTACGACTTCCTGGCCTTTTTCGAGGGGCACCTTGCTGGTTGCCGCCCAGGCCTCTCCCTCGAGCCAGATCTGGCCTTCACCGGTAAATGAATCCATCACCGTGCCCTTGCCTCCAAGTATAGAAGCTCGGCCACTCACTGCGCCCCTGCGTCTGAGCTTGACAAGGTAGGTAACCAGCCACAGAAGGAATAAACCGGCCACGAGCGCGAGACCGACGACGAAAGTAACGGAAATACCGAATCCCGGAATACCGCTATCGAACATCATTATTGCTCCGAAAATAAACGCGGCGATGCCGCCGATACCCAGTGCGCCGAAGCTGGGTACGGCGGCTTCGGCGACGATCAATGCAATGCCCACGATGATGAGCGCCAGGCCTGCATAATTGACGGGCAGGACCTGTAGCGCGTAGGCGGCGAGAAGAAGACAAATCACGCCGGCGACGGCAGGATAGATGGCGCCCGGGTTGTATCCCTCGAACAGCAGACCATAGATGCCGATCATCAGCAGAAGAAGGGCGACCTCGGGGCTGGCGATCGTGCTCAGCACTTTGATTCGCCAGCTCGGTTCGATCATCTCGACCTCGATCGATTCCGTCTCGAGGGCCACGGTATTATCGTTGACCTCCAGCTCGCGGCCGTGAATTTTCTCCAGCAACTCTGCCCGGTTTGCCGCGATCAGATCGATCACGTTGAGCTCGAGCGCTTCGGACGCCGTCAACGTGGCTGCCTCCGTGACTGCCTTCTCCGCCCAGTCCGCGTTTCGGCCATGCGCCTCGGCGAGACCGCGAATGTAGGCGATCGCGTCGTTCATGACCTTCCTGTCCATGGCGCCCTCGGAGTCCGGAGCTCCCTCCTTGTGCTCGTCCTGGTCCTTGTCCTCGTTCTCGGATTCGCCCTCGTCTTTCCGTTCGGGTTTATCCCTGTCGCCGAACCCATCGCCACCCAGCGATACCGGCGTCGCCGCACCGAGATGCGTGGTCGGCGCCATCGCTGCGATGTGGCTGGCGAACAGGATATACGTTCCGGCGCTGTCGGCTCTCGCGCCGCCCGGGGCAACGTAGGTCGCCACGGGCACCTCGGAGCCGAGAATTGCCTGCACGATGTCGCGCATCGGATTGACGAGCCCACCGGGCGTGTCCATGCGGATTATGACGAGTTCCGCATTGCGGTCCTCGGCATCCTCGATTCCGCTGATAATGTACTCGGCGGTGGCGACGCCGATCGCGCCGTCCAGGTCGAGCTGAATTGCCGTTCCCGCGGCGGCGGCCGACGACGACAAACCCAGGGCAAAGAGCGTGACGGAGAATCTCGCAAGTCGTTTCATGCTCATGCGCTCAATAATAACAGGGAAAATCGATACACTGTCCCCGGAATTTCACTCGAGAGCAGCGCCAAATGTATATCCGATTCGTGACCACCGGCGGCACCATCGACAAAACCTATTTCGATGCCATCAGTAAGTACGAAGTGGGCGAATCCCAGGTCCAGCATATCCTGACCGACGGGCTGGTCAGTTTTGACTACGACATCGTGCCGATGTTCCAGAAGGACAGTCTCGAAATAACCGAGGAAAACCGGAAGGCGTTGAAGGAGTACATCGAAAAAGACGACGCGACGCTGTATGTCGTCACCCATGGAACAGACACGATGGCGGAGACGGCCGCGGTGCTGCGCTCGATACCGGACAAGACCGTCGTGCTGACGGGCTCGCTGAGCCCGGCGCGGTTCAGGACCACCGACGCGGTGTTCAATATCGGCATGGCCGTCGCTGCCGTTCAATCGGCGCCGCCCGGGGTCTACCTCGCCATGAACGGGCGGGTCTTTGCCGAGGGCGAAGCCGTCAAGAACCGCTCGACCAATCGCTTCGAGAGAACAGAAAATCCTTCTGCCCGCAAGGGCTAGCCTGAAAATTGCACGAGAGTCCGGGATTGTGGGCGAGAGATCGTCGCGGCTGACGCCGCTCTGGACTGAGAGCCATAGCGGGCTATGGCTCGAAGGAAGAGCCAGTCAGGCGTAACGAGATCCGGCCACAGACCGGACAGCCGGTGATTCTTACAAAGTGTCACCATCAAGAACCATCGCCATGCATATCAAAATCATCACCATCTCGGCAATCTCGGGCGGTCTCGTGCAATTTTCAGGCTAGGCCGCCGCGCGAGGGGCTACAGCCTGAAGTTGATACCCTGAGCGAGCGGCAGGTCGGTGCCCCAGTTGATCGTATTGGTCTGACGCCGCATGTAGGCTTTCCATGCGTCGGAACCCGCTTCCCGGCCGCCACCGGTGTCTTTTTCGCCGCCGAATGCGCCGCCGATTTCGGCGCCGGAGGTGCCGATATTGACGTTCGCGATGCCGCAGTCCGAGCCCATACTGGAAAGAAAGTACTCCGCATGCCGCAGCTTGTCGGTAAATATGGCGGACGACAGTCCCTGCACCACGCCGTTGTGCAGGGCGATCGCTTCGTCCATATCCCGGTATGGAATCAGGTACAGGATGGGACCGAAAGTCTCCGTTTGCACGATATCCCAGTCATTGCTGACCACGGCGATGGCGGGCTCGACAAAATTGCCGGGCCGATCCAGGCGGGCGCCGCCGCAGAGGATCTCGCCGCCCTGATCACGAATCGTCGCGACGGCTTCCACTACTCGCGTTACCGCGGCTTCGTCAATCAGCGGCCCCATCAGGGTATCTTCGTCCAGGGGGTCCCCGATCCTTACCTGGCTGTAGGCGGCGACGAGCTTGTCCTTGAGTTCATCCATGCGCGACTCGTGAACGATGATCCTTCTGGTCGTCGTGCAGCGCTGGCCGGCAGTGCCGACCGATCCAAACACGATGCCGGGCACGGCGATCTCCATGCTGGCGTGTTCGTCGACGATGATTGCGTTATTACCGCCGAGTTCCAGCAGGCACTTGCCCATTCTGGCAGCGACCCGTTCGCCGACCTTCCTGCCGACCGCACAGGAGCCGGTAAACGAGATCAGGTCCGTCCGCGCGTCGTCTACGAACTGCTGCGCCAGCTGGTCACCTGCATCGTTGAACAGGTGAAAGATGGTGGGGAAACCGGAATCAGCAAGCGCTTCGGTACAGATTTTCTGCACCGCAAGACCGCACAGCGGCGTCTTGGGGGACGGCTTCCAGATGCTGACGTTGCCGCATATGGAGGCGATGCAGGCATTCCATGACCAGACGGCAACCGGAAAATTGAAGGCCGTGATGATGCCGACAACGCCCAGTGGATGCCATTGCTCGTACATTCGATGCCTGGGGCGCTCCGACTGCATGGTGCGCCCGTAGAGCATGCGCGACTGACCGACAGCGAAATCGGCGATATCGATCATCTCCTGGACTTCGCCGTCGCCCTCGGCCTTGATCTTGCCATTCTCCAGCGCGATGAGGCTGCCGAGGGCATCCTTGTAGTCGCGCAGGGCGACGCCGACAAGGCGTATGGCATCACCACGGACAGGCGCCGGCACATTGCGCCATTCCCGAAAGGCTGCGCGGGCGTTGTTGACGATCTTGTCGTACTCCTCGGGTGTGGTCGACCGGACGCCGGCAATGACGTCGCCGCTGGCTGGATTGACTGATTTGATCAGTCGCGCATCGCCCGATTCGTATGCGTCTGCGCCCGACCAGCTGCCGGGGTTTGTTTCAGAGAGACCCAGTCTGTCCAGTATTGCTTGCATGGAAACTCCTGACCGATCGTGGTCGCCGGGAGATTTCGAGGCGCGCATTGTGCCAATCTCTCAAGAGCCTTTCCAGGGTATGCCGGAACATGCTCATGCCGCCGTGTAAGCTCTTGTATACCGAAGACACTTTTGCCTGGGCTCGGTACATCGTGGCATAGTCCCCGACTCGGCAGACCCGGGGAGTATCCGTGACGCGAAGTGTCGCCAGATCCGAATGGCACCCCGCGAGCTGGCAGAGCCTGCCGGCCGCGCAGCAGCCTACCTATCCCGACAAGCCGGCGCTGGAGCGTGTCGTGTCGGAGCTGAGCCGCCTGCCGCCGATCGTGACCTCCTGGGAAGTCGATGAACTCCGCTCGCTGATTGCGGTTGCGCAGCGCGGCGAGGCGTTCGTATTGCAGGGTGGCGACTGCGCCGAGAGTTTCGACGAGTGCACCTCCGAGAACATCGTCGCCAAACTCAAGATCCTGCTGCAGATGAGCCTGGTCATGCTCTACGGACTGAAGAAGCCGGTCGTGAGGATAGGGCGCATGGCCGGGCAGTATGCGAAACCGCGCTCCGCCGACACCGAAACGCGGGACGGCCGGAGCCTGCCGAGCTTCCGGGGCGATCTGGTCAATCGCAATCCTTTCACCGCCGACGATCGCGTGCCGGACCCGCAACTGATCCTCCGGGGTTACGAACGGGCGGCGCTGACGCTCAATTTCGTCCGCTCGCTGATCGACGGTGGGTTTGCCGACCTGCACCACCCGGAGTTCTGGGACCTTGACTGGGTCGGCCATTCACCGATGGCGAACGAGTACCACAACATCGTCGATTCGATTTCGGACTCCCTGGATTTTCTGGAGTCGATATCGGGACGGCCGTTACACGACACGCAACGGGCCGATATCTATGCGGCTCACGAAGGCCTGCATCTGTCCTACGAGCAGGCGCAGACCCGCTTCCTCAAACATCGCGACAAGTGGTACAACCTCACGACCCATTTCCCCTGGATCGGCATGCGGACCGCCGCCATGGACGGTGCCCATGTCGAGTTTTTTCGCGGCATCGCCAATCCCATAGGCATCAAGGTCGGTCCCGGCATGTCGGCCCAGTGGCTGCAGGAGCTGATCGGCGTATTGAACCCGAACAACGAGCCCGGCCGCATCACGCTGATTCACCGATTCGGCGCAAGGGCCCTCGCAGACAAGCTGCCCGAGATGATCAGGGCGATACGAGAAACCGGCTCGCCCGTCCTCTGGGTCTGTGACCCCATGCACGGCAACACGGAGAACACCTCGGACGGCACCAAGACCAGGCGCTTCGACAACATCGTCGCGGAGCTCGAGTCGGCCTTTCGCGTGCACGCCTCGCTCGGCAGTTACCTCGGTGGCGTCCACCTCGAACTGACCGGTGACAACGTCACCGAGTGCACCGGCGGCGCCCGCGGTCTGACCGATGGTGATCTGGCACGGGCATACAAATCGACCGTCGATCCACGGCTGAACTACGAGCAGGCGATGGAAATCGCCATGCGCATAGCCGGCCTGCGGCACTGATTGAATGTGGCCGGCGGCGTGGTTATGATGCCGCGCTGCCACATTACAATTATCTCCTTTAAGTTAAGCGTATAACCTTTTAATTTAAAAGGTTTATATACCGGCTCAACAGCATTGATTACGAGACAAGACGCATGAAAGGCATCGAGATCCTCGGGCAGCGATCGCCCGAATTCGACCAAATCCTGAGCGAAGACGCGCTGCAATTCGTCGGCTCGCTGGCGAGGGAGTTCTCGCCGCGCGTCGATGACTTGCTGGCCGCCCGGCTGGAGCGTCAGAAGTCCATCGACGCCGGCGGCATGCCCGATTTCCTGGCGGAGACCGCGGAGATTCGCGCCGCCGACTGGCGGGTCACGGAGGTACCGGCGGACCTTTGCGACCGCCGGGTCGAGATTACGGGACCGACGGACCGCAAGATGATCATCAATGCGCTGAACTCGGGCGCGAAAGTGTTCATGGCGGACTGCGAGGATTCGATGACGCCGACCTGGCACAACGTCATCCAGGGTCAGGTGAATCTGCGCGATGCCGTGAACCGGACGATCGAGCTGACGTCCAACGACAAGCACTACAGCCTGAACGATGAAGTCGCGACCCTGATCGTGCGGCCGCGGGGCTGGCACCTGCCCGAGAAGCACATTCTCGTCGATGGCAACGAGGTTCCGGGCGCCCTGGTCGACTACGGACTGTACCTGTTCCACAACGCGAGCGCGCTTGCAGGACGCGGAACGGGCCCGTATTTCTACCTGCCGAAACTCGAGAGTCACCTGGAAGCGCGTCTCTGGAGCGACGTGTTCAGATATTCGGAGGCGGCAGGCGTCGTGGCCGCCGGCAAGATCAAGGTCACCGTCCTCATCGAGACAATCCTGGCCGCATTCGAGATGGACGAGATTCTCTATGAGCTCAGGGACCACATCGTCGGCCAGAATTGCGGTCGGTGGGACTATATCTTCAGTTTCATCAAGAAATTCAGCCGATATCCGGAGTTCGTGCTGCCCGACCGGGGCGAAGTCACGATGACCACCCATTTCCTGAGATCTTACTCGCAGCTCGCCATCAAGACCTGCCACCGGCGCGGCGCGTACGCCATTGGCGGCATGGCGGCGCAGATTCCGATCAAGGACGACCAGGAGGCGAACGCCCGGGCACTCGCCAAGGTCCGCGCCGACAAGGAGCGCGAGGCCGGCGACGGCCATGACGGCACCTGGGTCGCGCACCCGGGGCTGGTGTCGCTGGCGACTTCGATTTTTGATGAGCATATGCCGGGAGACAACCAGCTCGACAGACTCCGCGAGGACGTCGACGTCAGCGCTGCCGACCTTCTGCAGGTGGTCAAGGGAAAGATCACGGAACGAGGCCTGCGCGACAACATACGAATTGCCGTGCAATACATGGTGGCCTGGCTGGGGGGCAACGGTTGTGTGCCCATCAACCATCTCATGGAAGACGCGGCAACGGCGGAAATCTCGCGCGCGCAGATCTGGCAATGGGTGCACCACGAGACCGGCGTGCTGGACGAGGGCCGCAATGTGACCTATGCGCTTTTTCGATCGTTGCTGGCCGAGGAACTCGACGACATTCGCAATACCGTCGGCGCGGATCTGTTCTCCAAGGCCAAGTTTGAGCGTGCTGCACAGTTGCTGGATCAGATCACGGCCCAGGACGAGTTTGTCCCGTTTCTGACGTCCGTTGCCTATCAGGATATCGATTGAGACGGGGGCGGCGATGCAATACGAGAAGATAAAGATTCCGGCAGGCGGTGAGGTGATCACCATCAATCGCGATCACTCGATAAACGTCCCGGACAAGCCGGTCATTCCCTGCATCGTCGGCGACGGAATCGGAGGCGATGTCACGCCGGTCATGAAGGGCGTGGTCGACGCCGCACTCGAGCGGGCCTATGGAGAAGACCGCGCCATACAGTGGATGCAGGTCTATGCCGGCGCCGAAGCAGCCGACGTCTATGGCAGCGAGAACTTCCTGCCCGAAGAAACCCTGCATGCGCTGCAGAGCTACGTCGTATCGATCAAAGGTCCCTTGACGACGCCGATCGGGGTCGGCGTTCGCTCACTGAACGTCGCGATTCGGCAGGCTCTGGACCTCTATGCCTGTGTCCGTCCGATCCGTTACTTTCCGGGCGTGTCCACGCCGATGAGACAATCGGACCTGGTCGATATGGTCGTCTTTCGTGAGAACACCGAAGACATCTACGCCGGCATCGAGTATCCGACCGGATCGCAGGAGGTGCAAAAGCTGATCAGGTTCCTCCAGACCGAACTGGATGTGAAAAAAATTCGCTTTCCGGCAAGCTCAGGCATTGGCATCAAGCCCGTCTCCAGGGAGGGTTCACAACGACTGGTGAGAAAGGCGATCCAGTATTGCGTGGACCGGGACTTCGGCTCCGTTTGTCTGGTCCACAAGGGCAACATCATGAAGTTCACCGAAGGCGCATTCTGTCACTGGGGGTACGAGGTCGCCCGGGAAGAGTTCGGTGCAACAGACAAGGACGGTGGCCCTTGGCTCGCCTTCGCCAATCCCGTGACCGGACGCGAAATCATCGTCAAGGACGTCATCGCAGACAATTTCCTGCAGCAGATTCTGATGCGCCCGGAAGACTATGACGTCATCGCCACGCTCAACCTGAACGGGGATTACATCTCGGACGCGCTCGCCGCCCAGGTCGGCGGCATCGGCATCGCTCCGGGCGCCAACATCGGCGAAGGGGTCGCGGTATTCGAGGCGACCCACGGCACTGCGCCCGGATTCGCCGGAAAAGACCGCGTCAACCCGGGCTCCCTCATTCTTTCGGCGGAGATGATGTTGCGTTATCTGGGCTGGAACGAGGCGGCGGACCTGATCATCAAGGGTGTCGCCAACACCATCGCGAGCAAGGAACTGACCTTCGACCTGGCACGCCTGCGGGCGGCGATCAGGGCGCCGATTCGCAAGTCCGGACCGCATGACAAAAAGGAAGTCGAGGACGAGCTCGAACAGCTCATTCCCGGCGCGAAACTCCTCGGCACCAGAGGATTCGGCAAGGCCGTGATCCACCACATGGATGATTAGCCTGCATATTTCACCGAGGCGGCAGCCGGCGGTAGACACAATGCTTGCAACGCTAATCGATAGCTGGAACCGGGAATATTCAAGTGCATCGAAATTCTCTATGAGCCGGCTGCCGCCTCGGTGAAATATGCAGGCTGACACATTCGATCCCGACTGCCGCCGCTGTCCCCGGCTGGCCGCGTTTCTCGACACCGTCAGGAGAGACAATCCCGGCTATCATTGCCGGCCCGTCGGGCCTTTCGGCGATCCCGAGGCCCGCCTGCTGATCGTCGGCCTGGCGCCGGGCATGCACGGCGCCAACCGGACCGGCAGGCCGTTCACCGGCGATTTCGCGGGCATTCTGCTCTACCGGACGCTGCATGCCTTCGGTTTCGGCGACCGGGCGGCGTCGGCCGCGGCAGACGACGGTCTGAGGCTCGTCGATTGCCGCATCACCAACGCGGTCAAGTGCCTGCCGCCGGACAACAGGCCGGTGGGCGCCGAGATCAACACCTGCAATGCCTACCTCGCAAATGAACTGCGTAGCCTGTCCGAGGGCTCGGTCATTCTCGCATTGGGCGGTATCGCACACCGCGCCGTCGTGCGCGCGATGGCTCTCAGGCAGGCGGACTATCCATTCGCTCACGCGGCCGAATATCGCATCGGGTCGGGCGTCATGCTGCTGGACTCCTATCACTGCAGCCGCTACAACACGAATACCGGCCGGCTGACTGACGAGATGTTTGGGATGGTGATAAAAAGGGCAAGGGACCTGGTCTCGCAATCGAGCACGTGACATTCGACGTAAAAGCATTTATCGGCGGCCTGACCCATCGCCCGGGCGCATACCGCATGCTGAACGCCAAAGGGCAGGTGATCTACGTGGGCAAGGCCCGCGACCTGAAGAAGCGGGTCGCCAGCTACTTTCACCGTTCACACGCAGACGCGAAGACCAGCTCGATGATGGAGCAGGTACATGGCGTCGAAGTGACCGTCACCAATACCGAAGCCGAAGCACTGATCCTCGAGTACAACCTGATCAAACGGCACAGGCCCCGCTTCAACGTCATCCTGCGCGACGACAAGAGCTACCCTTATATATATGTGTCGACGGAACATGCTTTTCCGCGGCTGGATTTCCATCGCGGGCCGCGCAAGGGCAAGGGACGCTACTTCGGGCCGTATCCGAGCGCGGGGGCCGTCCGAAAAACATTGAACGAGTTACAGAAGCTGTTTCTGATCCGCCAGTGCCAGGACAGCTACTTCAAAAACCGCAGCCGCCCCTGCCTGCAGTACCAGATCAGGCGCTGCACGGCGCCCTGCGTCGGCTATATCGACGAGTCCGCTTACGGCGAGGACGTCAACGCGGCTGTCCTTTTCCTCGAAGGCAAGAACCGAAGCGTCATCAACACGCTGGTCGCACGCATGGACAAGGCCTCGCAGGCCAGGGATTACGAGCAGGCCGCCCGTTACCGCGATCAGGTTGCCCGCATGAGAAAGGTCGAAGCCGAACAACTGGCTTCGAAGACGACCGCGAAGGACCTGGACGTCATCGCGCTTGCGTCTCGTCCCGGCCTTCATTGCGCGACCATACTGTTCATCCGGCACGGCGCGATGCTCGGCAGCCGCAACCACTTCCCGAAAATCAGCGGCGACGCCGACAGGCAGAAGGTGTCGAGAGGTTTCCTGTCGCAATATTATCTGGGCCGCGATGCGCCGAAGGAGATCGTCATCGATTCGGACATCGAGGACCGCCGGCTGCTGGAACAGAGCCTGTCGGAGCGATCGGCTCACAGGGTCTCGATCAAGAACCGGGTGCGTGGCGACCGCCTGCGGTGGCTGCAGATGGCGCGTACCAATGCAGAGCAGGGCCTCAATCTGCACGCCGCGAGCAACGCAACGATCCGCCGCCAGTTCGCGGCACTGGGCGAGGCGCTGAAGGTCGAGGAAACGCCCGAACGCCTCGAGTGTTTCGACGTCAGCCATACTTCCGGCGAGGCGACCGTCGCGTCCTGCGTGGTCTTCAACACCGCGGGACCACTGAAGACCGACTATCGGCGCTTCAACCTGAAACCCGCATCGGCGGGCGACGACTATGCGGCCATGGCCGAGGCGCTGAAGAGGCGTTATGCGCGCGTCAAAAAGGGCGAGGTGCCGATGCCTGACGTGCTGTTCGTCGACGGCGGCAAGGGCCAGTTGTCCGAAGCGCTGACCGTGCTCGACGAACTGGAGCTCGACTGGCTCCAGGTAGTCGCCGTCGCCAAGGGCCGGGCGCGAAGGCCAGGCTCGGAACAGCTTTTCTTGGCAGGTTCCGGCACGCCCACTATACTGCCCGCAGACTCGCCGGCACTGCTCCTGATTCAGCAAATCAGGGACGAGGCGCACCGATTCGCGATCGCGGGACACCGGCAGCGGCGCGCCAAAACGAGAAAGACGTCCCGGCTCGAGGAAATACCGGGGCTGGGACCGATTCGCCGCCGCGAGTTGCTGAAACAATTCGGGGGCTTACAGGGTGTACTCGGTGCTGGTATCGACGACCTCGTCAAAGTGCACGGCATCAGCCGGTCACTGGCCCGGCGAATCTATGACAACCTGCATCTCGACGGCAATCGCTGACATACGGCCACCCGCCCGTGAAAATTAACCTCGCCAATACCCTGACGCTGGTCCGTATTGCGGCGATTCCGGTCATCGTCTATTGCTTCTACAGTTCGATGGACTTTGCCAGGCCGATCGCCGGGATCGTGTTCGCTGTTGCCGGGGTCACTGACTGGCTGGACGGCATCGTCGCCAGGAAACTCCACCAGACCTCCAAATTCGGTGAGTTCCTCGACCCGGTCGCCGACAAGCTGATGGTGACCATCATTCTGGTGTTACTGGTGGAAGGCGATCCCCGGCTCACGGTCACCCTCATCGCCGTCATCATCATCGGCCGGGAGATCACGGTCTCTGCGTTACGGGAGTGGATGGCAAGCATCGGCGCGAGATCCGACGTCGCGGTCAGGTGGTCCGGCAAGATCAAGACCGCGCTTCAGATGTTCGGCATCGGGTTCATGGTCTATCAGCACGATCTGATCGGACTCCCGACCTACACCATCGGTTACGCGCTGCTGCTGATCGCCGCGGGAATGACGCTCTGGTCGATGGTCGCCTATCTGCGCGCCGCCTGGCCCGCGATCATGAGCAGCAGCTAGGATCTGCCCACAAAACGCCCCGCTACAGCCACGTCCTTGACAGCAGGCCGCCAGCGGCTAAAATCTCGGCCCTCCGAAAAATGCGGGCGTAGCTCAGCTGGTAGAGCATCTCGTTGCCAACGAGAAGGTCGACGGTTCAAGCCCGTTCGCCCGCTCCAGACATCGACAAGGCCCCTGTCGCAGGGGCCTTTTTTTCGCCCGTTGCTCTCGTCACGGACCGCCCACATGGGCCCGGCGTCACCCTTAGCCCCGTACCGTCCTTCGTCTTGCAGCGCTCCGCATCGATGGATACGAGCCACTTATCGGGAATCGAGGCGACGGTTTCCGCATGATAGAGGGAATTGTCCCACGGCTGTTTCCCGTTCTCGTGAACGCCGGAGAGAAGGGCTTACAGGGCGTCGATGGCAACGAGGGCCGACGCGATCCCGGTGACCCCGTCGGTGCTGCGGGTCCATGCGAAGACGAGTTTGCCGCCTGATCGATGCATCTGCGGCACACTCAAAGCCGGGATCTGGTCCGAACCGGAAACGACATGCACGGGGCCCGTTTCCCCGTCCGTGGTTATTCGCCTGACGCAGAGTTCCGCGTGATCCGATTCCGTTTTTCGCAACCAGCTGACGGCTGCGTCTCCATCCGGCAACAGGGCCACACCGACACGACCCAGGGCCTCTTCGCCGGCGACCTCGACGGGTGCCAGGTACGATTCCCCGGCATCGCCGGAGAATCCGGCGCGGACACGGGGAAGCTTGTCCGCGGCGGTGAACCAGGCAATGGCCACCAGAGCTCCGCGTGCATCAATAGCCGGACCATTCACCGGACAGCCGGGAATCTCCCAGCCGTCGTCCGCCACCGGCCGTCCCTGTTGCCAGCGTTGATCGCGATAATGTGAGACATAGATATCGCGAATCTCGTCTCGCGTGCGATTGCGATACACCGCGACGGGTCCCGCACCGGTCAACGCAACATCGGTCTGACAGCAGTCACAGATCAGCTCATCGACGAGTAACTCGTCAGACAGCGAGAGATCGGCTGACAGCACCGCGGTCCTGAGGGTCATTCCCGACGCCGGGTTCTCATCGCCGGACGCAGTGACCATGTTTCGCCCGTCCAGCCAGATCAGGCCGGCGCCGGATTGGTGTGGAAACAGACTGACGAAGCCGTGCTCGGTGTCGGTACCGTCTCGGTGCGGGGGAAACGGCTCCGACCAGCTTCGACCCGCATCGTTCGATACGGCCAGGGCGATATCGTAGGCATAACCGCCCGCAGGCCGCCGCACCAGCCAGTGCGATGCCCAGAACCCGTCTGTTACGGGCACGACCGACGGGAAATCCGCCCAGTTCACGAACCAGTCTTCGCCACGCGCCACGACCCGGGGTGTCCCCCAGTCGAACGCATCCAGCACCGAGAACTTCAGGACGTGACCGGCATCCTCGGGCTCCAGCCAGCTCAGGACCACTGTGCCGTCATCCCCGGCGTCCAGATTCGGACTCGCGCTGCCCGCACCTGCCGGCACCTCGATGCGTTCGATGTCGGGTGACACGCTGCATGCCGACAGCATGCCGAGCAGCATCAGGGGAAATGCGCACAGTATCTTGTCGCCGCGAGATGCCAAGTATCGATTCCTCATGCCGGCATTATGCAGTGCCCGTGTACCCGATGCCTGATTGATTCTGGGTGGACCGGCGTTATACTGCCACGCCTGTTGAGCATAATGCTTCGCATTCACCCACCTGCGGCTAGGTGGCAGAGTGGTTATGCAGCGGCCTGCAAAGCCGTGTACGTCGGTTCGATTCCGTCCCTAGCCTCCATTACCTCATCCAGAGACATCCAGTAAAGTCCGATACAGTACGGTGATTCACCAGACTATAAAGTCTTACTGCTCAATAGCTTCCGACAGAATTCGTTAAAGGCGCTTAGAATTTGGCGGTATATTCCTTGGGTAATCATACGGTTCCGGCAACCACTTGTAGTGAACAAAAGGGCGCGATCACGAGTTTACCGTTAACGATCGTCAATGTTACAGCTTGAGTCATATCTCTTGAGATATATCACGATGTGATATATCATGGGATGTATCAAACGAGGCACGAAAATCATGAGCAACAAACCGGATTTTGAAGGCACCGCCAAAGTTTTTTGGTCGGGGCGTAGCCAAGCGGTGCGGTTACCCGCCGCATGTCGCTTCGAGACGGACGAGGTATACATCAGGAAAGAGGGCGATCAACTGACGCTGCGCCCACGCGGCAAAGACTGGGCTGCGTATTTCAACGCGAAATCTCGCGGCAGCCTTCCAGCCCGCAAAGATCTCCCGGTGGAGAAACGTGATGCGATCCGATGACGTACATGCTCGATACAAATATGTGTATCTACGTGATCAACGAGCGTGATCCGGCATTGCGTGAGCGATTTGTGGAGCACGCAGGCTCTCTTTTCGTCTCCTCGATCAGCTATGCAGAGCTGGTTTACGGTGTCGTCCATTCTCGCCGCGTCAAGCACAATGCACGCGAGCTCGCCGCATTCGTCGAGGGTTTAGATATCCTGCCATTCGGCCAGGAAGGCGCCGGACATTATGGCGATATCCGTCATGCCCTTGCTAAAAAGGGCGCGTTGATTGGCGCCAATGACTTGTTGATTGCTGCGCATGCGCGAAGTATTGACGCGACACTGGTGACCAACAATGAACGTGAGTTTCGGCGTGTACCGAAGCTGCACGTCGAAAACTGGGTAAGACAGACGAAATGATGACCATTCGTCAAATAACAGAGCCGTGGCCGCTGGGACCCGGTTCCCTGTTTCGGGCGAAAGAACGCACAATCCAGCAGAGCCAGAAGTACGAGGCTCCATCGATAGGGGGGTATCACAGTTGGGGTAATCTCAGGGATATATTGCCAACCGGATAACCCGAAAATGGCGTAGATAGGGGCCCTCAGGGTAGAATGCGATTCCGTCCCTACCTCCAAGTGTCATGCCTGATACCCGGCCCGGGTGGCGGAATTGGTAGACGCTACGGACTTAAAATCCGTTGTCCGCAAGGACGTGCGAGTTCGAGTCTCGCCCCGGGCACCATCTGTAGATCAACGGCTTCGTCCTCCTTGTGCGGTGGATTGAACTCATTGCTGCGGTCACATGTTTGGCGCATGCGATGCTTGACAAAAATGAGAAGAAAATGGCCTGCACAAACGAATTTCCGGATAAACCGTTCGCAAAGACGATAAGGACAACGGCGACGAGTCCACACGGGCTGGCGGAGGGCAAAGCGCGCGTTCACTGGCACCGGGCGGCCGAGACTGCCCTGGCAGATCTCGAGCAGGCGGCCCGTGACTGGCGAGCCAGCTTTGTCTGCCCGACACCCTGCGAAAAGGGCGGCACGGGTCAGGTGTCCATCTCGAACCCAAAGCCCAAATGCTATCCCGACGCCAGGGGGAATAGCTGCGTTTGCGTGGGAACGGTGTCCGTGAGCCCATGGGTCGAATGTCACGACCCGGCCGTCGCTGCACTGATCGATGAAGGCACCGTCGAAACCGAGGTGATGGACCACGAGTTTGCATGACCAGGCTCGTGGTAGCCCCCTGGAAATACCGGGCGTCTCGTGCTCTCGACAATCCTGCATTGATTACGCCCTGTTGGAAAACGGAGGATCAGTATGGATGATGGCACCGTGAAATCATTCGAATTACCGAATGGACATACCGTGCGCTATGTTGCGGCACCGGATCTGTCCGATGACGCCTATGTATTGGAGGTATTCGCAGGGAAAACACTTATTTCTCGTACGTGCTCGTGCAACGGCGTGAGTCGGGAGTGTCCGCCCGGAACATCGCCTCGCTGTGACTGCACGAGGAATCCCCCGGTACTGACCTGCGTTTAAGGCGATCGTGAACCGCCCGCGGACGCCGGGAGGCCATGCAGGAGAGGGGGTCCGTCCTGGTGACGGACCCTGATGGTTTCAGGCGTCTGATTACAGACCCAGGTTGCGAAGCATGGCGCGCACTTCCGAATTGCGGACGCAGGC
>JBHHWI010000022.1:0-31374 GCA_046756445.1 Woeseia sp. | reverse complement strand
AGCCACAACGATCTCGCGCCCATAATCCCGGACTCTCGTGCAATGTTCAGGCTAGTGTTATTCCGAATTCGGAACGCCGCGGCCCGGCGTCCACGGCACTCCGGCAGCATCCAGTTTCTCTTTGAGCGCCCCAAACTCCGTATCGATCAATCGATCGAGGGCCCGGCCGACTTCGGCGAACTGTTCATCGGCGATCTGGAGACTGCGTGACTGCGTTACGGTAGGTCCGTAGGCCGTTGACAAGGCCCCGAATCCCGCGACGTCCAGGCGCTGGTCTATCGCAACGGGACCCGGGTCCCCCATGTAGGCGCGCGCCTCGTTCGTCGTCAGTCGGTCCCTGAGCACCTTCGCGCGCTGCGAGATGGAATTCGCTTCGTCGTAGAGATTGGCATCGGCCGTGGAGCGCGTAACGACCTCCTTGACCGCGTCGATTGCGACAACGAGTTCGTCAATCGCCGATACCGAACCACTGACGGCCCTTCTCAGCTCGTCGACGCGACGCGAAAACGCGACGCGCTGTGCCTGCGTTGCCCGCGTCAGCGTCGGATTGCGAATCGATGTCACGTCGAAGGTCTGAGACTGGTTCGTATCCTCCAGCCTGCCGTCGATGCGTCGCGCCAGCTGCACGGTATAGGTGCCCGGTTCGACCAGCACCCCGGCGGGTTCTTCGCGCGATGGTTCCCGCTGCTCCTCGGGCACCCAGGGTTCCACCGCCGGGTACCGAAGGTCCCAGGCAACTCGGTTAAAGCCCGCCGTCACCGGCCCTTCGATATGGCGCACGACATTGCCGCGCGAATCCGTGACCGTCAGCACCATCGCGGGCTCGTCCTCCAGTGCTTCGGCCTGAAGCGCGTCCCAGCCGGGGTAGGGCGTGTCCTTGCCTGTCTCTTCAAGCGGTTTTTCACGTTCTCGCCGCCGCTCCTGCAGGCTGAAAATCTGCTCTGGCAGGTAATAGGTAAACGTGGCGCCGAAGGGCGGGTTCGGCGCCTGAAATAGCGCTGCGCCCTGCGACGCCTTGCAGCCGTTACTCGAGCAGCCGAGTGGCCGCTTCGGCACATACCAGCGGGCATCGCGGACCGGAAAGAGAACCGTCTGGCTCTCCAGCATTCCGGTACTGATCCGGCGCAGCGGCGTGTAGTCGTCGAGCACATAGAATCCGCGACCGAAAGTCGCGCCCACGAGGTCGTTCTCGCGCTTCTGGATGGCGAGATCGCGAAACGGGATGTTGGGAACCCCCCCGGACAGCTTGACCCACTGGTTGCCGCCCCGGACGCTGAAGAACACGCCGAACTCGGTGCCGAGGAAGAGCAGGTCCTGATTTTCGTGGTCCTGGACCAGGCGCCACACGATATGCCGCTCCGGCAGGTCGCCCGTGATACTCTGCCAGGAACGCCCGCGGTTCGAACTCTTCAATACAAAGGGACTGAAGTTGCCGCTCTTGTGGTCGTCGACCACGACGTATACGGTATCCGCCTGAAACAGATCGGCCTTGATGTCGTTGACGAAAAAGAACTCGGGCACGCCGGGCAGATCGTCAACACTGCGCCAGCTCCGCCCGCCGTCCTCGCTGACGTGAATGAGGCCGTCATCGGTACCGGCATAGAGGAGTCCATCGACGATCGGTGATTCCGACAGCGAGGTGATGGTGCCGTACTTGGACATCGCGTAGAGGTCCCAGGGCTCGTCGAAGCTCCAGACCCGGCCCATCATCGGCTGCGCGATCCGGTCGATGCCGCGCGACAGATCGCCGCTGATCGCCCGCCAGGAATCGCCCCGGTCGTCGCTGCGCCAGACGCGCTGGCTGGCGAAGTAGAGCCTCGACGAGTCGTGCGGGCTGATCAGAATCGGCGCATCCCAGTTGAAGCGCTCCGTCGGTTCGCCTTGTTCCGGCTGCGGCTTGATATAGACCGACTCGCCGGTGCGCCGGTCGAAGCGCGTGAGGTTGCCCTGCTGCCACTGGGCGTAGACGATGTCGGGATCGCTCGGGTCGGCGGCGGGCTGGTGACCGTCGCCGCCCAGTGCGACGAACCAGTCCGAATTCAATATGCCGTGGACGTTTCGGGTTCGCGACGGCCCGCCCTGCGTATTGTTGTCCTGGGTGCCGCCGTAGATGTTGTAGAACGGCTCGTCGTAGTCGACCGATACCTTGTAGAACTGCGTAACCGGCAGGTTGGCGGCGAATCTCCAGTTCTCGCCGCCGTCGAGGCTTTCGTAGACCCCGCCGTCGTTGCCGACGAGGAGATAGTCGGGGTCTTCGAGATCGAACGCCATCGCATGGTGATCGACGTGCTTGTCCTGATACTCCGTCTTGACGAATGTCTTGCCGCCGTCATCGGACACGTGCAGGTAGACGTCCATGTGGTACAGCAGATCGAACTCGTGCGGGCTGGCGAAGATCTCCTGGTAGTAGTGCGGCCCGGTGCCGCTGGCGACGAAGTCGCTGCGTTTCTCCCAGGTCTCGCCGCCGTCTTCCGAGCGGAATACGCCACCTGTGCGTTGCTTGAGCTCGATCGCGGCGTAGACGACGTTCGGTCTGATCGGCGAAATCGCGATACCGGTCTTGCCCATATTCTCCTCGGGCAGGCCCTCGGTCAGCTCGCGCCAGGTGTAGCCGCCGTCGATCGATTTGTGAATGCCGGTTTCCGGGCCGCCGTCCATCAGACCGGCGACATTGCGGAACCGCTGCCAGGTGACGGCATACATGACGTCGGGGTTGGCCGGGTCCAGGTGTATCTCGTTGACGCCCGTGTATTCGCCGCCGCCGAGGACCTTCTCCCATGTCTCGCCTCCGTCGACCGTCTTGTACAGGCCGCGCTCGCCACCGCCCGACCACAACGGCCCCTGGGCAGCGACGTAGACCACGCTGGAGTCCCTGGGGTCGACCCGAATCATGCCGATGTGCTCGGAGTCCTCCAGGCCCATACGGGTCCACGATTTGCCGGCATCGAGACTCCTGTATACACCGTCGCCGTAACCGACGTGCCGGCCACTGACGTTTTCGCCAGTGCCGACCCAGACCGTGTCGGGCCGGTTCGGATCGATTGTCACGCAACCGATCGAATACGAACCTTCCGAATCGAATACCGGTTGCCACGTGGTGCCGGCATTGACGGTCTTCCAGACGCCGCCGCTTCCCACGCCCACGTACCAGTGGCTCCTGTTATCAGGGTGAATCGCGATATCCGCGATGCGTCCCGACATGAAGGCCGGCCCGATGCTGCGCATCGCCAGCCCTTCGAACGTCTTCTCATTGAAACCGGGCGCTACGTCTTCTTCGTCGGCCGCGAACGCGAGCAGCGGCAACAACAGGAGCGCAGGCATGATCGTCGCAAAACGCTTCATCGTGAATTCCCCGACAGGATGCGGCCGTCGTTACTTTTTCTCGTGGGCCGTGGTTCCTACATTAGCTCAATTGCCGGTGCCGTGCACAGGCTGATCAGGCGCTCGTGCAACCGGGTATCGGGATGCGGTTGCGTTATGAATCGCGATCCAGTCCGCATAACGCGCATCGAGCACCTCGAAGTCGTCTTCGTCATCGACGTCCAGGCTCAAGCCGCCGAAGGGCGTGACGATGAGGCGCAGCGGGCCACCGAGCACCGTGCTGGTCGATCGTTCCACTCGCTCGCGTGTATTGCCACGGCGCAGCCAGTCATACAGGCGGCCCCCTTTGCGCGCCGCCAGAAGCGTCGCCTGCAGTCGTATCGTCAGCCAGGCGGCCGTCAGGCCGCCTTTTTGACTGAGAATGCTGAATGCCAGTCCCACCACGTTCTTCCAGTCAACGGCTTTGCGATAACCGAAGCCGGTCTGAAGGAAACCGCTGTGCGCCAGCAGCTGCGGTCTCGCGACATAGATGTTGGCAAGCCGTACGCGCGCAAACTCGAGCTGCACGAACGGCCTCGCTATTCCCGGTTTGTCGCTTTCCGGGCAAAACGGATCGACGCCGGCCTCGTCGACCACCCCTGCCATCAGGCCATACGGACCCGTGGCTCGATCCTCGTCCGCGCAGCGGGCGACGAAATCGTCCAGCGACACCGGCGAGATCAGAGGCAGATCGCTGGACAGAATCAAATAGGGCCGCAGCGTCAAGGCCTCTTCGGTTTCGGGAGCGCGGCGGCGCTGGCTGGCATGGACGCCGGCCCAGCAGTTGGCCAGCATGTTGCCTTGCTGCGGCACCAGCTGAACATCGTCCGGCAGACCGTCCAGGGCCTTCGTCATCTCATCGACCGGTCCGACGGCATAGATCCCCGATACCGAGTGCGCGCCGAGCAGGGCCTCGACGACATGCCGGATCAATGGACGGCGGTCGATCTCGAGGAATGCCTTGTTCTTCCCCATGACCGATCGCTTGGGATCACGGTCGGTCCCGGCGAGGACGATAGCGTCCACCGGATGGGAAAATGACGGCAGGTAATCCTTCCCGCTCACTGAAGCACCGCTCCACCGGCATGGCGGATCATCGCGGCGACATTGCGGCTCGCGTTTATGGACACAACCTTTGTGTCGGGATTGTCTGCGGCGAAGACGCGAAATACTTCATCGGCGAATCCCTGCCCGATCCTATCGACATCCCGAAAATCGAGTTCAACGTTCAAAAACCTGTTCAGGTTGTGCGTCAGACGTTTCGCCTCCGACCGGGAAATATATACCGTTTCCAGCAGTTTGACGTGAACCCGCGTCTTTTGGAATTCATAGTCGTATTCCTCGGGTGCGTATTCGCTGAATATGTCTTCCAGTCTGGTTCGGGAGTCACGCCGGATCTCGAAATCAACTGTCGTGCCCTTTCGAAAGTGCGGTGTGGAGACGAACACGTCATCATGCTCGCGGTCCCATTCGATCTGCGTCTTGTGTGATCGTATCGAAAGCCGATCGGCGACTTTCGACGTGAAAAATATTCCTTCCCCTGTGTGTGCCTGCGGCATGGTTGTCATTTTTCCCTTGATGAGTTCGATCATCGCCTCCTGCTCATCCTCCAGGTCCAGCTTGTCCCTGATCGAGCGAAATATACCGATCCCGGTTTCCCGGATCTCGAATAATAGCTTTCCGGCACCGAGTGTTAGCCTGACCCGGCACTTGTCGGCTTGCGAGTGATCGATCGCGTTATTCAGGATCTCCGTAAACGCGTAATGCACGATCGACTCGACATTGGCACGCAGGACTCGTCGAAGGCTCAGGGTTGTTGCAATCCGCGCAAAGACGCGGCTTTCGTCGAGTCCCGCAAGACCGTACTCCCGGGAAAAGCTTGCCGTTGCGGGCGCCTGCGATGGCGTGTGGTAGCGCGCATTGCGGGTCGAGCCCGTCTTGACGACAGTGCCGGCGTCAAGCAAGGCGCGCAGGTGTGCGTTGACGGCCTGGCGGGATATACCCAGGTATTTGCCGAGCTCTGCGCTGCTGGCGGAGCCTCGCTGCTCGATGAACCTCGCGATTCTGTCTTTCGTGCTCATGGATCCGGCGGGGCCGATCGGCAACTAATTGTCAATTCCGAAAAAAGTCAATTGTCAAGACATTATAAGGCCGGTCGGCCAATTGTCAACATATTGTCAAGACAGAAAAAAGCTAATTGTAAACAAACCGGCGCCCCGCAAGCGGCCCTTCTTATGCGGCGCCGGCAAAGTAGATCAGCGGTCCGATGATCGCGCTCGCGGCCAGAAAGCTGTCGAAGCGGTCGAGAACGCCGCCCTGGCCGGGGAGGATTGCGCCAAAGTCCTTGATGCCCGCCCGCCGTTTGACCCACGACGCCGCCAGATCGCCGCAAAGTCCGGCCAGCGCGATGGCGACCGCGAGCAGCAGGGCGACGCGCAGATCCGGCCCGTGGAGTGCGCGGAACCACAGCCCCACGACGACGGTGGCGGACAAACCGCCGATCGCGCCCTCGACGGTCTTTGTCGGGCTGATCCGCGGTGCCAGTTTGCGACGCCCTATGAGCTGCCCGACCACCTGGCTGAAGCCGTCAAACACGGCGACCAGCAGATAGAGATACACCCAGCGGGCCGGGGACAGTATCGGCGTCAAAGCGATTGCCGTGGCCGAGACGGCGGCAAAAACCACCCAGATGACAGTCCTTTGTCCGCCGGTTCCGAGTCGAATTGACGGGGACACTCCGTGCAGTTCGATTGCACTGAGCGTGACAATCAATGTGACAAACACGAACATGCTGAAATGTCCACCCGCGGCGCATGCCAGTGCCGTCACCACGACCAGGAAATAAACGACGAGTTTGATCCAGCGCTCGCTGGCAACCTGCACCGGCACTCCGCGGTTCCCGAGCGCCATCAACGACGCGCCGACTGCAAACCCGATCAGTATCGTGACAAAGATCTCTTCGATCATGTCTGACCGTCATGCTGGCAGGAAAGCGCAGCGGGAACGCAACAGACCGAAAGATCCGCAACGTCCGCGAACAACTGCCCGTCGATCATCAGCGTTCTGGGCGACTGCAACGAAAGCCTGATGCTCGCCGACTGGCACTGCTCACTCGGGTCATAAACATTCCTCCCGGATGAGACGGACAGGTTATGCAACAGCTGACGCGGCCAGCCGGCGTCGAGCTTCATCACATCCAGCAAGCCATCCCCGATGCTCGCGTCGAAAAGTGCCGGGAAGTTGGCCAGATGTACGGTGTTGTTGATGACAATACCGGTGCATGAATGCTGCTTCGCATCGAGCAGGCAGGAAAATCGTTTCGGACGTGTGACGATCGTCGCAAGTGCGTATCCGTATGAGCGGGCGGCGGGCATTCTGTCAGCGCGCTCCACAACGTCGACCACGTATCCGAGGGCAATCGTGCTTGCCGCGAGGCAGGATTGCTGTCTGCCGTCGGAAAATCCGACCAATGCCTGCATGAGATCGATGCGCTCGCATAAGCCGCCGCTCAGGGCGCGAAATCCGTCATCGACGGTTCTGATACCGAGATCCCGTGCCAGACAGTTTCCCCTGCCTGTCGGAATCAGTCCGAGCTTCTGGCGTTCGCGGTCCATGCCCGCGATGACTTCGAAGATGGTTCCGTCGCCGCCAACGACGACGATGCCGTCGACGTCGTTCGCGTCAGCGGCGATTCTCGTGGCGGCGCCGGCCTCGTCAGTACAGATTACGTCCTCGGCGAACTCGCGCAGCCTGGGCATCCATTCCGCCTCGAACCCGGACGACTGGAACTGGCCAGAGCGTGGATTGGCAATTGCGAGCCACTTGCTCACGCAGCGTCGGCCTTGCGCTTCCTGAGCGCCCAGTAAAGTCCGCGTACGTTGGGGGTCCATTCAGGAAGCAGGACAACGAGGAACAATTGCTCGATTCCGGCCAGGATGCTCAGGAAAGAAGCGACATACAGCAGCCACGGCTGAATGCCCCATAGAAACATGCTGACGAGAAATATGCCGAGTGCGTAGGCGCTCGCCCGCATCGAATAGGTGTGAAAACTGGCCAACTTGCCGTATCGCAACAATTCTGCGGCGTGGTGTGCGACCCACATGAGGAGCACGAGTACCACCAGAATCCAGTAGTCCGTAACCAGCTCGGGATGAAATTTCCAGATGCCGGCAACTGCCGCGACCCACAACAGTGTGTCGGCCATTGTGTCGAGCCGCGAGCCGAGCCGGGAAGTGATCGACAAACTCCTGGCAATCAGTCCGTCGACGATGTCGCTGACCAATGCCGCGAGCAATAGCCATGTATACGCGTCCTCCCGCTCGCTGAAGGCGAGATAGACGAGAACCGGTGTCGCGATAATGCGTGCACACGAAATGACGTTCGGGATGTGTCGCAAATGACGTGGGCTGCCTGCCAATTTACTGCACTTGTTGTTCTTCTGCGGGCAGTATGGGTAGCTGACATTACAGCGTCAATACCGCATGGCGCCCCGGCTCGATTCGTCTGGCGCCCGCCGCAATTTTGACATCTGCGGATGGCCGTGAATCGCGCGGGCTTCTTCAATGCGGTGATGCGGCACCGCTTGACGTATGAGAGCATAGCAATACCAACGTATCCGCAGCGGAGCGAGAAGCGGTCATGGCAACTCCCTGTCTCCTGATCGGCGACATCGGCGGGACGAACGCGCGATTCGCACTCGCGAATCGGAAGGCACCGGGTTTCGCATCCGAGCGAAGCTATGAGTGCGCCGATTTCGCATCTGCCGATCTGGCTATCGACGCTTACCTTGCCGAGGTCAAAGCCGGCAAGCCGCAAGTCATCTGTATTGCCGCGGCCGGGCCGATCGTCGAGGGTAGCGTTCGCTTTACCAACAATGACTGGAGAATCGAAACGGCCGATTTGCAATCCGCATTTCATCCGGCGCGCGTCAGATTGCTGAACGACTTCGAGGCAATCGCCTACTCGATTCCGTGGTTGCGGGACGCCGACCTGATGTCAGTTGGACTGCCGAAGGCGAAGGATCTGAACAAGACTGACTTCACCGTCGGCGTCCTCGGACCGGGTACCGGTCTCGGGGCGGCAGGGCTGTGCAAGACGGGGGATCGGGTCCTACCGGTCGTGGGAGAGGCAGGCCATCTCGGATTCGCGCCCGAAACACGGATGCAGGTGGAACTGCTCAGCCAGTTACGCGATCGATTCGACCGCGTCTCCGATGAACGCCTCGTTTCCGGGCCCGGTGTCGAGAATATCTACTGGGCGCTGGGCAGGATACGGGGCGAGAAGAAAGCCGGACTTGCCGCGGCAGACATCTTCTCCGCGGCAGCGGACGGCAGCGATTCGACCGCAGCCGAATCGATCGAGCTGTTCTTCGAGATCCTGGGTCAGGTCGCAGGCAATCTTTCGCTTGCTCTCGGCGCCTCGGACGGTGTCTATATCGGCGGGGGCATCGTCAAGCGAAACCCGGGGCTGATATCGAACAGCCGATTCCGAACGGGTTTCGAGCGCAAGGGCCGTCACCGCTCACTGATGGAGCGTATTCCCACGCAGGTGATCCTGCATCCGGAACCCGGCCTGTTGGGCGCGAGTTTTTGTGCGCTCGAGGTCGTGAAAGGCGGGTTATAGCCCTTCACTGCGCGGCCCTGATATTTTCGGACAGGCCCTGCCGCAGCAGCTCGAGGGCGCCCTCCGAGCGACCGGTATCCTTCAGGTTATCACCGAGCAACAGGTATGCGGCATTTCGGATCGTCGGGTTGCGGCTATCCTTCAGCACCTGCCGAAGCACCTCGGCTGCCTGCGCCTTCTCACCGCGCTCTTCGTAAATCTCCTGTATCTTCTGCATCTGCAGGATGGCCGCTTTTTCCGCGTTCGAGCTGATCTCGTGAGTCGATTCGATAACGCCGAAGTAGTCGGTCATGATTGCGAGGAAGGTTTGCATCAATTGCAGCTCATCCGTGGTCTGCGCGCGGCTTGCGGGCGAGGCCGCGAGCATCACGGTCGCAATGATTCCGATAGTCAGTGGCTTAAATGTACGCATGATCTGTCTCCTTCAGTGCATCAGTGTCAAAATAGGTTTGTGGTTTTGGCGTCGGCTTCAGCAATGGCCTGGGCGGCAACGCCGGTGACCTGACGCTTCGGACCCTGGACAGGCTCGGAGCCGGTACCAGAGGCTTGTTCGGCGTCAGGCGCGAAAGCATTGTCAGTGACGGTGCCCGCGTCGTCTGCGTGGACCGCTCCTGTTGCACCAGCGGTGTCAGCACGATCACCGCGATGGCCACCGCCACCGCCGCAATGGCCGGACCCCGGCGGCGATGTGCCGGTCTGTCAGCCACTTCGGCCCGTATTCTCGTCGCGAGATAGGGCGGCGCCTTGATACGCCGGTAGTCGCGCTTCAATTGCTCCAGGTCATCCCTCATTGCTCTATTCCTGTTCCTTCCAGATTCAACCTCAGTCGTTTCGTTGCCTTGTGCAGCAGCGCTTTGACCGTGCCTTCGCGACAGCTCATGGTTCTTGCCGTCTCGGCTACCGACAAATCCTCGAACACACGCAGCATCACGACCTCGCGCTGGCGCTCGGGCAGGCCCGATACCAGTTGTCGGATTTTGCGAGCCGCCTGGCACTCGGCGACCTGCTGCTCCGGCGGGGACGACGGATCGTCAGGCTCGTCATCGAGCGGTTCACCGCGGCGCTTGCGATTGAACTCGTTGCAGACATTCCTGGTTGTACGGTAGAGCCAGGTAAACGGCGCCGACCGAAAGCGAAAGGACCGCAGTCCCTTGAAGCCACGTAGCAACACTTCCTGAGTCGCATCGGCGGCCTGTTGCCTGTCAAAGAGCCACACACAGGCGAGGCGGTAAATCCGGTCCTGGAACCGGCGCACGATGGCATCGAACGCGTCCGGGTCGCCGGACCTGAATCGCTTGACGAGGTCAACATCGGAAATTCCATCCAGGCTCATTGCGTTTGTCTGATTCCTTTGTGCGCCTGTCCGGCGACCGGTTTACCGTTATCGAATTTTCGCCAATTGCCTGTCGTATCGCATCACACGGGTTCATTGCCGGGTTAGTGCAACGATGTCGAGCGCGGTTTACGCATAATAGACATAACACGAAGTATCGCTGCGACGACAATCGCGGCATGTTCCTGTCCGTGACCGCAATCACGCCCGGTTGCCGGTTGTCGGCCTATGATCCTGTCCGGCAAGAGAATTTCGATCTCGGATAAACCGCATGGTGCCGTGGCGCACTAATGTCGGGAACGGCTACGCAACTGGTGTGGGGCTATGGTACGGCGACGACAGTCACTCATTCTATCTCTCGCGATACTGCTGATCGCTGCCTGTGGCGGTGGCGGCGGCTATGGCAATTCCAATAACACCGGCGGTGGCGGGCCGGGCGTCGTCGCCAAGGGCAATCGCCTTCTCGAGATCCAGACCAGTGAGCCTGCCAATGGCGATTTCGCCGGTGCCTTCAATCTCGCGCAGTCCATCGGCATGGACTCCGCCAGCCTGTCCGTCGACTGGAACGCCATCGATATCGGAACGGACCTGACCGCAGTTCCGCCGACGCCGATCTACGCGAACGACCCGGCCACCGATTTCCTTTCAATCGCAAACGGCTGCTACCGAAACACGAATACCCGACTGAGCCTGATGCTGCGCCCGATCACCACGCTGGCGAAGATGGCGCCGCCGGGGTTCGAGAACGTGCCGTTCGATGATCCGGCCATGATCGACCGATTCAAGGCGTTTCTCGATCACGTCTTCGCAAAGATCCCCGACATCGACATCACCGCGCTCGCGATCGGCTCGGAAGTCGATCTGCATCTCATCGATGCACTAACCCGGCAGCAGTACCTGAGTTTCTATCAACAGGTGAGCGCTTACGCGCGCACTGCCTATGCGCAGCTCTATCCGGGCCAGGCGCCGCTGACCGTCACCGTCGAGGTGACGCACAAGGGACTGCTCGATCCCGGCACCAGCGCCTACTACCAGCAGCTAAACGCCACCAGTGACGCCGTCGGGGTGTCCTATTACCCGCTGGAAAACGGACTGGTACAGGATCCGGGCGTCGTCGCCCGGCATTTTGCAGACCTCCTGGCCCTCTATCCATCCAGGAACCTGCACTTCTTCCAGCTCGGCTATCCGTCGGGCTACTACTCGACCGCGGCCTATCCGGAGTATGCGGCCGGCAATGTGACGCCCGTTATCAACAGTTCCGATGTTCTTCAGTCGGACTTCATCAAAGCCGTCTTTTCAGCATGGGACGTCTACGCGAGCAGAATCGATCTGATCAGCTTCACCTGGATGCACGACGAGACCGAGGCCGACGTCGCGGCGATTATCGCCAACCCGGCTTTCGGCGGACTCACCAATCCGCCGCCCGACTTCGTCGAATTCCTGCGTACTCTGGGACTGCGCACCGATGCGGCGACCGACAAACCGGCCTGGACGGCGCTGGCCGATGAAGCCGCGGCCCGCGGCTGGTCCGACACCGGCATGCAACTGACCTGCAACTGATTCCCGGAATGGTCCGGGTCGGGGCGCCCGGATCTGATTCGTCGCTGCGCTCGGGCGCGTTGTGTGCCCGACATCGCATTGCCGGATCGAATCCCCTCACTCTGACTGCGCCACGAAGGTCCGCTTCGCCACGGTCTTCATCCAGCGGACATACTGTTGGGTCGACCAGCCGCACTCAGCCGTGAGGTTTTCCCAGTTCGGCACCGACAGCATCGTCCACAGAACATCCGTGGCTCTTTTTGGCGTCCATCCCGGCGCGAGCGTGCCATCGGCATGCAGCGCGTCGATCGCTGCGCGACAACCGTCACGCATGGCCAGCATTCGGTCCTGCCAGGCCGCTGCGGCCGCTTCGTCGGTGTCCCGCACCAGCAGAAGCGCTTTGGCGACGCCGTAGATTTCCGGGATGTAGTTGCCCCAGAACTCGATATAGCGCGCCAGGCGTTCCACGCCGGAGGCCGCCGCTCGTGACGGGGCGAGCCGGCGGTCCAGCTCCAGGACCTCGTCCCGGTATTTCGTTGTCGCCTCCAGGAGTTCCGCGCGCGAGCCGAAGTACAGGTAGACCGCCTGTCTGGAGATCCCGGCCGCCCTGGCGATATCCCCCATGCGAACGCCACGGCCGGCATGCTGTTCGAGCATCTCGACCGTCGCAATCAGGATTCGTTCCCGGGTTTGCAGATCTTGACTTGACATGGTGTCAAGAATGCCTTATTGTTGACACCGTGTCAATTGACACTGTGTAAAGCCACCTGGAGGAGATGATCATGCAAGACAACATACACAGCACGACAGAATCGACTGGGCTGACGCTGGTTCTCGGTGGTACCGGCAAGACGGGCCGCCGTGTGGCGGACCGGCTCGCGAGCCGCGGCGTGCCGACGCGCGTCGCGTCCAGGTCCTCCGATCCCTCGTTCGACTGGGGCGATCAGAGCACCTGGGACGCCGCGCTCGATGGTGTTACGGCGGCGTACCTCACATATGCGCCCGACCTGGCCATCCCCGGGGCGACGGACGCCATCCGGGACCTGGTCCGAAAAGCCGTTGAGCGCGGCGTGCGGCGCCTGGTTCTGTTGTCGGGTCGCGGCGAAGAGGAAGCACAACGATGCGAGCGCATCGTCCAGGACTCGGGCATCGAATGGACCGTCGTTCGCGCCAGCTGGTTCAACCAGAACTTCTCCGAGGGAGAGTTTCTGGGCATGGTGCTGGCTGGCGAGATCACGCTTCCGGCCGGTGAAGTAGGGGAGCCGTTCGTCGACGCGGACGACATCGCCGATGTCGCAGTCGCTGCGCTGACCGAAGACGGCCATGCCGGCCAGATCTATGAGGTCACCGGACCTCGACTGCTGACCTTTACCGAGGTAGCGCAGGAGATCGCCCGCGCCAGCGGACGGGAGATCCGATACGTCCGTATCCCGAGGGAGGCCTTTGCGGCCGGTATTGCCGAGTCCGGCGCGCCGGATGACATTGCGTGGCTCCTGGACTATCTGTTTGCCACCGTCCTCGATGGTCGCAACGCAGTGGTGTGCGACGGCGTGCAACGCGCGCTGGGCCGGGAGCCGAAAGACTTCACCGAATACGCGCGCCGGGCGGCCGATTCGGGCGTATGGAAGGTATCGTCATCGCCGGATGCGGCGGTGGGACAATGAGCCCGCTCGTCACGCTCGCGGGGATCGCAGCCCTGCTCGGGTCTGGCCTGATAGGCGGGGTCTTCTTCGCGTTCTCGAGCTTCGTGATGAAGGCCCTCGCGCGCCTGCCCTCCCCGGAGGGCATCGCCGCGATGCAATCGATCAACGTGGTCGTCATCAACCGCTCCTTCCTGGGTGCGTTCATGGGAACAGCGGTGCTGTCGCTCGGCATCGGCGGTCTCGCCGCGCTCGACTCGAGCCATCCTTCGGCGCCTTACTTCCTGGGGGCGGCGATCTTCTACTTCGCAGGCACCTTTCTCGTCACCATGGTCTTCAACGTTCCCCTGAACGACAAGCTGGCGGCCGTTGCCGCCGCGGACCCGGCCGCAGTTGAATTGTGGGAGCACTACCTCGGACGCTGGACGATGTGGAACCACGTTCGCACCGCTGCGGCAATGATGGCCGTGCTTCTATACACCCTGGGCCTCATTCAGAACGGTGGCGCCTGACAGGGACATGACAGCGAAGGACCGGGTGGCCTGCCTGGAACTGCCCGGGCATCGGAAGTACTGGTCGGGCCGGCCGCATCCGACTCGCGGCCGCGCCGCTCGAATCCTGGCGCTCGAGCGTCCGGCGAGAACGGCACTGAAAATGTGTGCCACGTCCCAGTTTATGTCTGCTGGAGTGTTCTATGCTGCGACAACATACGGCAGTGGCACGTGACTCGATTCGGCGCGGGGGGCCTGGTTGACGTCCAGCTTGGGTTAGCTCCGCCGGTCTTACGAGCGCGTGCATCTTGATCGACAGGTGATTCCATGCGAAGCGCTCCAATGATCTTACTTTCAGTCCTGGGGTGCGTTGGCGCGTTCTCCTGCGCCAGTGCACAGGAACGGCATTCGAACATGTCGGCGATGCCCCGGGGCGAGCTGAAGATCGAGATCCAGTCGCCGGCCGCGGACTTTACCGCGGTCGAGGGAGAGACGACCGTCGAGGTCGAGGGCATTGCGTCGGCTATCGGCGGCGTACGTTACCTCGACATGATGTTCGTGATGGATACGTCGGCGAGTCTGCGCAGCACTGATCCGAATGATTATCGGTCGGCAGGGGCTATCGGCCTGGTCAGGAACCTCTCGCCGAAGAGCGATATCCAGATCGGTGTCGTCAGTTTTGATAACAAGGACGATCTCGTTCAGCCCCTGACGTCGGAACGCGACGAGGTGGTCCGGGCGTTGCGGGATTTGCCCCGATCCGGCAGCACGAATCTCGCCGCCGGCATACTTGCAGCGCTTGCGGAACTCGTACAGAACGGGCGTCCGGACTCGTCGAAGGTGATCATGCTCTTCACCGACGGCAAGTCGAACAGAAGTAAAGCGCTCGGGGCGACGGAAGTGGCACAGATGCACGGCGTTACGATTCAAACGATGTTGCTCGGGTCGAGCAGAACCGGCGCCTCGATTCTCGACGAAATCGCCCGGGGAACCAGCGGCAGTTTCGTCCAGGTAACGGACCCAACCATGCTTCCGGATGCTTTCCTGAATCTTCGTACGACGGGCGTTGACAGTGTGACATTGAGCGTGAACGGTTCGGAGCCGGTACCGGCGCGACTCGCAGGTGGAACATTCACAGGCAGCGTGCCGCTCGAGGTAGGCGAGAATCGTATCGTCGCATTGGCGACAAGCCTGGACGGGCAGACGCAGGGATCCATCGTAACCGTGAACGTACGGGATGCGAGCTGCGCGGCACTGGAGGTAGCGGCCATTAAAGACGGACGACCGGTTCTGTCTCTCAATGACCGGGCGGTTGAAATCGTCGTCGATGCGTCCAGAAGCATGTGGGGACGCATGGGCGGTGAGCCCAAGATGGTGGTCGCCAAGGAGATTCTGGAGGACGTTTCCTATTGGTTCCCCGAGGACCTGGATCTGGCGCTCCGCGCTTACGGGAGCAGGAGCCCCAGCGACAACATCGACTGCGCCGATTCGACGTTACTCGTGCCGTTCGGGGAGGATAACCGGGACCCCATTCGCCGGGCGATCGCCGGCTTGCGGCCTTTGGGTCAGACGCCCATCGCTTATGCGCTGAATCAGGCGGCCCGTGATTTCGGCTGGTTGCAAAACGACCGTGCATTGGTGCTGGTCACCGACGGCATCGAAAGTTGCGGGGGGGACCCCGTCGAGGCGGCGCACGAGCTTCGCGAGCAGGGCATCGTGGTCCACTTGATCGGTTTCGGGCTCGGCAATGCTGCCGACGAAGACGCAGCGAGTCTGCAAGCCGTCGCTGATGCATCGGGCGGCCGCTATGTCACCGCCGGCAGCGCCGAAGAGCTCAAAGAGGCGTTGGCGCAAACCGTAGCTACCTCGTTCAGCGTGCTTAAAGGCGGTACCGAGGTCGCGAAGGGATCTCTCGGTGCGGATGACCCGCTATTCCTTCCAGGGGGCGACTATCGAGTGCAACTCGACAGCTCACCTCCGCAGGAGGCGCGCATCAGCCTCGCCCCACGGGACCGATTGACGCTGACGCTGGAGAAGCGTGGAGACCTTGTGTCTCATGTCGAGCGCCGCAGTCGTCTTCCCTACATTTCCTGCGAGGACGCCATCGCATCCATGAAGAGTCTGGAGAAGTCCAACGAACGGCAGAGCCCGCTTACGTCCGCAACGAAGTAGCGAGCCTGGGCACGGACCGAGCCGAGCAACCGACTCGTCGTCCGCCAATGGCTTCCATCAAGATCAGTTCAAAAGTTGAGCAAGCCGAGTGGCGCGAGTTGCAGGAACTTGCGAGAGAGTCGCATCAGAGCATCTCCGGGCTACTGACTGAAGCGATTCGTGACTTCGTGCGCAAAAGACGTTTGCGTCCCGTTGTGCTCGATCATCTTGAAGATTCGATGGCCGAGAATGAAGAGTCAGGCAGGCGCCCTGCAGAATGACGGCATCCAATTCCTATCCGTTGAAGAAGCTACAGCCATCCAGGAACGATTGATCGAACGCTTTGGCGGAAGCCCGGGCATTCGGGGCAAGGGTCTTCTTGAGAGCGCACTTTTTCGACCACAAACCGGCTACTACAGGGACATTCCGGAAATGACTGCGGCATTGTTCGAGTCGCTACTCTTGAGCCACGCCTTTGTAGATGAAAACAAACGGGTGGCATTTCCTGTGACGGACACTTTCTTGCGCCTGAACGGTTGGAAGTTATCGGTCGAACCTGCCGCTGCTTACGACTTCATCATAGGAATTCTGGAGAGCGGCCACAGTCGTTACGACAAGCTCCTGCGCTGGATCAGGCAGTCGCTTAGGAAAACAAAGTAGTAGATGGTCGGGGTGGCCGGATTTGAACCGGCGGCCCCTGCCTCCCGAAGACAGTGCTCTACCAGGCTGAGCTACACCCCGAAAAAAATGATCAATTTTAATAACTTAAGTGACGCTTCCAGAAACTGATCGCTCGGGAATACGATCAGAAGTTGCACCTCGGCAATCGCAGGCTAACACGAAAAGACCTTGTCTAATAAAGAATTTTCCGCAGTCCGAGCACCTTGGCTAGAGCGCTGTCCGTCTGGGACAGTGCTCTACCAAACTCCCTCGGAGGCCGCGCGCAATCATACACTTACACACGAACGTGGGCCAGAAGATCGTTATGTTGTGTGGAATACCGTTCGAATTGCGGGGAACAGTTGGGTGTCCGTCTTGAAAAATCGAATATTCGGCTTCAGGCCGCTTTTCGCATGTGTTGGTAATGAAGTCCACGAACCTCCCCCAGTTAAACCCTGAACGCGTGACTGAATTGACCCTCGATCAGGAGAGTCCTTGTTCAAGGAGAGATGGCTTCTTACTTCAAATTATGGCGTGCATATTGAGGCACTTGAACATCGATTTATGCTGGCTCGATTGATCGAAACAAGTAACAAAATCAATTATGTCGATATTTCTGAAGGGACCACGGGGTATTGTCGACATAAAGCCCAACTTGGAATACAGTGACTATTCGTGAAAGGCTGATTACTGAGGATCAGGCAAGATGATTGCTCATGCCTCTGATCTGGCTGAATTCGCCTCCGACGCAGCCTTCGCTATCGACGCTGAAGGCAAGATCGTGGCTTGGAACGTTTCGGCGCAACGTTTGCTCGGCTACACCCCATCAGAGGCAATTGGCAGGCAGTGTGGCGATGTGCTGCAGGCCACCCTGCCGGGTGGCGAGCCTCTGTGCCACGCCGAATGTGATGTCTTACAGTGTTTTCGAGAATGCCGGCCTTACGGCGTGCCCGGCTGCCGCCTGCGACACCGCGACGGCGAATACGTTCCCGCCAGTATGGCCTCAGTCGCCCTGTCGGAAGAGACTCGCCGTGTGTACGCCGACAATGTGATGGCCGTCGTTTTCATCCATGACGGGGCGAACGCAACTCCCGTACCACAGCATCGTACGCTGCAGATATTTACTCTCGGTGGTTTCGGTGTCGTGATGGCCGGACGCAGCATCGACATGGGTAAGTGGAAGCGCAAAAAGGCTGTGACACTGTTGAAATACCTGATCACCCAACTCGACCGCCCCGTGCATCGCGAGCGTCTGCTCGATTGCCTGTGGCCGGATGTAGACGCAAGCCGGGGATGGGGGCGGCTCAAAGTGACCATGTATTATCTGCGGCGCGAACTGCGCGGCAACGGTATGAGCGATGAGGTAGTGAAAACGGTCGGCAAGTCCTACGTGCTAAGGCGCGATGCCGTGTGGGTGGATGTGGATGTCTTTGAGCGACTGGTCACCGAGGGACGTTCGCTGCAAGACCAGGCGCAGTGGGGCGATGCCTTGGACCGCTATGTCGCGGCCCAACGTCTGTATCGGGGAGATTACCTGGAGGAAGAGACTTTCGCCGACTGGTGCGCCGAAGAGCGGGAGCGGCTTCATGAACTTTATCTGGAGACGCTGGCCAGGACGGCAGAATGCCACGCAGAGTTAGGCCAGTATGCTGAAGTGGTACAGGTTTATCGCAAGGCCCTGGTCTTCGATCCCTGCCGGGAGAGTTTCCATTGTTTGCTGATGGAGTACTTGGTGAAGTACGGTCGCCCCGATTTGGCGCTGGTCCAGTACCGCCATTGTCAGGAGATTCTGGCCAGGGAGTTTGGCGCGGAGCCCCTGCCCGAGACTCAGCGCATTTACCGACAAATTCTCGAGGGGGGAGATAGCGCCCAGGTCAGTCGGCAAGGCCGCTACTGACACCGGGCGCAGAACTTTCAGTCACGCCACACCGCCAACCTGGCGTAGTGATGCCGCCAGCCCGATCACAGCCGGGCCAGCAATTCTTCTCTGTGCCGTTTCTCACTGATCCCGGCCCGCCCATCAGCCAAACTGCGACAAGCTCCCCGGATCCTGTCAGGGCGCGCGCGACCCTGTGTCACCGGAGTGTCACCGGCGCATGCTATATACACCGTCATGCTTATTGTTCGGAGGACAAGTCAGGAGCAGGCGCGCCATGGCCGGAGAACATAGTAAGGACTCCTTCGTCGCGCGTATCTGGTTGGAGCCTGGCGATAACGGGGATACAACGTGGCGCGGACACATCCGGCATGTTCAGGGCGAAGAGGAGGAGCATTTTCAGAACCTCATGGAATTGCGGGACTTCCTCGGCCGGGTGAGTGGGATGACTGGGCCTCCATTGACTGCGCAACCGCTCAAGGATGTAAAAAGATCAGCGGCAGTCACAGCCTCAAACATGAAGCAGAAAGACTAGTCGGAGATACGAATGCACGGCATAGAACAACCGACACGAGCGTTAATCACCAGGAAACTGGCCGATCCGATGTTGGACGTGCAGGAACCCTAAACTTGACAGGTTGGCAAAAATGATTACCGGGTCTTCAAAGAGATGGCGGGTCCCAACATTGGGGATTCTTATGATTGTCATTTGGCTGGGGCCAGCCAATCACGGTGAGGCGGAGGAGACTGGCCAACAAGTTTTCCAAAGTAAGTGCACAGCTTGCCACACCATCGGTAAGGGAAAATTGGTGGGGCCTGATCTGGCGGGCGTAACCCTGCGCAGGGAAGAAGGCTGGCTGAAACGGCAAATCAAAGAGCCCGACAGGTTGCTTGCCGAAAATGACCCGATTGCGGTTCAACTCTTGCAGGAATCGAACAATGTGCCGATGGTGCCGCTCGGACTCAGTGATGCAGAAGTGGAAGCGGTAATCGAGTATATGAAGAGCACCGAACAACAAGCGATTGTGGCAAGCGGCCTTCCTTCTCAATATATGCCTACTGTACTCGTAAGCATACTCGTGTTGATCGGCCTCACTTTGATAGGACTCAGAGTCGGAACCAAAGACGTGAACGTTAGCTGATTTCACACACCAATTAAACCGAAAAGACATATCATGAAAAACGGCAGCAAATGGTTTAGCGTAAGCGAGGACTCTCGTTCGTGGGAGGACTTTTACAGAAAAAGATGGAACTACGACTACAGCGTGCGAACGGGTCATGGCGTGAACTGTTCCATGGCTTGCAGTTGGGAGGTCTTCGTAAAAGACGGGCTTATATGCTGGGAACTTCAAAAAACGGATTATCCGCAGATTGATCCTGACATTCCCAACGTTGAGCCCAGGGGTTGCCAGAGAGGCGTTACCGCTTCCTGGTATCCATACAGTCCTTTGAGGCCGAAGTATCCTTACGTACGCAAAGTGCTGTGGGATTTCTATACAGAAGAACTCAGAAACGGCAAAGACCCTGTTGATGCCTATGCAAGCATCGTTGAGGACGAGGAGAGGTCGAAAGAATACAAATCCGCAAGAGGCAAAGCAGGTTGGAAGAGGGTCAGCTGGGACGAGTCGGCTGAACTGGTCGCGGCGGCCCAGATCTACACCATCAAAAAGTATGGCCCCGACCACATGGCCAACTTCTCGCCTATCCCTGCGATGAGCTTGCTCAGTTTCATTTCAGGACACAGGTATAACAACCTGCTGGGCGGCATATACTGCAGCTATTACGAGTGGTATCACGACCTTCCGCATGTCTCTTCCTCCATGTTTGGTGACCAAACGGAAAACTGCGAAAGTTCCGACTGGTATCTAGGGACTTACTGGGTCGTTGCCGGTTCGAATATCAACCAAACCCGCACTGCCGACGCCCATTTCCTTTCCGAAGCAAAGTACCGGGGCTCAAAAATAGTGGTGCTGTCTCCCAACTATTCGGATGTGGCGAAGTATGCCGATACATGGGTGCCGCTCGTACCGGGAAGCGATGGCGCCTTCCTTATGGCCTGTATCCACGTCATCCTGAAGGAGTTCTATGTTGACAAGGAAACGTCTTACTTCACCGACTACGTAAAACAATATACCAACCTGCCTTTCCTCGTCGTTCTGGAAAAAGATGGCGACAAATATCAAATGGGGCGGTTCCTGCGGGCGTCTGATATTTCAGATTATGCTGACGAAGAAAACGCCGAATGGAAACTGATCATGACCGACGGCGATGGGAAATTGCACGTTCCCACCGGCTCCATCGGATTCAGGTGGGAGGAGAAACCGACCGGTAACTGGAACCTTCAACTGAAAAACGCTGTTACCAAGGAAGAGTTCGACCCGCTCCTGACGCTTCTCGGCGCTGATGACCAAAACGTAATGGTTTCGTTCAGCGACTTTACCGATACCTTCAGTATCTATATCGGCAGGACAAAAGGGAAAGGACAGAAGGCAAGAGAACTGTTGCGTGAAGTCCCGGCGACGAAAATCAAAACCAAGGATGGTAAGGAATTACTGGTAACCACCGCCTTTGACCTCACGATGGCACAGGCAGGTGTGTCAAGAGGACTGAATGGCGATTATCCTCAGGACTACAGCGACCCGATGCCGTATACCCCGGCCTGGCAAGAGTCGCAAACGGGCGTGGGCAGGGACCTTGCTATTCAGATAGGAAGGGAATTTGCTGAGAATGCTGAAAAGACAAAAGGAAAATCACTTTTCATAACAGGTCCGGGACTGCAGCACTTTTACCACGGTGCATCCCTGTATTACCGCAATGAGGCGGTAATGCTCGCGCTTTGCGGCTGCAACGGGGTGAACGGAGGTAATTTCAACCATTATGTTGGCACCCAGCACACTCGTTTGAATGCTGCATTTGTCAATATGAGTGGTGGCCTCGACTGGGCAAGACCCCCGCGGCTGATGAATTCCACCTCTTTATGGTATTTCCATACGGGTCAGTGGCGATACGACAACATGTCTCTTGACACCCAGTGGGCGACGGGGGCCAAAAAGCTTCCCGCTTTCAACCACGCGGCCGACATGAACGCCCTTGCCGTCAGATTGGGATGGCTGCCGTTCTTCCCTCAGATCGACAAGAAGAACCCGATGGACCTCTACAAAGAGGCCATCGAAGCGGGCTGTCAAACCGATGACGACGTAAGAGATTGGATTGTGAAGCAATTCAAGGAAGACAAATTGAATTTTGCCATTAATGATGTGGATGCTCCCGAGAACCACCTGAAAATGGTTACCGTGTATCGCGGAAACCTCATAGGAACCAGCATGCGGGGGCATGAATTGGCGCTCAAGCATTGGCTCGGTACACACAACAACGTTATGTGGGACGAAGAGCCGGCAAGAGGCTTGGTGAATGAAATAAAATGGCATGACGAGTCCGTCACCGGAAAACTGGATTTTCTGGTAAACCTGAACATACGAATGGACTCTACCGCCAACTATGCCGACGTGGTTCTGCCGGCCGCCTTCTGGTACGAAAAATACGATGTGACCTTTGGCGATATGCACACATTTGTTCATCCTCTGACGCCCGCAACGCAGCCGCCGTGGGAAGCCAAGCACGACTGGGAAGCGTTCAAGATCATCGCCAAGAAGTTTTCACAACTGGCACAGAAACATTTCCCTGAACCCGTAAAAGACATCGTGTTAAATGCCGTGTGGATGGACAGTCCCGGCCAGCTTGCTCAACCACTGGGAGAGGTAAGGGACTGGCGAAATGGCGATACCGAACCCGTCCAGGGCAAGACGTTCCCAAGTGTCTCCATCGTCGAAAGAGATTACACCAAGGTTTACGACAAGCTGGTTTCACTCGGCCCGCTCGTCAGCCAGCCCAAAGGTTATGGCGCAAAAGGGCAGTACACGGATCTGACGCCTATCGTCGAGGAAGAACTCAAGCACAACGAAGCGCTGGATGTAAAAGACGGACGTGTGCATTTTGAAAAGCCGGAACAGTTCTGCGAAGTCATTCTTCAGATTTCTCCTGAACTCAACGGGCGGCTGTCGTGGCTCTTTTTCAAGGAAATGGAAGAGAAAGTAGGACTTCCCCTTGCCGATATGGTCGAAGTCGTCAAGAGCAGGAAAGTTCATTACAAAGACATCATTTCACAGCCGAGAAGAATCCATACCACGCCACAGTGGAGTGCCATGCTGCACGATAAAGAAGGAAAACAGAGAACCTTCGGCCCGTGGACAATGAATGTGGAACGGCTGAAGCCCTGGCACACCCTTTCAGGACGGCAGGAGATTTACTATGACCATCAGGGTATCAGGGAACTGGGAGAGGCGCTGCCAACCAACAAACCGCCGTTGGATATGGTGGCGGTTGGCGATATCAATATGGACAAAGCCGGTCCCAAATCCAAGGTATTCCGCTTCATCACACCGCATGGCAAATGGCAGATACACAGCTCGTTCAGAGACCATTGGCCTATGATGCACATGTCGCGGGGAGGCCCAACAGTCTGGCTCAATCCCGATGATGCAACTGAGATCGAGGTGATAGACAACGACTGGGTGGAAATGTTTTGTGAAAACGGGATTGAGGTGGTACGGGCGGTAATAAGCCATCAGGTACCGAGAAATATGGCAATCACCTACCATCAGGTAGAACGGCATGTGAATGTTCCCTTTTCGCCTCTTGCCAAAAAACACAAGCGCTCAGGCCTGCGGGGCGGCAACAACAACGCTACAACCAGAATCCTGATGAATCCACACACGATGATTGGCGGGTATGCCCAGTTTTCATATTACATTAACTTTTGGGGCACCAGTCCGTCTGAACGTGATCACGGCGTAATCATCCGTAAAATGCCTCTTGGCGCCGAAGATAGGCCGATCTATCAGGAAAGTGAATTGGATAAATTACCAACAGCGTAAATAAGAGACCATGAAAGTAAAAGCACAGTTAAGCATGTCCTTCAACCTGGAAAAGTGTATTGGCTGCAATACCTGTACGGTTGCCTGCAAGAATGTATGGACCAACAGGGAAGGGGCCGAATACATGTGGTGGAACAATGTGGAAACCAAGCCGGGCATCGGCTATCCCAAGCAATGGGAAAACCAGGATGAATGGAAGGGAGGATGGGTGAAGAATGGCAACAAGCTGAAACTGCGCTATGGCGGTAAGGGCTACATGCTCTCCAATCTCTTTTTTAATCCCCACATGCCCGAAATGGCGGATTACTACGGTGAAGGTGATGTATATACCTTCACCTACGATGACCTGCATTCTTCCAAACAAAGTAAACAGCAACCGGTTGGCAGACCTAAATCCATGGTCACGGAGAAGGAAGATGTGCCCATCAACTGGGGAGTGAATTGGGAAGATAACGCCGGTGGCGCCCACGTTACCGGGAAGTACGACGTGAATTTCGCGGAAATGAGCGAAGAGGAGATGGAAGCGACGCTCAAGTTCAGAGACGTCTTCTATTTCTATCTTCCCCGGATTTGCAATCACTGCCTGAATCCTGGTTGTGCGGGCGCCTGTCCATCCGGTGCCGCCTATAAAAGAGAAGAGGATGGTATCGTTCTCATTGATCAGGACAGATGCCGCAACTGGCGCTACTGCATCTCTTCCTGCCCGTATAAGAAGCCCTATTACAACTGGGCCAGCGGGAAGATGGAAAAATGCATTCTCTGCTACCCGAGAATTGAGGCGGGCTTGCCTCCTGTTTGTTTCCATTCCTGCGTGGGCAAGATCCGCGCCTTCGGAGTCCTTCTCTATGATATGGATCGGGTAGAAGAAGCCGCATTGGCAGACGACGAAGATCTTGTGGAGGCACAAAGAGAGATCATTCTGGACCCCTTTGACCCAGTGGTGATAGAAGCGGCCAAGAAAGAGGGCATGAGCGACGATTGGATTGACGCCGCCCAGCGCTCGCCCATTTATAAACTCGTCAAGAAATGGGAATTGGCACTTCCACTTCATCCCGAATTCAGGACCTTGCCCAGCCTCTTTTACATTCCGCCTTTGGCACCCATCATTACCAGCGCAGGAAAGGACTCTCCTTCGGATACAGATGTCTTTGATATGGAAAAACCGTCAAATGGCCCGCTTCTTGGCCTTGACGAATTGGACAAGTTCCGTGTGCCCGTCAAGTATCTTGCCAGCATGTTTGGCGCCGGCAATGAAGAAGTGGTGAAGAAGTCGCTTCTGCGTCAACTTGCAGTGAGACACTACCAAAGAAGCATAAGGGTGGAGAATAAGCCCGATGTGGCAGTACTCGACGAAGTGGGATTGAGCGAAGCAGATGCAAAAGGAATAGTGCGGGGAGTGTCTCTTTCTTTTTACAACGAACGCTTTGTTGTTCCTACGACAAAACGCGAAGATGCCGACATCAGTCCGTATACCGAGCGTGGCATGGCCGGGTTTGAACAGATGACTCCCTGGTCGCCCATGAAAAGAAGAAAGAGTTATCACAAATCGTATCACACGGGCTCGAAAGACTATGAGTAGTAAGCAGCGGCAGCAAATATTGAAAGATGTTTATGCGCTCATAGCCGAGTTGTGGTGCAGCCCGTACGAAGCGGACGCAACGTGGGACGATATCAGGAAGCATGCCGAAGAAGTGGTTAAGCGCCTGGAGAGCATTAGTAAGGAGAGTGCGAAATTGCTTTCCACGTTCCTCAGACAGAATGCCATTGCCGAAGAAGACTATATTGATTTATTCGAATTGGATCCTCAATGCGCACTGTATCTTGGCAGCCATAGCTATGACGAACCGAAGACATGTGCCGGCTCTGCGGTTTCCGATAGGAACGAATACATGATAGAGCTGACTGGCATCTATAAACATTTCGGGCAATTGCCGAATGGAAAAGAGTTGCCGGATTACCTGCCGTTAATGGTGGACTTCCTTTCTCTGACCGCCGAATCAAAAGACGACCCCGTGAGAGAAAAACTCATCAAGGATTATTTCCTACCATATTTGCCTCCGATGCGTTCGCGGCTGGAAGAGTTGCGAACACCATATCTTTATCTCCTCGATGCATTGGAGAAAATTGTGAGTATGGAGTCAAAAACAGAACCGTTGCCAAAGCAACGAGAAGAAAAGGTGCGAGCCAATGTGGGATAGTTTCTTTTTTGTCGGCTTGACTTACATTACCGTCGTCCTGTTCTTCGGTGGCGTGATATACCGTGGCTTTAGCGGAATAATGAGCGGCTACAGAGGCAAATGGGACTGGAGCGCCCGCGGGGATTATCTGTGGACAACCCGCTCCACCGGATTCTTTGGCCGTGCCTCCATAGGCCCTGCATCCCTCTGCCTGCACTGGGGCATAGTTATCCTGTTTTTTGCGCATGTTGCAGGACTTATCGGAGGCGCATACAACCTCGCCTCCTGGGTTGATTTCTTCAGATGGGCGGGGCTAGGGGGCGGGATCCTCTTTCTCTACGGGATAGTATGGGCGCTTGTGCGAAGAATCACCTTCGCGCGGGTAAAGGCAATGAGCACGCCAGATGATTACATCGTTCTCTTGTTCCTGATTGTTATCAGTGGAATTGGGCTTTACCAATCCGCTGTAGAACTGGTCTTTGGAATATCCTATTCGGTAGGGCCTTGGCTGGGCAGCATTGTCAAATTGCAACCGGATGTGTCGATGATTGCAGGCGTTCCGCTTGTCAACAAGCTTCACATTATCTTTGCACTCCTCTTTTTTGCGTATCTCCCGTTTACCAAACTGGTGCATATTTTTAGCTATCCTTTCGGATACATTACCAGGCCCTTTATTTCCATGAGAAAGTACGTGGCATTGAAAAAATAAGGAGCTTTCAGAAAACTCTGAGACATTCTTGATTTTTGCGCGGACGATACTTTCGCGCTCCTGTGGTGCATGAACCTTTCCGTAGTAGTTAGAGAGATTTTGCCGTGGAAAAAGTAGCGACCGCGAAATCACATAAAGCTCTGTTCCTAAATACGACGGCATTCACCATATTTTTTTCGGTATGGATGCTGAACGGCGTGCTCGTAACCTTTCTGGCATCCAATCAGGTATTTGACTGGGGGCCCGTGGAATTCGGCTGGTTGTTGGGTATCCCCGTCCTGACGGGTTCGGTTTTTCGCCTGCCCGCGGGCATGCTGACGGATAAGTTTGGCGGCAAGCCCGTTTATGGGACCTTGTTCTTCGTATGCGCCGTGCCGATGTATTTGCTTTCCACTGCGGACAGCTTTCCGGAATTCGCCGCCTACAGCTTTGGTTTCGGCCTGTCGGGGGTAAGTTTTGCCATTGGCATTGCCTATACATCGGTGTGGTATCCGAAAAAAAATCAGGGAACGGCCTTAGGTATATTCGGCGCGGGAAACGCGGGCGCGGCACTGACCTTGGTTTTTGCGCCAACACTGTTGAATACGCTTACCGAACATGGTGCCCATATCGAAGGCTGGCGTCAGCTACCCGTTTACTATGCTGCAATGTTGGTCGTCATGGGCATTCTGTTTTTTGTGTTTGCCGAGAACAAGAAACCCGCCACCCATGGAAAAAACATGGCAGCTATGCTGCAGCCGTTAAGCGACATGCGGGTATGGCGCTTTGGACTGTATTATTTTCTGGTATTTGGCTGCTTTGTGGCCTTTTCCCAGTGGTTGGTGCCTTATGTCGTCAATGTCTACTATCTGCCGCTGGTCACGGCCGGCTTCCTGGCGGCCCTGTTCAGTTTTCCTTCCGGGGTCATTCGGGCCGTGGGGGGCTGGATGTCCGACAAATGGGGCGCCCGCGCGGTCATGTACTGGGTGCTCGGCGTGTCTGTGCTCATCAGCTTCATGCTGGTATTTCCCAAAATGGAGATCTACTCGCAAGGGAGAGGGATCATTGCCCAAAGCTCCGGTGTGGTGACCGAGGTTACGGACACTCGAATCGTGGTCAATGATCAGGTCTACCAGCTTAAGCAAAGCGAAAAAGATTTCGAAGACGTGGACGACCGTATCATGGTTCTTCCCACCAAGGACACCTGGCAGGAAGCCGTTGTAGAAGTAGGCCAGCGTGTCAGGGGACGAGAGTTGCTGGCCAAAGGCGTGACGATGATCTACTCCCAGGCCAATGTGTGGATTTTTGCAGTATTGGTCATGGTCCTGGGCAGCGCGTGGGGCATCGGCAAAGCTGCGGTGTACAAGCACATCCCGGACTACTTCCCAGAACAGGTCGGGGTGGTGGGCGGCATGGTAGGCGTGCTCGGGGGTCTCGGTGGTTTCTTCTGCCCGGTTATCTTTGGATACCTGCTGGCGTGGAGCGGCTTGTGGACCAGCGCCTGGATGTTCATGTTGCTCCTGTCGATCATCTGTCTGTGGTGGATGCATAGGACGGTCATGAGATTGTCCAGGCTGCCATCCGGTTTTGAAGCGAAGTTTGCCAGCTTGGTACGGGCGGGTGCCGGCAATTTCCTGAAACCGCTGCTTAGTTGGGATGAAGAGTTCAGCGTCGGCATTAAGGCGATCGACGGCCAGCATAAACGCATTATGAGCTTAATCAACGAAATAGATGAAGTGGTTCAGGAAGGTGGCACCTATGACCAGTTTGCTCCGGTCGTGAGCAAGCTCATTAATTACACCAACCGCCATTTCGCATATGAAGAAAAACTACTGGAGGAGAATCATTGTCCAGACTTCGAAAGGCACAAGAAGATGCACGTTCGCCTGCGCGAGGAACTTTTGGGTTGGCAAGAGAAGGTTGCGAAAGCCAGTGCAGCGGATATGAACGAACTTATGGCCTTTCTCAGAATATGGTTTCCGGGGCATATTCTCGACGAGGACAAAAAAGATGCTGCCTATCTAACTTAGGCCTCAAAACCAAACTAAGCAGGTTAAACGATGAGTGATTTAAGAAAGTGGGAAGTTGAAGATGACGAGTTTTGGAAGTCCACAGGAAAGAAGATAGCGACGCGAAATCTCTGGATATCAATCCCGAGCCTGCTTTGTGGTTTTGCGGTTTGGCTGATGTGGGGCATCATTACCGTGCAGATGCTCAATCTGGGTTTTCCGTTTTCACAAATAGAACTTTTTACATTAATGTCAATTGCCGGTTTGACCGGCGCCACCCTGAGGATTCCGAGTACTTTCTTCATCCGCATAGCCGGTGGAAGAAATACAATTTTCTTTACCACGGCATTGTTGATGTTGCCGGCCTTTGGCGCGGGCATTGCGTTACAGAACATAGATACACCGCTGTGGGTCTTTCAGATCCTGGCCCTGCTTTCCGGCTTTGGTGGCGGCAACTTTGCCTCCTCCATGTCAAATATCAGTTTCTTTTTTCCGAAACGCGTACAAGGGACCTCACTGGGACTCAATGCCGGTCTCGGTAACTTCGGTGTCACCACCATGCAGATCCTGGTGCCCCTGATGATGACCATCGGCATTTTTGGTGGCGAAGCGATGACCCTGGTCAATACCAGCGGCACCCTGATCGGAAAAATTGCTGCCGGAACAGATACCTACATTCATAATGCCGGATTTGTCTGGCTTGTATTTCTGGTTCCACTCGCATTTGCCGGCTGGTTCGGCATGAACAATATTGTCACCGAAACAGTCACGCCGCACCCGGGCTCGCCAATAACCGCATTCCTGAAGATCAGTGGACTGTTGGTGATTGGTTTGGTAACCGCGGCAACGGGCCTGTATCTGCTTCTGCCTGCGCCGACCGGCATAGCACTTTTGAGCAAATGGGTTGTCTTACCGTTGATTATTGCAGCAACAGTCTTGTTAATGCGCTATCTCACTACGGGCGGATTGCAGCAAAACCTGAAGCGGCAATACAAGATTTTTGAAAATAAACACACCTGGGCAATGACCATAATCTACACCATGACCTTCGGTTCATTCATTGGCTACTCGGCGGCATTTCCCTTATCCATCAAAGTGGTTTTTGGCTTTAGCCACATTGCAGGTCCAGATGGCGTTCTTACGCATGATACAGTGAATCCTAATGGGCCCAGCGCCCTGATGTTTGCTTGGATGGGCCCGTTTATCGGCGCCTTGATCCGCCCGGTCGGGGGCTGGATTTCGGATAAAGTCGGGGGCGCCAAGGTCACGCAGGTTGTCTCCATTGTGATGATCACGTCCGCCCTGGGAGTGGCTTATTTCATGTCCGCGGCCTACAAATCAGCCACTCCGGAACAGTATTTCTGGCCGTTCTTTGTCTTGTTTATTGTTTTGTTTACCGCCACGGGTGTAGGCAATGGCTCAACCTTTAGAACCATCGCCATGGTGTTTAATGCAGAGCAGGCAGGACCAGCGCTGGGCTGGACATCCGCGGTGGCGGCTTACGGAGCCTTTATCATTCCCAAGGTATTTGGCGAGCAAATCAAGGCGACGACACCGGAGTATGCCCTTTACGGGTTTGCCCTGTTCTACGGCGTATGCCTCGTGTTGAACTGGTGGTTCTACCTGCGACCGAATGCATATGTGAAAAACCCTTGAAGGGGGAGAAGTAGCAGCTTGCGTCGACAACATGGAAGCCAAGAGTAGACCTCTAATACACGACGCCCTGACACGGCCATTGCGGGATCTGAGGATCTCGATAATCGATCGTTGCAATTTTCGCTGCGGCTACTGCATGCCGCCGGACGCGTCAAACGTCCGTGGCGAATTTCTGCCCAGGAAAAGGCTGCTGAGCGATGTAGAAATAGAGCGATTGGTAATAGCGTTCGTAGATTTGGGCGTCGCCAAGATACGCATCACAGGTGGTGAACCATTATTGCGGCCCGGTTTGGTGAGCCTGGTCGAACGGCTTGCTGGAATTGCCGGCGTGAAGGACCTGGCTCTTATTACCAACGGAATTCTATTGCCACAAATGGCACAGGACCTGGCACATGCGGGGCTGGGCCGTATCACCGTCAGTCTGGACAGCCTCGACGAAGAGGTGTTTGCAGAGATAACCGGCGGCCGAGGGTCGGTGGCGCAAGTGCTTGCGGGCATTGATGCCGCAGAAAGATCCGGATTTGGCGAGCTGAAGATTAATACCGTGGTTCAGCGAGGAGTGAATGATCACACGGTTCTGGACATGGTTCGGCACTTTCGTGGTAGCGGTCATATACTCCGGCTGATCGAATATATGGATGTCGGCATCAGCAATCAGTGGAGTCCGGATCGCGTAGTGCCGGGTTCGGAATTGTTGAACCGGATTCATGATTGCTGGCCACTTCGACCACTGGCAAGTCGATATCCAGGAGAAACCGCGCGCCGGTACTTTTTTGAAGACGGCGCAGGCGAAATCGGCCTGATCAATTCAATAACTGAGCCTTTCTGCGGGCAGTGCTCTCGCGGCAGAGTATCCGCGGACGGCATGTTCCACACGTGTCTGTTTTCAGGTCAAGGAATCAACCTGCGGCCGCTTCTTAGCAGTGTAAGCGACCGTAAGAATCTGGCAGAGCGTATTCGCTCATCCTGGTCGGAGCGCCGGAATCGGTATAGCGAGGTCCGCGGCGAGCTCCGGCGCACAGAAGCAAAGGTAGAAATGTATCGCCTTGGCGGTTAAGCCAGACGCGGCAACTAGCGCCAGGCGCCGGTGGATTGGGCGGCTGGGTAGGAGGATCGGAGCCCACCGCAACAGGAGAGCCTTTCGGCACGATGCCGTAGCTTTCATCCAATCGGGAATCCACAGCTAGCCTGAAAATTGCACGAGACCGCCCGAGATTGCCGAGATGGTCATGATTTTG
>JBHHWI010000021.1:0-32495 GCA_046756445.1 Woeseia sp. | reverse complement strand
CGTTCGTCGGCATGCAGGCGTTCGAGTGGACCAAGCTTATCCTTGAAGGCGTGCGTCCCTGGGGCAACCCGTGGGGGGCGGCCCAGTTCGGCTCGACCTTTTTCATGATCACGGGTTTTCACGGCCTGCATGTAAGCGCGGGCGTAATCTACCTGATAGTAGTCGGACGAAGAGTCAAAAACGGCTTTTATGAAAGAACTCGCGGTAATTATGAAATGGTGGAAATTGCCGGACTCTACTGGCATTTCGTTGATCTGGTCTGGGTCTTCATCTTTGCATTTTTCTATCTTTGGTAAGGATCGACACAGGGGCTTTTGGCATGACAGAGGAAGGTAAACAGGAACATCCGATCAGGATCTATCTGTGGATCTGGTTGCTGCTGTTCGTATTCAGTTTTTTCTCATACATGGTGGACTACCTGAACATTCAGGGCATGGTGCGCTGGTCCCTGATTCTCATATTCATGTTCCTCAAGGCGGGATTCATCGTGGCCATCTTCATGCATATGGCCTGGGAGCGGCTCGGGTTGAAGATCGCGATACTGGCCCCGCCGATAGCGCTCGGCGTGTTCGTCTTGCTGATGGTGTATGAAGCCGACTACACATTCCTGACCCGCATCGTGTTCTTCGGAGAGGGTGCGCCGCTTGCTGTGCATCACTAGCGGAATATTCACGTGCCGTTAAGCTTCCTTCGCTACAATTAGCGGGTCGACAGAAGGAGGTTTGCATTGAGTAAAATCGCAAGACGTCAGTTCATTCAACTTTCGGCAATCGCAGCCGCCGGCTGTCTCGTTCGTCCCGGTGCTCAGGCGCGGGCACAGGACCTGCCGAAGATTACAGAAGACGATCCGGTTGCCCAGGCGTTACAGTACACACACGATGCCGGTACTGTAGATCCAGCGTCACGACCGCAGCCCGCGGAGGTTCAAAATTGCGCAAACTGCGCCCAGCTTACCGGCAACGAAGGTGATGCGTGGCGGCCGTGCAATATTTTTGTCGGCAAGCTGGTAAACAGCAACGGCTGGTGCTCAGTCTGGGTGCCGAGAGGCTGATTTGCCGGCAAGCATCAGACGATAGAGTTCGTTACGCCGGCGTCCCGTTAGTGACGAAACAAGATCCGCAGCCTGGCTGACCGGCAGCACGGCCGAGACTTCCGCAATTAGTCGATCGACATTGATCGTCGTCGTATCCGCGTCGGCGCCCCGGTTTCCCTCGACCACGACGACGAACTCACCCTTGACCGCTAATTGCTCCTTTCGAATCATGTCCAATAGTTCGCCGAGCGATGCGGAGACGCACTGTTCATGGACCTTGCTCAGTTCCCGCCCTACGAAGGCTTTGCGCCCGGCACCAAGTACAGTGTTGAGATCCTTTAATGTGTCTTCGATTCGGTGCACGGATTCGTAGAAGACAATCGTGCGCCGCTCCTCGGCAAGCTCTTTGAGCCTGTTGACGCGCGCGGTCTTTTTGCTCGGCAGAAATCCTTCGAAACAAAATCTGTCCGTCGGCAGGCCTGCGGCTGACAGTGCCGCGGTGACTGCACTTGCCCCGGGGACAGGTGAAACCGGCAATTTCTCCGCATGCGCAGCCGAAACGACGCGATACCCCGGGTCACTGATTAGCGGCGTTCCCGCGTCGCTTACCAGGGCGACGGATTTGCCTTCTTTCAAGGCCGAAATCAGCGTTGATACGACAGCTTCTTCATTGTGGTCGTGAAGCGCGATTTGCCGTGTATTGATACCGAAATGCGATAGCAATCGCCCCGTGTGCCGGGTATCCTCGGCAGCGATGAGATCAACATCCTCGAGAATCTGCCGCGCCCGCGGCGCCAGGTCCGAAAGGTTACCAATGGGCGTTGCGACTACGAAAAGCGTACCGTTGTCCAATCGCGTTGCACCCTCTTGCCGTTGACATATGAGCAATCGTAAAACGACATGCGTGCTGTTTACCATCCTGGTGTTCGCCGCCGGCTGCGCAACGACGGATTTCCCGGGATGGCCCGGACCCCGGACCGAGCGGCGGGCGGAGAGTCTGGCCAGACAGGGGCGTTTCGAGGATGCGGCCTCCGTATATATCGGCCTTGCGGGCAAGGCCCAGGGCACCGAGGCCCACCGCCTTACTCTGCTCGCCGTCGAGCAATGGCTGAATGCCGGTGACGCGCGTCGCGCAAGAATCGCGTTGCGCGACGTGCCGGCACCCGCCTCGGGCGAGTTGCTGTGGCTATGGAGCGCGAACGCAGCGGCACTTGCCCTGTGGGACGGACAACCCGACAGGGCGCTGAGTCTGCTCGAGCCGATGAGCCAGCTCGCCTTGCCGACCGCCTACAGGGCATGGATGGAGGCACTCCGCGCGGACGCCTGGTTTCAGAAACGCGACCCTTCATACGCCGTAAGGCTGCTCACACAGAGAGAAGCCTGGCTGGATGGCGAGGAAAGCATTCTCCGCAATCGCAAGCGCATCTGGAATGGACTCCTGGCCAGCGATCTGGAGACTTTGCGGTCGGCAACAGAAATCGAAATCGACCCCGAGATTCAGGCATGGCTGACACTCGGCGTGCTGGCCGCCTCCACCGGCCAGCAAGGCGTCGGCTGGACCAACGGCGTCACACGCTGGCAGGAGGATCACTATGATCATCCGGCAATTGCCATATTGTCGGACCTCGCCCTGCCCGACGGCGATCTGCTGGATTTCCCGCGGCAGATAGCCCTGCTGCTGCCCCTCTCGGGCAGCAACGCCTCAGCAGGCCGGGCCGTTCAAAACGGCTTTTTTGGCGCCTATTTTTCCGCCGTGGCAGGTTTGCAGGACTCTCAGCGAATCCGCGTGTATGACGTCAATGAAACGGGTGGCGCGAGGCAGGCATACACGTCGGCGGTCGGAGACGGTGCGGAGTTCGTCGTCGGACCCCTGTTGAGACAGAACGTAGACGATCTTGCAGAGGAGATTCTGCTTCCGGTACCCGTACTCACACTGAACTTTCTGCCGGAGGATTACCGGGCACCGCCGGGCCTCTACCAGTTTGCCCTCGCGCCGGAAGACGAAGCAGCGTCCGCCGCCCGCAGGGCGATAGCCGATGACAACAAGCGCGCGGTCGCGCTCGTTCCGAATAACGACTGGGGACAACGCGTATTGACGAGTTTTGCCACCGAACTGGAGTCGATGGGCGGCAAGCTGCTCGATTACCGACGCTACCAGCCATCCGACCAGGACTTCTCGATCGAAATAGAAGGCCTGATGGCGCTCTCACAAAGCGTCAATCGTTACCGGACGCTTCGAGAAAACATCGGTGGGCCACTTCAGTTCGATCCACGGCGAAGAGAGGATACCGACTTTGTCTTCCTTGCGGCCAATGCATCTGTGGGCCGCCTGGTCAAATCACAGCTGAAATTCCACTACTCCGGCGACCTGCCGGTCTATTCGACCTCATTCATCTATTCGATGGATGGCCGATCCAATGCGGACCTGAACGGCCTCATGTTCGCCGACACGCCATGGATAATTTCTCCGCATGCCTGGATTGCGGACCTGCCCGAACTTTATGCCCGATTTTGGCCGACCGAACGCAGACTGGGCAGGTTGCACGCTATGGGTTTCGATGCCTACCATCTGGTGGCCAGACTATTCGGCTCCCGCACCGGCCCGATGGATGAAATCGACGGGGCGACGGGGCGCTTGTACCTCGACGACGAGGGCCGCGTGCATCGTCGGCTTGCCTGGGCGCAGTTCCAGGAAGGTGAGCCGGTGGCACTACCGCGGATCAGCGAATTCGAAACCGTGCTAAGAGAGCTTCGCGACGAGCCCCCAAGCGAGCCGGAGCAGGAATGGCAGGAACCGATACCGGATCTGTAGGGCGCCGGGCGGAGGAGCTTGCGTTGGCTTATCTCAAAGCCAACGGCCTCAGAAGAATTGCGACAAATTTCCGTTGTCGGATGGGCGAAGTCGACCTCATTATGCAAGATGGCGACTGCCTCGTCTTCACTGAAGTGCGTTTTCGCAATGAGAACCGTTTTACGACCGCCGTAGAATCCGTCGATTGCCACAAGCAACGAAAGATCATCCGAACCGCCGCGGCGTTTCTCGGCCGGTATCCGAAGTACCGCAATTACTCCGTGCGATTCGATGTAGTCGGGCTGGATCGCTCCGGGAATCAGACAACCGTCAAATGGATAAGAGATGCCTTCCGGCCGGGGTAGCATAAAAAAAGGGGTCAGAGCCCTTTTTGATAAAAGGGCTCTGACCCCTTTTTTGCTTTTATTTGACGACCTTCAAATGCGAGCGCGCTGTGCGCTCCGATGTCTCCTTGTCCGTGGGGTCAGGAGGCTCCGGCTGATCTGCGCCGTGGGAAAAAATCATGCCTTGCCCGGTTTCCCTGGCGTAGATCCCGAGAACGGCGGTTACGGGCACCCAGACATCGAACGGCACGCCACTGAAACGAGCCCGGAAGCTGACTGCGTCATTGGTCAGTTTGAGATTGTGCGCAGCCGAATGGCTGATATTCAGTATTATTTTGCCGTTCTTGACGTGCTCGGCGGGTACCGTGACGCCATCAACAGACGCGTCGACAACGATATGCGGCGTGTGGCCGTTGTCGCCCATCCATTCGTGCATGGCGCGGACCAGGTAAGGCCTCTTTGATCTGCTGGGATTCGTCACAGCGTCGATTTTAGCAATCTTCGAGCTACAATCGCATTTCCTGCTCTAGTTCGGTGAGACTGTCCTGGAACGAACGCCGGCCAAAGACGCGTTTCATATACTGTTCAATTGGCTCCGCCTGCGAGCCAAGCTCAATGCCGTACACAGGCAGACGCCACAGAATCGGTGCGATGCTGCAGTCGACTAGAGAGAATTCGTCACTCAGAAAGTATTGCCTCGCGTCGAACAGGTCAACGCTGGCCAGAATACTCTCGGTCAGCATCTTGCGCGACTTAGCAGCAGGTTTGCGCTCACCGTCGACTTCAAATTGCTCTGCGAGCTGGTACCAGTCTGTTTCGATGCGAAACAGTGCCAGCCGGAATTGTGCGCGTGTGACTGGATCGACAGGCATCAGGGGCGGATGCGGAAACCGCTCATCGAGGTACTCGATAATGACCCGAGAGTCGTACAGGACCAGATCCCGGTCCACGAGCGTCGGCACCGTGTGGTAGGGATTGAGATCCATCAGGTCTTCGGGCAGATCAGGTCCATCAACGTTCGCAATGTCGATATTGATGTTCTTTTCAGCCAAAACCAGCCGCGTCCGGTGACTGTGAATGCACGTCGGCTTCGAAAATAAAGTCATTACAGATCGTCGGTTCGCAATTACTGCCATATCTCGGTCTCCCCGGCGGTATGGTCTCCGGCTCGATGCACCCGGGCCGCAGCTAGGACACGTCCTTCCAGATTTCCTTCTTCAGCATCATTGCAAGAACGAGGAATACGGCCAGAAACGACATCACCGATATCCCGATAGCGCGCCTCTTCAGCTGCACAGGCTCGCTCATGTAATCGAGAAAATTAACGGTATCGCGAACGAACGATTGGAATTCCTCGGGCGACATGCTCCCCTCTGTGACAGCCTCGAATCTTTCGAACACCAATTCAGTTCCGTCTCCATCCTCTGATTCATGTTTTCTGAATATTGCGTTCTGATATCCCTGCAGCTCCCACAGCACGTTCGGCATGCTCGTCCCGGCGAGCAAGACATTATCCACGCCGGTGGGACTGTCCGGGTCCAGATAGAAAGTCAGTAAAAACGTATATACGTAATCGATTCCCCGGCTGCGTGGGGTTACCGACAGATCCGGCGGCGGCTTGCCGAACCATCTGGTTGCATCATCGTCCCGCATCGTCCGCTGGATCGTGTCGTGTGGCACCTCCGCGTTGAACATCAGGTTGTCGATCAACTGATCTTCGCTGAGCCCTAAATCCCTGCCCATCCTGTTGAAACGCACGTATTTCGCGGAGTGACAACCTGAGCAGTAATTCATGAAGTTGCGGGCGCCGCGCTGTAATGAAGCAGTGTCGGCTACGTTATTGTTTGCCGGCATCAATTCCATGGCAACGTCAACTGCGGCCATACTGCCCGGGGCGACGGCCAGCATCGACATCGCCCAGACCGCGGATCTTGTCAATCTACCCATGCCACACCACCCTCTCAGGCACCGGTTTGGTCTTGTCGATCGCGGTGTAGTAAGGCATCAGGAGAAAAAAACCGAAATACAGCGCCGTAAAAACCCGCGCCATCATTACGTATACCCCGGTCGCCGGCTGTGTTCCGAGCCATCCGAGCATCAGGAAACTGACGGTGAATATAGCGAGCGCCGACTTGTACAGCCAGCCGCGGTATCGGATGGATTTGACCCGGGACCGGTCGAGCCACGGCAGAAACATGGGCAACAGGACTGCCGCGCCCATGGTCACGGCTCCTATGAGTTTGTCGGGTACAGCACGCAACATCGCGTAAAACGGCGTGAAATACCAGACCGGCTGGATGTGCTCCGGTGTTACACGCGTGTCCGCGGGATCGAAATTCGCGTATTCCAGAAAGTATCCCCCCATTTCCGGGGCAAAGAAGACGACGCCACAGAAGAACATGAGAAAAACGACCAGAGCTACAAGGTCCTTGCTCGTGTGATACGGATGAAATGCGACGCCATCCAGCGGAATACCGTCTGGCCCTTTATGCTCCTTTATTTCGACGCCGTCGGGATTGTTCGACCCTACTTCGTGCAGTGCGACGATATGCACGAATACGAGCGCGATCAGCGCCATAGGCATGGCGATAACATGAAGAGCAAAGAAGCGGTTCAGCGTAATATCAGAAATCGAATAATCGCCGCGAATGTATTCAACCAGCGTTTCTCCGATCACGGGGATCGCACCGAACAGTGAAATAATTACCTGTGCGCCCCAATAAGACATTTGACCCCAGGGCAGCAGGTAACCGGCAAACGCCTCGGCCATCAGCACGAAAAAGATCAGCATGCCGATAAGCCATATCAATTCCCTGGGTTTCTTATACGAGCCATAGAGCAGGGCCCGGTACATGTGCAGGTACACAACGATAAAGAATGCCGACGCCCCGGTTGAATGCAGATAGCGGATCAGCCAGCCCAATTCGACGTCGCGCATGATGTATTCCACCGACGCGAAAGCCTCCGTCGCCGAGGGCTTGTAACTCATCGTCAGAAATATGCCGGTGACCAGCTGAATAACCAGCACGAACGTTGCCAGGACACCGAAGACGTACCAGAAGTTAAAGCTCTTCGAGGCGTAATATTCGGTCGCATGTTGCCTGGTGACTTTCGTCAGCGGAAAACGATCGTCAATCCATTTGATGAAGCCGCCTTTCGGGGTTCCGATTTCAGATTCGATACGTGCCATCATGCTGCCCTCGACTCGGCGCCAATCATGATGACATCGTCCTGGATAAACCGATATGGTGGAACACGCAAATTCGTCGGCGCCGGAACTCCTCTGTACACCCGGCCGGAAAGATCGAACTTCGAACCGTGGCAAGGGCAGAAAAAGCCGCCGAACCAGTCCGCAGCGGGTCCGACTTCGAATTGCTCAAGTGGTGCGCAGCCGAGATGAGTGCAGGATCCTTCGACGACCAGGAACTCGGGCCTGCGCGAACGATATTCATTCACTGCAAAGTCCGGCTGCTGGCTTGAATTTGTGGATTCCGGATCGTCGAGGAATTCGGTGACCTGCGACAGTCTCGCCAGCATTTCTTCGGTACGCCTGAGGACAAAAACCAGCTTGCCGCGCCATATGACCCGAATCATCTCACCCGGTTCGAGCGACCCGACGGCGACTTCGACCGGCGCCCCCAGGGCCTCGGCGCGTGCGCTGGGTTTCAGTGAGGTAATAAACGGTATGGAGGCAAGGGCAATGCCTGCTCCTCCCGTTACCGCGGTGGCAACAGTCAGAAAATGACGCCTGTTGCGATCAACGTCATCGGTCATTAAGGCACTCCCTTATACCGACCCCAGGCGGTCGTTTTTTGCTATGCCCGAAAACTGGTAGATTTGCAGCAGACCCTTTTAACCGTCAGGATAGCGGTCGTATCGGGGCTGGGTGCTGAACCAGTGGCGCATTATACACGCGGCCGCTCAATATTGGCTAGGCGCAGGCAGGGCAACACTTCCAGTCCCCCGTCGAAGCACTGCAACCCGAGGATATCTTGTGGCCGGACTCAAATCGGCTCTGATCTTTCTGTCACAGTCCGTGATCGTCGGATTGGCAGTGGCTTTCGTCGTGATTCTGGTCCGGCCGCAATGGCTTCCGGACATCGGGGGAAACCGGCAGTCGGCCGATCCGGTCTCCTATGCCGACGCTGTCGATATCAGCGCACCGGCCGTCGCGAACGTTTACACCAAGCGCCTGGCGCCGGCCAACAACACGCCGGGCGGCCGCAACCGATTTCGGTTGCATACCAACCTCGGTTCTGCTGTCGTCATCGATCCGGAAGGATACCTGGTAACGAACTGGCACGTCATAGTCGGAGCGACGGAGATCCGCGTTCAGATGTCCGACGGACGAATCGCCAACCCGCAACTCGTCGGCTACGACGCCGAAACCGATCTTGCGCTCCTGAAAGTCGATCTCGGTATTTTGCCGGCAATACCGCTCGGCAGGTCCGACCAGCTACGAATAGGTGACGTTGTCCTTGCGATCGGCAATCCCTACGGCCTGAGCAAGACGGTCACCCAGGGAATCGTAAGTGCAACGGGTCGCGGCCTGCTCGGCCTGCCGACATTCGCGAACTTCATCCAGACGGACGCAGCCATCAATGAAGGCAACTCCGGCGGCGCCCTGGTGAACAGTGCGGGGCAGCTCGTTGGCATCAATACGGCCGTGCTTGCACAAGATGCCGATACGGCCGGTATCAGTTTCGCAATTCCGGTCGACCTCGTCCGGGGGGTCGTGGAAGAAATCAAGAGGAACGGCAGAGTCATCCGCGGTTACCTCGGTCTCGAGCCGGACGATCTCACCCGCGCTGAATACGACGCGCTCGGACTCGATTCAAATGTCGGTATCCTGTTGTCGTTTGTGTATCCCGACGGTCCGGCAGCCGCTGCAGGGCTCAGGCCGAACGACGTGATTCTGACGATCAATGGCGAACCGATAAGAAGTGGTCAGCAGGCGAGATTGCTCGTTGCCGGTTTACGTCCCGACGATAAGGTGGAGCTGGTGGGCTGGCGCGACGGGCGCCGTTTCACGGCGACGATGCTGGCCGGAGAACGCCCGCGCGAACGTTAGCGCCTGCCTCAATAGTCCACAACAGCCGCGATGAGGAACTTTGAGACGAGTTCTAGCCCGGCACGCGACGAATGTCCGCTCCCAGCTGATTCAGTTTCTCCTCGATTCTCTCGTAGCCGCGGTCGACGTGATAAATCCGGTCGACCAGCGTCTCTCCTTCGGCTGCCAGTCCGGCCAGCACCAGTCCGGCCGAGGCGCGAAGGTCGGTAGCCATGACGGGCGCCGCAGTCAGCCGTTCGATGCCGGTTGAAATGGCCATGTTTCCCTCGATGCGAATGTCGGCGCCCATGCGCTGTAACTCGAGCACGTGCTGAAAGCGGTTTTCAAAGACAGTTTCCGTAACCGTGCCGACACCTTGCGCCATGGTATTCATGGCGCAGAACTGCGCCTGCATATCGGTGGGAAACGCGGGATACGGCAGCGTCCGAATATCGACCGCAGTCGGGCGTCGGCCGCCCATATCGAGGGCGATCCAGTCGTCGCCGACCGCGATCTGCGCGCCGGATTCCTGCAGCTTCACCAGCACCGCCTCGAGACACTCCGGCGACGTTCGTTTGAGCCGCACGCTGCCGCCGGTCATCGCCGCGGCAACGAGATAGGTGCCGGTCTCGATGCGGTCCGGCAGAACTTCGAAGTTGGTTCCGGCCACCTCCGCCACGCCCTCGATGCGGATCGTCCCGCTTCCGGCGCCTTCAATTCTCGCGCCCATCTTGTTGAGGAAACTCGCGAGGTTGCCGACCTCGGGTTCCCGTGCCGCGTTCTCGAGAACCGTCTCGCCGTCGGCCAGGACCGCCGCCATCATGAGGTTCTCGGTCCCCGTCACCGTCACTGTGTCGAATACGATGTGCGCGCCCTTCAGGCGATCGGCCCTCGCCCTGATGAATCCGTTCTCGACCACGACGTCGGCGCCCATCGCCTGCAGTCCGGCGACATGAAGATTGACAGGTCTTGCACCGATTGCGCAGCCTCCGGGGAGCGACACGTCGGCCTCGCCGAATCGGCCCAGTAGCGGCCCGAGCACCAGAATAGACGCGCGCATGGTCCTGACAAGCTCGTACGGGGCGCAGCGTTCACGAATGTCGCTGCCGTCGACCTCGATATTGAGGCGGTCGTCGACAGTCACCATCGCACCCATGCTCTGCAACAACGCAATCGTTGTCGTCACGTCATTGAGATGGGGCACGTTGCCAACGGTCACAGTATCGGGAGTGAGCAAGGTGCCGGCCAGAATCGGCAGGGTTGCATTCTTGGCGCCCGAAATCACGATTTCACCTTCGAGCCGCGTTCCGCCGCGTATGAGAAGTTTGTCCAATGCCTCATCGGCCTACCCGGCCGACTCCAGTTCGTTCCACTCCCCGGGCGTGTGCGCGCGAATCGACAGGGCGTGGATTTCCGCACCCATCAGCGCGCCCAGACACCTGTATATGAGCTGATGGCGCTCGATGGGCTGTCGGCCGTCGAACTCCTCCGCGATCACGACGGCCTCGAAGTGCGTGTTGTCGGGGCTGTCGACCCTTACGACTGCGTTCGGCAAGCCGGCCTCGATCAGCGCGGCAATTTCTGATGGATCCATGTCTTTTCGTCTGCGAGTAGCCGGAGGTAGCGCAGTTTAACAAAACCCGGGGCGAGCCCAACACGCGCGGTCGATTGTGTATTATTGGCTTCCCGGGCCGGCTTTGCGTCAGGCCTGCTGCAAGCCGCCAGAATAATACTGATCAAAACGACTGACATATGCTTGGCAATATCGCTGAACTTATTGCCGGCCTGCTTTTCCTGATCTGGGGAGCCGACCGGTTCGTCCATGGCGCGGCGGCTACCGCGAGGAACCTCGGCGTCGCCCCGCTGCTCATCGGCCTGACCGTTGTGGCGTTCGCTACCTCGGCGCCGGAGATACTGGTGTCGATCGTTGCCGCGACCCGCGGCGAAACCGACCTCGCGGTCGGCAATGCAATCGGCTCGAACATCGCCAATATCGGGCTGGTGCTGGGCGCCGTCGCCCTGTTCAGGCCGATCGAGATGACCTCCGCCACGCTTCGGCGTGAAATGCCGGCCCTGCTGGCGGTGACACTGTTGACCGTATCCCTGTTTCTGGATTCCTACCTGAGCCGCGTCGACGGGCTGGTGCTGATGACCGGCTTGCTGATCGTTATGGTCTGGCTGGCCCGGCTGGGTTTCCGCTCGTCCGCGACCGACCCGATTACGGCCGAGTACGAAGCCGAGATTCCGCGACACGTCAGCATGCGCACGGGCATACTCTGGTTTCTTGTCGGTCTGGTTACGCTGCTCATCGGTGCGAATCTGCTGGTGGACGGCGCAATACAGATTGCCCGCGCCCTGGGGGTCACCGAGCTGGTCATCGGTATCGTTCTCGTCGCGCTGGCCACCAGCCTGCCCGAGCTGGCGGTTTCGCTGGTCAGCGCCTTCAAGGGCGAATACGGCCTGGCGCTCGGCAACCTCGTCGGGTCGAACATATTCAATTCACTGGCCGTGATCGGCGCCGCGGCGATCATCGCGCCCGCACCGCTGCCTCCATCCGTCCTGTCGCTGCACATCTTCGTACTGGTGGCATTCACGCTCGTGCTGTTTGCCATGACCTACGACTATGACGGCAAGGGCTACATCTCGCGCCTCGAAGGCGCCGCGCTTCTGGCCGCTTATGTCGCTTATATCACCTATGTGGCGGTGCAAAACGTTTAAACTGTAGGCATGCCCGAAGACCTGAAACCCGACGAATTCCTGGCCCTGGCCCGGCAGGTGCTCGACATCGAATCGCGCGCGGTGGCCCAGCTGAAGTCCCGGCTCGACGGCTCATTCGCAGCGGCCTGCCAGCTCTGCCTCGCCACCAGCGGCAAGGTCGTCGTGACCGGCATCGGCAAGTCCGGGCATGTCGGCAACAAGGTTTCCTCCACGCTCGCCAGCACCGGCACGCCCTCATTTTTCGTACATCCCGCCGAAGCGAGCCACGGCGACCTCGGAATGATCACGTCGCACGATCTCGTTCTCGCAGTGTCCTATTCAGGAGAAACCGAGGAAGTCGTAACGATCCTGCCGCTGATCAAACGCATTGGTGCAAAGCTGATTTCCATTACCGGCAAGCCCGCATCCACGCTGGCGAAAGCAGCCGATGTTCATCTTGACGTCAGTGTGGACGAGGAGGCCTGCCCGTTGAATCTCGCGCCTACCGCATCGACAACGGCGACGCTCGCGATGGGCGACGCGCTCGCCGTTGCGCTCCTGGAGAGCCGGGGCTTTACGGCGGAAGACTTCGCCTTGTCCCATCCCAGCGGCAGCCTGGGCAAGCGGCTTTTCCTGCGTGTGGAGGACGTCATGCATACGGGCGTTGAAATCCCGTCTGTCACCGGAGATGTCAGTCTGAGCGACGGACTCGTGGAGATGACGCAAAAAAGTCTGGGCATGACCGCCATTGTGGACGACGACAATCGCCTGCTGGGTATCTTTACCGACGGTGACTTGCGCCGCACACTCGATAAGGGCGTCGACGTCCACAAGACAAAGATGGACTCGGTCATGCATCGCAAGTGCAAGGTGATCGGACGAGGCGTTCTCGCGGTCGAGGCGGTGCGCCTCCTGGAGGAACACAAGATTACGGGGCTGCTTGTCACGGACGACGACAATCGGCTGATCGGTGCACTCAACATCCACGATCTGTTCAGGGCGGGCGTGATGTGAATACGCGTGACGAGATGCTGGCCGGCGTGCGCCTCGTGTCATTCGACATAGACGGCGTGTTCACGGACGGGCGGATATACCTGTCTGACGACGGAACGGAGTCCAAGTCCTTTCACACTCAAGACGGCTTCGGCGTCAGGCGATTGCTGGAAGCCGGCCTGGCCGTCGCCGTCATCAGTGGTCGTCAATCCACCGCCGTCGAGAAGCGCATGAGCGAACTCGGCGTGCCACACGTGATGCAGGGAAATTCCGACAAGGTCGCCGCATTCGAGGCGCTCGCAGGCAAGCTGGGAATAGACCAGTCGCAGGCGCTGTACGTCGGAGATGACGTGCCGGACCTTCCGCTCCTGCGCCGCGTCGGTTTCTCGGTCGCCGTCAGTAACGCCCACGCTGACGTCAAAGCCGCATGCGATTACACGACCGTGAATGCCGGTGGATTCGGGGCGGTCCGGGAAGTCTGCGACCTGGTCCTCCAGGCACGGCAACGGGCGGAAGGCTGACATCGATGGTGTCCGCGCGCGGCATTTTCGGTTTCGCGGCGCTCGGCATCGCGGCCGCCGGCAGCTGGTATCTGGCTGGCTGGCTGGGCGAGTCCGAGCTTGTCGAGACCGCCGGAGATCCGGCGCCGGACGGCTACTATCTGAAGTTCGCGAGGATACTGGGTACGGATAACAACGGTCATCTTCTGTACGAGATCGAAGCGGATTATGCGCGACAGCAGGCCGGCCAGGATATTGCGTTTCAGAACGTCCGGATCCGGTATTCCGAGGGATCCGAAGTTCCCTGGATTCTGAATGCTGATACTGCCACGATCAGCCAGGACCAACAGCGGGTTATCCTCGAAGGGCATGTGCGTGCCGTCAGCAGTAACGGATTCGACGGTAAGGACACGGAAATCAGGACCAGGTATCTCGAATTCGAGCCCGACGCCTATCGGGCCCAGACGGACTCCCGCGTCCAGATCCGGATCGGTCCCAGAAGTCTCATGGCGACCGGCATGCTAGCATTGCTGCAGGAAAACCGTCTGGAATTGAAGTCGAACGTCAGCGGCAAATTTGTTCCGTAGCGACAGATCATATGCAGTCTTTCAGCCCCAGAATCTTGCTTGTCGTGGCCCTGATCTTGCCAGGGCTATCCGCGGCTCAAAGTGATGACTTGAGGCTTCCGATATCTCTGGACGCGGATTCTTCCGAGTACGACGGCAAGAGCAACATGATCGTGTTCGAAGGTCTGCGTCTGACGCAGGGCAGCATCGGCATAGAAGCCGACGAAGGACGCGCCAGCAAGCTCGACTTCGAGGAAAGCGTCTGGCAGCTCTCGGGTAATGTGATTATTGACGTTGAGAACGGCCATATAGAGTGTGACTCGGCCGATCTGACCTTTTCCGAATACAAGCTGCTGCTCGCCACGATCACGGGATCGCCCGCAACCTTCGAGATGCAGCGCCCGACGAGTACTGAGCCGACATACGCCGAAGCCGGCCGCCTGGAATATGATCTTGCGACGGGGACCATAGAATTTTCGGAACAAGCGATGATTACCGAGAACGGCAATCAGATATCCTCGAGCTATCTCGTATACAACATCAAAGAACGACTGATCAACGCACAGTCGGGCGGAGACGGCGAACCGAAAGTAAGAATCGTTTACACGCCGAAGGAGGCTGTGGACGCTGATGCCGAAGGCACGGACGAGTCCAGAGATGCTGATAAATGAGCATTCTCAGCGTTCAGGACATTTCAAAAAGCTACAAATTCCGCGAAGTCGTAAAGACAATCTCCCTCGAAGTGACCAGCGGCGAGGTCGTGGGCCTCCTCGGACCGAACGGCGCGGGAAAGACGACCGCTTTTTACATGATTGTCGGGCTAATCCCGTCTGACAAGGGCCGCATACTGCTGGATGGCCAGGACCTGACGCCGCTGCCCATGCACAGGAGAGCGGCACTCGGTCTCGGTTACCTGCCCCAGGAAGCATCGATATTCCGTAAGTTGACCGTTGAAAATAATATTCTTGCGATTCTCGAAAGCCGCGAAGACCTCGACAACGCGGGACGCGAACAGGAACTCGAACAGCTACTCGATGAGCTGCACGTCGGTCACGTCCGTACGAGCCTCGGGATCAGCCTGTCCGGCGGCGAGCGACGGCGGGTTGAAATCGCACGCGCGCTCGCCGCAAACCCGAGATTTGTCTTGCTGGATGAGCCATTTGCCGGCGTCGATCCGATCTCGGTTCTCGATATTCAAAGAATAATCAGGCACTTATGTGACCGGGCCATCGGCGTGCTCATCACTGACCATAATGTGCGCGAAACCCTCGGAATTTGCGGAAGAGCCTATATACTGAATGACGGCAGCCTGATCGCCTCAGGCTCCCCCAAAGAGATTCTGGAAAACCAGCACGTACGGGAAGTGTATCTCGGACAGGAGTTCAAGCTCTGAAGAGATGTTGAAACCCTCACTCCAACTCAAGCTTGGCCAGACACTCACGATGACGCCGCAGTTGCAGCAGGCGATCCGTTTGTTGCAACTGCCGTTACTCGATCTCAGCGCGCAAATTCAGGACGCGCTCGAAGAGAACATAATGCTGGAGATGGAGGACCTCCCGGACGCGCCGCGAACGAGCAGCGAAACAACAGCCGAGATTGAAACGATCAAGGCGGAAGACAGCTGGCATTCCTCATCGATGGCACGTATCGCCGATGGCGGCTGGAACGGCGAGGGACGCCCTATCAACGAATATGCCGACCAGAGTGGCCAGACACTGCGCGAGCACCTGTTATGGCAGGTCGAGCTCGAAAATTTCAGCCCGCGCGAAGCGATTATTGGCGAAGCAATCATCGACGCAATAAACGATGACGGTTATCTGACAACGGATCTTCTGGATGTCCTGGGGAGTATCGGCGAGGACGCCCAGGTATCGGAAGACGAGATGGAACAGGCGCTCGGCAAAGTACAACGGCTCGATCCGGTCGGCGTTGGCGCAAGATCGCTCGCCGAGTGCATTCTGCTGCAGTTGCGCCAGCTCGATCACGACACGCCCGGGCTGGAACTGGCCATGAGCCTGGCGGAAAACCACCTGGACCTGATCGCAAGCCAGGAATACACCGAACTCCGCCGCAGTCACCGCGCGTCAGAGGAGGATCTCGACAATGCGCTGGCGCTGGTCAAAAGCTGCCACCCCAAGCCTGGTCTGGCGGTAAGCCCGCCATCGGCCGAGTATGTCATACCGGATGTGTTTGTTCGCAAGATCGATAACCGCTGGCAGGTCGAGATCTGCTCATCCGGTATTCCCCGGCTGTCCGTAAACCAGAAATACGCGCAGCTGCTGCGCGGCAACGGTGACCATGCGGCCCTCCGGTCCCAGTTACAGGAGGCACGGTGGCTGGTACGGAGCCTCGAGATTCGGAACGAAACCCTTTTGAAAGTCGCAACTTGCATCGTGGCTCACCAGACCGAGTTCCTCGAGCATGGCGACGAATCGATGAAGCCGCTAGTATTGAGAGATGTTGCCGAAGCGATTGGCATGCACGAATCGACTATTTCCCGCGTTACGACCAACAAGTATATGCATACGCCGCGCGGGGTATTCGAATTCAAATACTTCTTTTCCAGCCATCTCTCGACATCGGATGGCGAAGACCAATCCTCAACTTCGGTGCGGGCGAAGATTCGACGGCTTATCGGCAGTGAGAATCCAGCCAAGCCACTCAGCGACAGTAAGATCGCGAATTTCCTCGCCGATGAGGGGATCATGGTGGCAAGGAGAACGGTTGCCAAGTATCGCGAAGCCATGAAGATCCCGTCCTCCAGCGAACGCAAGGTCAGAATGCCGAAGCGATAAATTTAAGCACGCGTAGGAGGCCCCTCAATCAGCAGAACAACATCACGTCGCAGTCGACTCGGGCACAGGAGCAGATTATGCAGTTAAATGTTACAGGCCATCACGTCATTATCACTGAACCATTACGGCAGTACGTTGTAAACAAAATAGAAAAAATCGAGCGGCACTTTGATCTTGTCTCTGATGTGCATTGTATTTTGACTGTGGAGAAACTCCGTCACAAAGCCGAGGCAACAATTAGCGTTAACGGTGGTAAAATCTATGCTGATGCGACAGAAGAAGACATGTATGCAGCGATTGATGGCCTCGTAGACAAACTGGACCGGCAGGTGAAGAAATACAAAGAAAAACTTGTCGATCACCGTGCCCGAGATACTAATAAGAGATTCTTTGTCTGATTAAGAGCCCGGCAAGGCCAAGCCCCGTCAACGCCGATCGTCGGTTATCCGTCATGATCCTGGAACAATTAATCAGTCCTGGCAGCGTGCTTTGCAATGTCAACGCGCGCAGCAAAAAGCACAGCCTCGAGATTCTGAGCGAGCTACTTGCCAATCCGAATCCCGACATTGCAAATGAAGAGATTTTTGCAAGGCTTATCGCAAGGGAGCGCCTTGGGTGCACCTGTATCGACAGAGGCATCGCGTTTCCGCATTGCCGCATATCCGGCGCCCAGAATAGCTGCGGCGCCTTGATGAAATTATCTGAACCGGTAGATTTCGATTCGCCGGACGGCATTCCGGTCGATTTGATTTTCGGGCTGATATTGCCAAAGGACCTGAACGACAGTCATTATGCGGACATCGATATGGTCACCGGATATCTGACCAATGAGCCCCTGTCTGCCAGGCTCCGCAGCGCAAACTCGAGCAGCGAGTTATATGAGGCCCTCCTCGCGGCTCATGTACCGGCAGCTGCAAGACTGCGAAGCATGCAGGAAACCTGACCGGCGGCAACTGGCGCCACGTAATGTCCGGGGATATGAGACTCATCATTGTCAGTGGACTCTCCGGGTCGGGAAAGAGCGTCGCGCTCCATGTGCTCGAGGATCTCGGCTACTACTGCATCGACAACCTTCCCGCCGCGTTGCTCAAATCGCTTTTCGACGAGGTAACCCGCCCGGGCGAGCAGCCGACCAGGCGTGTCGCGGTCGGGGTTGATGCCAGAAACCGTTTGAGCGACCTGGAGTCGTTACCCGAATTCATCGGCGAACTTCGCAAAGTCGATGTTCAGACGGAAGTGCTGTTCTTGCAGGCAGATGATCAGATTCTGCTAAAACGTTACAGCGAGACGCGCCGCAAACATCCGCTTGCCAATCGGGGAACCGAATTACGCGCGGCGATTGATACGGAACGCGAGCTGCTCGGCCCGGTCATCAATTCCGCAGACCTCGTGATCGATACCTCTCGAACCAGTGTTTACGAACTTGCCGACCTCATCCGCGAACGCGTCGATCGACGCAAGGCGAGCATGCTCTCGGTCCTGATCGAGTCATTCGGATACAAGCATGGTATCCCGGCGGACGCCGATTTCGTCTTCGACCTGCGGTGTCTTCCGAACCCGTACTGGACCAGCGAACTCAGGGCACTGACCGGCAAGGATGATGCCGTCAAGGAGTTCCTTGAAAGGCAGCCCCGGTTTCAGCAAATGAGCGAGGACATCCTCGCATTCTTGAGCCGGTGGATACCCGAATACGTGAGCTTCGACCGCGCTTATCTGACGGTTGCGCTCGGTTGTACAGGCGGGCAGCACCGCTCGGTCTATATGGCCGACAAGCTTGCCGCTGCCTTGCGGAAGAACCATGATCCGGTGCTCACGCGGCACAACGAAATCTCAGCTAGCCGCAATCGCTGAGGGCAGCTAAACTTCGGCCCACCCGATTTATCGGGGATCGAGGCCGGATCCATGGAAGCCAGAGAGCACACCCAGACCAACCTTAAGCTGCTGCGCGAAAAGCTCGACAGTGGAGGCATGCGTTCCGCTCGCATGATGATCCACAGTCTGCACCCGTCCGAACTCGCCCGCCTGCTCGAGTCACTGCCGTTGCGCGAGCGCGCGGTGATCTGGGAAATGGTAGATCCGGAGTTCGAGGGTGACGTGCTCGTCGAAGTCGCGGACGAGGTTCGCGACGGGCTCATGGAGGGCATGCCGACAGAGGAGCTCCTCACCGCCATTGACGGCATGGAGCTTGACGATCTCGCCGACCTCGTCGCCGATCTGCCGGAGGCCTTGACGCAGGAGGTCTTACGGTCACTCGACCATCAGGACCAGGAGAGACTTCGCCAGGTTCTTGCCTACGACGAAGACAGCGCCGGCGGCCTGATGAACGTCGACATCATCACGGTCCGGCCGGACGTCACGATAGAGGTCGTGCTGAGGTACCTCCGTGCACACGGTGACATACCGGACGCCACGGATACCATATACGTCGTCGATCGGGACAACGAATATGTCGGTTCAATTTACCTGACGCGCCTGCTCACACAGGATCCTGATCAATCGGTTGAACAAGTGATGTCGACAGACATCCTGCCCATTCCCGCACACACGCCGTCCGAGGAAGTTGTCTGGGAATTCGAGAACCGTGATCTGCTCTCGGCGCCGGTTGTCGACGACGACTACAGAGTCGTGGGACGAATCACGGTCGATGACGTAATGGATGTCATCCGTGACGAAGCGGAACACTCCCTGATGAGCGCCGCCGGTCTCGACGAAGAAGACGACATGTTCGCTCCCGTGGTCAAGAGTGCACAGCGCAGAGCGCTTTGGCTCGGTGTGAATTTGATAACAGCATTTGTAGCCGCAAATGTCGTAGACCTCTTTCAGACAACAGTCGACAAGATCGTTTTGCTCGCCGTGCTCATGCCCGTCGTGCCAAGCATGGGAGGCGTGGCGGGCACACAGTCGCTGACGGTCATCACGCGCGCGATCGCGCTCGGGCTTATCGATAAAACCAACGCACGGCGCATATTCAGGAAGGAGCTGATGGTAGGCTTGCTGAACAGCCTGGTATGGTCGGCGGTTGTCGCAGGCGCTACTTACGTATGGTTTAACGAATGGCGTATCGGCGCGGTGATCGCTGCGGCAATGACGATCAATCTGACAATCGCGGCCGGCGCCGGTTTTGCCATACCGCTGACGCTGAAGCGCATGAAGATCGACCCCGCGCTGGCCGGTGGCGTCGTCTTGACGACCATCACCGACGTGGCCGGCTACATGGCTTTCCTCGGATTGGGCGCCGCATTCCTTTTGTAGTCTTCAGTCGCCGAAACTGCTGAGATCCCGTGCAACCCAGCTCGGCGCAAAAAGTCTGGGCACGTCTTCGCCCATCACGAAAGCACGCAACTCGTCTTTCACTTCCATTGCATCGCTGTAGCCCAGTTCGATCAACTCGCGCGTAAAGCCCTGTTCGAACAGCAAGAAACTCAACAGTCGGTTGTTCCCCGGATCCGTGCCGGCGACGCCCCTGAGAAGGGCGCGCAGCGGCAAGGGAAGGTCCTTTCGGTGCCGATGCGCGATTTCCCTGACGTCCCTGCTGGGCACGATCACCATCGTGTCGATCGGACGCAGCTTGATAAACGTACCGGTGCGTTTGACCGGATCGACGGAATCGATCAGCTGATTGATCCGGGTCATCCGTTCGAGATCGGAATACAGCCCGTCCATGAACAAAGTATCGAGCATGTACCCGGCGATCTGCGCAAAACTCGGTGACCTCTCGGCTGCTCGCGGTTCGATTACGCGGTCCGCGGTCTCGTCCCGAACGCCGATGACGAGAATCCTGTCGGCGCCCAGGTGTATGGCGGGGCTCAGCGGTGTGGCCTGACGCATTGCGCCGTCTCCGAAATAGTCACCGCCAATGCTCACGGGAGGAAAAATCAACGGAACAGCAATACTTGCCATCAGATGATCGAGATGCAGATCATCGCGCACACCGAGTCGGCGCGTGCGCGCCCATTCGTACTTTCCCGGAGCGGCCTGAAAAAAGGTTTTCGATCGGGCCGACCCGTAGCTGGCGGCGGTAACCGCAACAGCATCGAGATAGCCGCCGTCTATCGATGGCTGAATACGCGGAAATCGAACATTTCGACTCAGGAGCGATCTGAGCGGCTTGTTGTCAAGCAAAGAGCGTGGCATGCCGACGATCAGCCCACCGAAGATGATGGCGGCCATCCAGTGCAGGCTGCTTTTGAACATAGTCCAGCTGTCGGTGCGAAACACCTGGTTACTGCGAAAATGACCCCAGACAGTTTCGAGCTCCTTCACTGCGATCCTGAAGTGCCTCGCATTGCTGGCCAGTACGACGGAATTAACGGCACCGGCCGAGGTGCCGCTGATAACCGGGAACGGATTACAGGCTCTGGAAGGCAGTAATTCGGCAATTGCCCTGAGAACCCCGACCTGGAATGCCCCACGGGCCCCGCCGCCCGGCAGAACCAGGCCTGTGTTACCGCATGCGAAGCGACTACTCATTCATATTGATCGAAGACCGCCAATCCGTATTATAGTGCCGACAGATGGGGGTGTTTGTTATGAAACGTGTCATTGCATCCGTCGCAGTATTATTTTTCCTGATATCAGGAGCAAGCGCCCCGCACGCTGAAGAAGTCAGGGAAGGTGATCCGGCACCGGGTTTCGAGCTGCAGGACCAGGACGGCCAGCTTCATTCTCTCGAGGATTACCGGGGCAAGTGGGTTACGCTCTATTTCTATCCGAAAGACGACACACCCGGATGCACGACTGAAGCCTGCGAATTTCGCGATAACATCTTTGCATTCAAAGAACTCGACTGCCAGATTCTGGGTGTGAGCCTTGACGATGTGGTATCACACAAGGCGTTTGCGGACAAGCACGACCTTCCCTTCCCGCTTCTCGCAGACGCCGACGGTACGACATCCGATGCCTACGGTGTGAAGACGAGAAAGTTCGGTATGACCATGGCCAAGCGTCAGACCTTCATCATCGACCCGAACGGGCGCGTCGCAAAGCATTACGCCAAAGTTGATCCGGATACACACTCACAGCAGGTTCTCGAGGATCTCAAGGTTCTCGTCAGGCAGTAACCAAACCCCCCCTTATAATTCCGCACGGCCGGGAAGCTGCCTTTGTGTGATCATGACACCGGTTCTAATGCAGTTGCTTGATTCCGTCGTCCAATCCGTTGATCGTCAGCGGGAACATCCTCTCGTCCATCAACTCGCGGGTCAGTTTGATGGAAGGCGTGTATTCCCATCGCTGTTGCGGTTCCGGGTTCAGCCAGATTGCCTTCGGATAGGTGGCCAGGAGTCTCTTGATCCAGACCGCGCCTGCTTCCTCGTTCCAGTGCTCGACGCTTCCGCCCGCATACACGATTTCGTACGGACTCATGGTTGCGTCGCCGACAAACACGAGCTTGTAATCCGAACCATATTTGTGCGCTATGTCAATAGTCGCAATCCTTTCCGCGTGCCTTCGCCTGTTATCTTTCCACATGCTCTCGTAAACAAAGTTGTGAAAATAGAAATACTCGAGATGCTTGAACTCGCTCCTCGCGGCGGAAAACATTTCTTCGCAAATTCGAACGTGATCGTCCATCGAACCGCCGACATCGAGGCAAAGCAATACTTTCACGGCATTGTGGCGCTCGGGAACCATGCGGATGTCCAGAAATCCAGCGTTTCTGGCCGTCTTGTCAATCGTATTTTCGAGGTCCAGCTGATCTGCGGCACCCTCACGGGCAAACTTCCTCAACTTGCGAAGCGCGATCTTGATATTGCGCGTACCGAGCTCGACCGTGTCGTCGAGGTTCCGATACTCGCGACGATCCCACACCTTCGTCGCGCTGCGATGCCGCGAACCTTGCTGACCGATTCGAACGCCTTCCGGGTTATATCCGTATGCACCAAATGGCGAGGTGCCGGCAGTTCCGATCCATTTGTTGCCGCCTTCATGTCGGTCCTGCTGTTCCTCGAGGCGTTCTCGAAATGCTTCCATTAACTTCTCGAATCCTCCGAGCGCCTCGATCTCTGCGCGCTCTTCATCCGAGAGTAAGAGTTCCGTTTGGTGACGAAGCCACTCTTCGGGCACGTCCGCAACAAGCCCCTCGATAACGTCCTGGATACCGCTGAAATGGGCGGCGAAGATCTTGTCGAAGCGATCGAACAGCGACTCGTCTTTTACCAGGGTCGAACGGGCGAGGAAGTAAAAGTCATCGACGCTGTGCCCTGCCAGGCCGCAACGCAATGCCTCCAAAAGCGCCAGCAGTTCCGTTATCGACGGCTTGAGCCCGCCCGCGCGCAGCATGAAAAAGAACTTCGTCAGCATCGCCGGCCGGACTTACTGCGTACGCGTCCTGCGGTCGAGAAAAACAAGTTGTTCAAACAAATGTACATCCTGCTCGTTCTTCAATAACGCGCCATAGAGCGGCGGAATCGCCTTGCGCGAATTGTCGGAGCGAAGCGCCTCGGCGGGAATATCCTCCGCCAGCAACACCTTGATCCAATCGAGTAATTCCGAAGTCGACGGCTTTTTCTTCAGGCCAGGCACATCGCGAACCTTGTAAAATGCCTCGAGTGCTTCGCGGAGCAGGTTCTTCTTGAGTTTCGGGAAATGCACGTCGACGATTCGTCGCATCGTGTCCTTGTCCGGAAACTTGATGTAATGGAAGAAGCAACGTCTGAGAAATGCGTCCGGTAACTCCTTTTCGTTGTTACTCGTAATCACCATAATCGGCCGATGCCTGGCCCTTACTTGCTGCTTTGTCTCATAGACATGGAATTCCATTCGATCGAGTTCCAGCAGCAGGTCATTCGGAAACTCAATATCGGCCTTGTCAATCTCGTCTATCAAGAGTACCGGTTGAACTTCAGATTCGAATGCTTCCCAGAGCTTCCCGCGCACGATGTAATTGGAGATGTCGTGCACCTTCTCTTCGCCAAGCTGCGAGTCGCGTAATCTCGCTACGGCATCGTACTCGTACAGGCCCTGCTGTGCTTTGGTAGTCGATTTGATATGCCACTCGTACAGGGGGCGATCGAGCGCACTTGCGACTTCCATGGCGAGCTGCGTCTTACCGGTACCGGGCTCACCCTTGATCAGAATCGGCCGTTCCAGCGTAACCGCAGCATTCACCGCCATCATCAGGTCTTCCGTTGCGATGTAGGAGCTCGTGCCTGTGAACTTGTTGTCAGCCATCGATGTATCCACGCATATTGCAGTGCAGCGACAAGTATCCCTGCTCGCCCCATCCGGCACAAGCGGCTGGTTACCGGGACGGACCACGGGACCTGCCCGGGGCCACGCCCCATTATTGTCAAAAATGGGGTCCGTCCCCGGCGGTCAGAACCAGCGCGTGCGCCGTTTTGCCGGGCAGGAAGCTCGTCGGGTATCCGCGGACCCAGTGTTCATGGCCGGCGCCATAGAAATCTGATAACGGGTGGCCGCTTTGGCCGCCCGGCATGTGCAGGTAACCACCGGCCTCGTCGCCGGGCGTTACGGCAAAGCGCTCGGACGCTCCCCAACCGGCGCCCTGTGCTTTCGGTAGATTGGAGTCGCCGCTCAGCGGATCGCTTGGCATATCGAGCCAGGCGGACAACAGCGGAATCGCCCCGCTCAGCGGGTGGCGGATGCTCGCGGTATTGCGCTCGCCCCAACTGCGATGCGACAGGTCTCCTTCGAATCCGTCGCCGAAATAGCTGATGTTCCGGTCCACCGCCTGCAACAGCAAGTCCTGCCAGCTGTCATATTCGGACGGCAGCAAATGCAGGGGCCGCTCCGCGAGGATCGCCCACAGCGGGCCTTCGAACTGGCTGCTGATCCAGAAATCGCCTTTATCGCCGTAGGAAGCCGCAACCGGGCTCGTTACGGCCTCGAATACCGTATCGCGGACCTCCGTGCGAAACGCCCTGACGAGCCGGTAGCCCACCGAGTCGGCGGACGCCCTGGGTATCCAGTTGTCTGCCAGGTCCCGATATAGCCGTCTTTGTGCGTTATTGCTGACAGCCTCATCGTCGAGAACCGCAAGCAGCAGTTCTCTCCAGCGCATCAGAAACAGAGCACGATCATCGAACTGAATTTCGAGCATGTCGCGCGGCTCAAGAGAGTCGCGTGCAAACAGATTGTCACGGATCTGCATCGCCCGCGCACCGAGGTCATAATCGCGGTCGCCGATTTTGACCAGCGCATCGCCGTCGACGACGCGCGCATTTGCCGTCCAGATTCTGCCGCTTTCGGGATTGACGACACGCGGATATTCATCCGCGTCCAGCCAACCGGTCCAGCCGTTTGCCGCGCTCCAGTCTGCCGGTATCGTCGAGTCGAACTCGGCGCGCACCGGAATCTGTCCCGCGATTGTCCACCCGATGTTGCCGTCGGAATCGCCACAAACGAAGTTTTGCGGCGGCATGCCCATTCGATTGGCGATAGCCATCGCTTCGTCTACAGACCTGGCGGTTTCGAGTTCGAGTTGCCGGAGGTTCACGGCATCCGGCTGGTGAGCAAGCCATCGGAGTGCGAGCTCGCCATCGGGATAGCTTCGGTCATCGAGGACCGGACCCCAAACGGTTTCGCGAATGTTCAGCTCCTGCGGTGAACGTCCCTTTACCTCGATCTGCTCCCTGTAGACGCTGAACCTCGATTCGCCACGCGGTGTCACATAGGAATCGGGCGTGCTGCCGCGCCTGAGGATCACGGCATCCGACCAGTCTCCGTAGCTGTTGGTGAATCCCCAGGCCACGTGTCCGTTACTGCCGGCGATAATGAGCGGCGTTCCCGGCAGGGACACGCCACTGACATCCCGCGGTTCGGCACCGTCGGTCACAAGGCGGACGCGATAAAAGACATTGGGTACCGCCAGCCCCAGGTGCATGTCGTTGGCGACAATTGCGCCGCCGTTGCGGCTGAGTTCGCCGCTGACCGCCCAGTTATTGCTGCCGAGCGCCCCCGGCTCCGCACCCCCGGTCGCGACCGACCGCGGCATCGCTACACTGCGATCGCGGACATCGAGCCGATCTGCGGGCGGAATCGCTGAAGTCGCCCGCGCGTCCCCGACGAGCGGCGCGTCCCATTCGGTGCCGGAGGGATACAGCCAGTCGTACACGTCCGCGGTGGTCATTCGACGCACCAGCCCACGCCTGATATCACGCGATGCCCGGTCGTCATTGAGAGTCAGGAACATCGCATAGGCAACCAGCAGGCTGTCGTCGAGCCGCCAGGGCTCCGGCGTCACGCGCAGAACGAAGTATTCGAACGGCTTGGCGCCGAGACTGTCGAGACCCGCATTCACGCCGTTCACGTACGCGTTCATGATGTCAGCCTCTTCCGCTGTCATCCGTGCGATGACTTCGGCGGCCCGGCTCCGGAAGCGGTGGAACCGGTTGCGCCTGTCCGTCTCCAGCGCCGCCGGACCGATGATCTCGGCAAGCTCGCCGGCTGCCTGCCTCCGAGTCAGGTCCATCTGAAAAAAACGGTCCTGCCCGTGCACGAAACCCGTACCGAATGCGAGGTCCGCCCGGCTCCCGGCTGTCACCGTCGGTATACCCATGGCATCGCGGTCTATCTTTACATCGGCCGCGATGCCGTGCGCAGGAATCTCGCCGTCGAGTCGCGGCAGGCTGGCGTTCAGGGTAAGAAAAAGCACGAGCACGCCCGCCGCAATGATCGCAACGAACGAGAATAACAATCGCCGAATGAGCCGCATCATCAGTCAGGTGAGCTTACGCTGACGATCTTCATGGAGTTCGTGCCACCGGAAACGCCGGTCAGATCGCCCTTGGTGAATATGACGAGATCGCCTTCTTCAACGAGCTCGTTCGACAGCAGGGTGCTGACAATGTCCCGTTGCATTCGTTGCGGATCCGACGTCTCCAGCTTGAATGATACGGGATATACGCCGCGATAGAGCGTGACGCGCCGGCTCGTCGCCACATGCGGGGTAAACGCGTAGATTGGAATGTCCGATCGAATGCGCGACATCCAGAGCGTTGTTGATCCCGACTCGGTAAGGGCAATGATTGCCTTCACAGCGAGATGATTCGCCGTGTACATCACCGCCATCGCAATCGCTTCATCGACATGATGAAATCGATCGTCCAGCCTGTGCGTCGTCCGGCCCCGCGCAAGCACGTGTTTCTCCGCCCCGGTGCAGACTTCGCTCATCGCCGCAACCACTGACACCGGATACTCACCCACGGCCGTTTCCGCAGAGAGCATGACGGCATCCGTTCCGTCCATGACCGCGTTGGCGACGTCGGATACCTCGGCTCTGGTCGGTATCGGGCTCGTGATCATGGACTCCATCATCTGCGTAGCCGTTATGACGATCTTGTTACTCGTTCGCGTCAGGCGGATGATGCGTTTTTGCATGCCGGTAAGCTCCGCATATCCCATCTCGACGCCGAGATCGCCTCTGGCTACCATGATGACGTCTGCCGCCTCGATGATCGATTCGATCGAACCGACCGCCTCCGCACGTTCGATTTTCGCCACCACGGGACCATACCCACCGGCAGACTGAAACAGCTCGCGAGCCTCATTGACGTCATCCGCATTTCGGACGAAGGACACCGCGAGGAAATCAATTTCGTGTTCCGCCGCGAACCGGATGTACTCGCGGTCGGTGTCTGTCAGCGCGGGCGCCGACAGGCCGCCGCCCTGCCGGTTTATGCCTTTGTGATCCGACAGGAAACCACCGAGCATCACGGTCGTGTGTATCCGCGTGCCGTCTATCCTGTCGACTTCGAGCTTCAGCTGTCCGTCATTCAGTAGCAAAACGTCCCCCGGTGCCACGTCCTCGTGCAATCCGGTATATGCGACGCCGACACCCCTCTCGTCGCCGTCATGCAGCCCCAAGCTGGAGTCAAGAAAGAAACTCGCTCCTTCCGTCAGTGTCGCCTTGCTGTCCCTGAATCGTCGGACCCGGATCTTCGGCCCCTGCAGATCGCCCATGAGGCCGATTTCGCGCCCGCACTCCGCCGCGGCAGCACGCAAGGCACCGATTCTTGCGCGGTGATCTTCCGGCTCGCCATGCGAAAAATTTATTCGCGCGACATCCAGGCCGGCGGCGATAATTTCCTTGAGTACGTCCGGATCGTCAGTCGCCGGGCCCAGCGTCGCGACGATTTTTGTTCTTCTTGCCATGGCTGCGATTATTGCACAGGGCGATCAGAGATTGAGGTATCCTCTCCCGGCCAGCTCTTTCCCGATAACCATGTTCAACAGACGACGATTCATTCAGACACTGCTCGTAGCGGCCGCGTCGCCCGCCGCGAAACAGTCGCTGGCCGGCCAGCCAGGCAACGCCGGCTTCGGTAAGCTGATTCCGGACCCGCATCAGGTTCTCGATCTGCCGCGCGGTTTCGAATATCAGATCGTCTGCCGAAAAGGTGAGGAGATGGATGACGGCCTGCTCGTTCCGGGCGAAGCGGACGGCATGGCTGCATTCCCCGGCGAGAACGGCCACATCGTGATCGTCTGCAACCATGAGAATCATCCGCGACAGTCATACAAAGGCCCGTTCGGCAAAGACCTCGAGCGCCTCGACCGAATCGATGAGCACAAGGTCTACGACTTCGGCGGGGGTCGAACGCCCGGCAATGGCGGAACGACCACCATCGTCTACGACCCGCGCAGCAGGACAAAGGTCGGTCAGCACCTGAGCCTTGCGGGCACCGAATACAACTGCGCCGGTGGACCCACACCATGGGGAAGCTGGCTGACTTGCGAGGAGTGTTTCGAAGAACCGGGTACCCGGCTGGATTTTTTCCGAATTGTCGAAAGGGAAAAAAAACACGGCTACGTATTCGAAGTGCCGGCAACAGCGCGCGTTGCGGTCGATCCCCGGCCGCTCAGGGGCATGGGCCGATTCATGCACGAAGCGGCGGCAGTGGACCCTCGCTCCGGTGTCGTTTACCTGAGTGAGGACAGGCCGGGGAGCCTGCTCTATCGATTCATACCTAATGAGCCGGGCAAGCTTGACCGCGGCGGGCAGCTTCAGGCCTTGTGCATCGATGGCAAGGGGTCATTCGATACGCGAAACTGGTCCGTCAGGGACCGAATCAAACCCGGCGAGTGGTTACAGACCCGTTGGATCGATCTGCGGGACGCGGACAGCGCACGGGATGACCTGAGGCAGCGCGGCGCTGATGCCGGCGCCGCAATTTTTGCAAACGGCGAGGGTCTTTGCTTCACCGGGGAAGATATCGTGCTGACGGCCACCACTGGCGGCGAGGACCGTCTCGGTCAGGTGTTCGCGTACCGGCCCGGCCCAAGGGAGGGACGGGCCGACGAGCAAACGGAGCCAGGCGCCTTGAGCCTGATCGCCGAATCCACAACTGACAGCCTCCTGCGTCACGCCGACAACGTAACGATGAGCCCCTGGGGCGACCTGATCATCTGCGAGGACACGGCAAACCACTGCGGGCTTGTCGGGATCGGGCCCGACGGACAGCAATACTCCCTGGCCGACAACGCCTATACGAACTCCGAACTGGCCGGGGTCTGTTTTTCGCCGGACGGCTCCGTCATGTTCGTGAACATTCAGGTCCGGGGACTGACGCTGGCCATAACGGGGCCCTGGCCGGGCCGAAGCGCGTAGCCGGTCTCTCCCGGGCCTGTCAGGTCAACAGGTGCGCGGCTGCGATCAACAGCGGCAGCGCAATCGCCGTGCGCAGCAGAAACACCAGCGCGAGATCCCCGAAGCTTACCGGCAGTTTCGACCGCAGCACGATCACTCCGACTTCGGACATGTAAACGAGCTGAGCCACCGAGAGCCCCGCGAGCACGAAACTGGTGAGCTCGCTGTCGATGCCGCCGGCCACGACGGCCGGCATGTACTGATCCATGAAGCCCGCGAACAAACCGGGCGCAGCCACGGATGCCGCCGGAATCTGCGCAAACTCCAATAGCGGCACTAACGCAGCGCCAAGAAACCGGAATATGGGTGTGTGAAAAGTCAACAATGCCGCGATCGTCGCTATCGCCATTGCGGCTGCAACGACGGCAAACAGAAAAAACATGAGGTTCCTGATACCGCTGATCAGAAACGCGCCCGGTCCCGGACTGTCTTTCGCACGGGCTACCGCTTTTTGCCAGGCTTCGCTCAGCAATGACAGGTTTTCCTGGTGCTCTTCGTGTATCTGCCGACCCGCCGCCTCGTAATAGTGGTCGATCTTGCCGGACAACGGCGGAAGTCGCGGCGTTACGAATGCCGCGATCAGGCAAATGACAATTACCGTCGCATACCAGGAAATGAAGAGGTCCTCGATACCTGCTGCCGCGGCGACCACCAGACTGAACGGAATCGAGACTATCGAGAAGTTCATCGCGATCACGGAGGCTTCACGGGCGGTGTAGAAACCGCGCTCGTACTGACTGATTGTGATCAGCAGTCCTACTGAAGCAGCGCCGATCAATGAAGCGGTCGCGTCGATCGCCGCACGTCCCGGCAACTGAAACAGGCGGCGGAAAAACGGCCGAGCGAGGGTGCCGATGAATTCCATGAAGCCGAAGTCGGTCAACAGCGGCAACAACAGGCACGCGCCGATATATACAGTGACGACGTTGAATGCGATATCGATGAAAATGGCTCCGCCTATCTGCTCGGACCGCAGTAGTCCCGGTCCGATCTGCAGGTAGTAGACGAGCCCGAATGCTGTTCCGAGCAATCGCAGTATCAGCCAGACAGGCGGTACATCGAACAACTCACGCAGCAACGGCCGGCGGCGTATCCACTCTGACTTTAGCGCCGAGCCGGCAACCGTCAGCAGACTTGTGACGACCAGCAATAGAATGACTATCTCGAGATCAACGTCGGCGAGCGCCGTCCGAATCCAGCCCGTGACGATGCCGATGCCGATCGTGAGCTGCCCGTTCCAGGCTATTGGCGTGAGGAATACAAAGACACCGATGAGGGACGGTACGACAAATCGGAATGCCGGCGCCAAATCGCCTAACCCCCGGTCGATCGGGCTTCGAGGACGGCCACCGCCGGCAGTTTCCTGCCTTCGACGAATTCGAGAAAGGCGCCGCCGCCCGTCGAAATGTAGGAGATGTCGTCGCCGACGCCGTACTTTTCGATCGCCGCAAGCGTGTCGCCGCCGCCTGCCACGGAAAATGCCGGACTTTCTGCAATTGCCCGGGCCAGTTGTCTGGTCCCTTCTCCGAACCGATCGAACTCGAAGACGCCGACCGGTCCGTTCCAAATAATGGTGCCGGCAGTGTTCAGGATCCCGGCAAATCGCGACGCCGTTTCCGGCCCTATGTCCAGGATCAGGTCATCCGGATCAATGTCCGTCACTGCTTTTATCTCGGCGGCAGCCCGGGCGGAGAATTCCTTTGCCGTGACGACGTCGACCGGAACCGGTGTATTCGACGCCAGTTGACGTGCCTGATCCAGCATGTCGGCTTCATACAGAGATTTGCCGACATCATGGCCGGCGGCGGCAATGAACGTGTTGGCAATACCCCCGCCGACGATAAGCCGGTCGACGACATCGACCAGCGCGGCAAGCACCGTGAGTTTGGTCGATACTTTCGAGCCACCGACGATTGCCACCATCGGCCTCGCCGGATTGTTCAGTGCCTTGCCCAGCGCATCCAGTTCCGCCGCCAGCAACGGTCCGGCACAGGCCACCGGCGCATACCGGGCAACTCCTACGGTACTGGCCTGAGACCGGTGCGCCGTGCCGAAGGCGTCCATCACGAATACGTCGCAGAGCTTTGCCATTTTTTGCGAGAGACGTTCGTCACAGATTTTCTCGCCTTCGAGGAAACGGACATTTTCGAGGAGCGCGACCTCGCCGGGTTCAACATCGACGCCAGCGATCCAATCGGTGATGAACTGCACGTCCATGCCCAACAGTTGCGCCAGATGAGCTGCGATTGGCCGCAACGAAAACCTGGCGTCCGGTTCCCCTTCCACCGGGCGGCCGAGATGTGACATCAGAATTAATGCCGCGTGGGCATCCAGCGCCGCTTTTATCGTGGGCAGCGCTGCTCTGATGCGCGCGTCACTTCTTACCCGACCCTCTTCAACGGGTACATTCAGATCTTCGCGAATAAGCACACGCTTTCCCGAGAGCTGGATCTCGCTCATCTTGGTGATGGACATGGATGTCCCGATCGCCTGTTCGCGCTTTCCTACCTGGCGTTTATGAGGGCAATCGCCGTATCCAACATGCGGTTGGAGAAACCCCACTCGTTGTCATACCAGGAACAGACTTTGACGAGCGTACCTTCCATCACTTTGGTCAGGCCGGCATCATAGGTTGACGACGCAGGGTCATGATTGAAGTCGACGGAAACGAGCGGCTCGTCGTTGTATGCGAGCACGCCTTTGAGTTCGCCTTCTGACGCCTCTTTCATAATGCTGTTGATTTCATCGACGCTGGATTCGCGCTCGGCAACAAAACTGAGATCGACCAGCGAGACGTTGATTGTCGGCACCCGGATCGCGTATCCGTCGAGCCGCCCTGCAAGGTCCGGAAGCACCAGGCCAACCGCGGTGGCGGCGCCGGTCTTCGTGGGTATCTGTGACATCGCAGCGGCACGCGCGCGTCTCAGATCCTTGTGAAATACGTCGGTCAGCACCTGGTCGTTGGTGTATGCGTGAATCGTCGTCATCAGGCCATGTTTGACGCCGATTTTCTCGTGCAGGGGTTTGACCAGGGGGGCAAGGCAGTTGGTCGTACACGATGCGTTGGAAATAACGGTATCGCTGGCTTTCAAAGTATCGTGGTTGACGCCGTAGACGAT
>JBHHWI010000020.1:0-34329 GCA_046756445.1 Woeseia sp. | reverse complement strand
GGCTAGCTCTCTTCGACGACGATTTTCGGAAACTTGTGGCTGTAGTCCTTGCCCTGCATGGCCAGTATTGCCGCCATTCGCCGCGCCGCCTGGCGGAACGCCGCTGCATGTGGCGCGTCCGGCTCGGCGATCACGCTCGGTTCGCCGCCGTCGGTCTGTCTCCGAATCCTCGGGTCGAGCGGTAATTGTCCGATCAGTTCCACATCGAAGTCGGCGGCCATGTTCTCGCCGCCGCCACTGCCGAATATCGGCTCCTCGTGCCCGCATTGGGTACAGACATGCGTGCTCATGTTTTCCACCACGCCGAGCACCGGCACCGATACCTTGCGAAACATCTGCAGGCCCTTGCGTGCGTCGAGCAGCGCGATGTCCTGGGGCGTGGTCACAATGACGGCGCCGCTGACCGGGACTTGCTGCGACAGCGTCAACTGGATATCGCCGGTCCCCGGCGGCATGTCGACGATCAGGTAGTCGAGATCGTCCCAGTTCGTCTGATTCAGCAATTGGTTCAGCGCACTGGTCACCATCGGGCCCCGCCACACCATCGGTTGATCCGGGTCGATGAGGAACCCTATCGACATGACCTGCACGCCGAATGCGTTGAGCGGTTGCATCGACTGGCCGTCCATACTGGTCGGACGCTCACCGGCTAGCCCGAACATCAGCGGCTGACTCGGGCCGTAGATGTCCGCATCGAGCACCCCGACCGACGCTCCGTCTGCCGCGAGCGCCAGGGCGATATTGGCCGCCGTGGTCGATTTGCCGACGCCGCCTTTGCCCGACGCGATGGCAACGATATTCTTGACGTTTGCCAGGGGTTTCAGGTTGCGCTGCACGCCGTGCGCCGTGATCCTGCTGTCGACGGTCAAGCTGAGCGTTTCGGCGCCGATCTCTTCGCGGATCCGCGCCTCGAGCTCGGCCCGGAGCCCTTTGGCCGGAAAGCCGAGCTGCAAATCTACTTCCGCCCCCGATTCCGTCGCCTCGGCACCGACGACGCGACCGACCGCGCTGATCGGCTTGTCGATGTCCGGCACGAGGATGGAGCCGATGGTCTCGCTGAGATCAGATTTTGCTGACAAGGTCACACTTCGCGAATAGGTATTAGGTAAAATCTGTGGCGGACGCCGCGTATTACGCAGCGCCGGGGCCGCACATTGTAACGGAGCGTTGAGCCTCAAAGTAGTCGGGAGCCGGTATTCAGTATGGCGTGAGCCCGGAATTTGCCCCGTTGATGCTGTGGCATAATCGCCGATGGGGTTGGCGGACGTCGGCTTGGGCTTGAGCGAAACCGGATTTGAATGTTCTACGAATCAACGCGGTGATGGCATCGGTTGCAGGGATGCGGGCCTGCGATGGCGCCGCTCCGCATCCGGCGGGTAACGGATAATGGGTCTTCTCGGCGGCATTCGCGCTGAACAATTGATCACCCAACTGGCCAGCGAGAGCGACACTTCCTCGGCCAGCGCCCAGAGGCTGACCGAGCGTCTCAAGAAACTCGGCCCCAAGGTCATTCCCAAAGCGATCGATGCGCTGGCGATGAGCGATCGCAGTCATCAGATGTTGTTCGTCGACATTCTGGCCAGCCAGGTCTCAGACAAGACCCTCAAGTTCTACAAGGAAGGCCTTGCGGACGGTGGCGAACGCGTAGTTTCGGGCACGGCGTGGGCGTTGTCGAGCAGCAATAACTACGACGTCAACGAGCTGTTGACGTTCTTTGAGGATCCCGAGGTCTCGAAGCCCGCACTCATCGAGGTGCTCAAGGTTCACAAGGATTCGCTGAATGTCCATGAGGTGCTGCAGTGCGCTTACAAGCTGGGACCGAAGGAAAAGGGGGCGCTGTTCGCGATCATCGAGGAAATCGTGTCCGAGGACATGATTCCGGACCTCATTGCACGCATGGGCGGCAAGGATCCGGTCATCAAGGTGCACCTGATCAACCTGCTCTCGAAATTCAACAGGTCCGAGATCAACCGTGCGCTCGAAATGCAGCTCGGCGATGCGAACAAACTGGTCCGCAGCGCGGCGCTCACTGCTCTCGCAAACCAGGAGGGCGACATCAGGATCGATAAGGTCAGCAAACTGCTCAAGGACCCCGATCTCGACGTACAGAACAAGGCCGTTGACGTCATCGTCAAGATCAATCATCCGGAAACGATCAAATTCCTGGTTCCGGCGCTGAAGGACGAGTCGGAATACACCAGACGCTCGGCCGTCGAGATACTCAATGAAATAGGCGATGCCAACTCGGTCAAAGACCTGCTCGAGGCGCTAAAGGACGACGACTGGTGGGTGAGGGCGCGAGCAGGCGACGCGCTCGGGGACATCGGCGGCCCGAAAGTCATCAATTCCGTGCTGCAACTCATTCAGGATGAGGACGAGGACATTCGCCGCAGCGCGATCGAGATCATCAATGCCACCAAGGACGAAACTGCGGTCGACCAATTGTTGAAAGCGACGGACGACCAGGACTGGTGGGTGAGGGAGCGAGCCGTCGATGCGCTCGCACAGATCGGGAGCCCGAAAGCGGTCCCGAAGCTGGTCGGCATGTTGGGCCAGAATGCGAAGACCGACACGGTCGTGGTCCGGGCGCTCGGAAAACTGGGTGGCCCGAAGCAGGTCCCGAACATCGTGCCTATGCTCAAGCGGCCCGAACGCGAGCTGCAGGTCGAAGCGATCAAAGCCATATCACACCTGGCCGACGAGAAGCAGGCGGAAACCGTGCTCGGCGTGCTGCAACAGATCAAGCAGTCCGACGATGCAATGATAATCAACAGCGTCGACAAGGCTATCAAGGAGATCGACGCCAAGTTCTCGGCGACCGTCCTGGAAGAAAATGTCCGCGCGGAGAAGATGCAGGAGCACACCAAGACGCTCCTCATCGACGACGACGATCTCAAGAAGCTCATAGGCGCGCAGGCCGTGGAACAGCAGGTCCAGCAGATTCTGGACATCTCGAAGCTCAAGCCGGGCGATGTCGTCGACGGACGATACAAGTACATCGAGAAGATCGGCAAGGGCGCTTTCGGCACCGTACTCCTGATGCAGGACCAGGTCGTCGAAGAGCGACTCATTTTGAAATTCCTGAATCCGAACGTCTCATCGGACGAGGAAATGATGAAGCGCTTCGTGCACGAATTGCGCTATTCACGAATGATCACGCACAAGAACGTCATTCGAATCTATGACTTCCTGCACTTGCAGGGTTGCTATGCGATCTCGATGGAATATTTCCCGTCCCATACATTGAGCGGCGAGATCCCCGACAGCAAACCGATGGATTTCAAGAAAGCGCTCGGATTCTCCTTCGACATGGCGACCGGTATGGCGGTAGCCCATCAGGCCGGCGTCATTCACCGGGACCTCAAGCCTGCGAACATCCTCGTCAACGACGATGGCCTGCTGAAGATCGTGGACTTCGGTGTTGCAGCGGCCGCCAGCAGCGGAGATACGCAGCTGACCAAGACCGGATACGTCATCGGCTCACCGAAATACATGGCGCCCGAACAGATCCTCGGCAAGAAGGTCGACGAATCTGCCGACATCTACAGCGTCGGTGTCATCATGTACGAGATGGTGACCGGGATTCCGCCGTACAGCCGCGGAGACCATATGTCGGTCATGTATCAGCACGTTCAGGGCAAGGCCAAGCTCTGCCAGGAAGTCAATCGGGATATCCCCGACGATTATGCCGCCGTCATCGGCAAGGCGATGGCAGTCGACAAGACCAAGCGCCACCAGTCGATGGACGAACTGATCGACGCATTGAACGCTATTCAATTGTAAAAATGTGCGGCACCTCACTGGTGCGGCGCCCGGATTCATCCTACGATACACCCAATTAGTCATAATCCGTTTAGGCGTGTGGGCTGATGCCGCGTATCGACTCATTTCTGAAGCTGGGCCTGGCTCAGGGCTGTTCCGACGTTCACCTGGCGGTCGGCGTCCCGCCGATGCTCCGCATGAATGGCGATCTGATGCCGATCAAATTCCGCGAACTCTCGGACACGGAGCTCGAGAGTTACGTGATGGAGATCCTGAGCGAATCACAGAAGCAGCATTTCGGCTCGGGAAAGGACCTCGATTTCTCCTACGTCGGAGAGGAAGGCGGCCGTTTCCGCGTCAACCTGTTTCGCAAGGACACCGGCGTCGGTGCGGTGTTCCGGTATATTCCGAGTGAGGTGCCGACGCTCGAGGGTATCGGCGTTCCCGACGTCATCCGCGATTTTTGCGATTATCACCAGGGCATGGTCCTGGTGACCGGTTCCACGGGTACCGGAAAGTCGACCACGCTCGCGGCTATGATCAATCACCTGAACCAGACGCGTAATCTCAACATCATCAGCCTCGAAGACCCGATCGAGTTCGTGCACCCGAGCAAGAACTGCCAGGTGATTCAGCGAGAACTCGGCACGCACCTCGCGAGTTTCGCGGACGGTGTGCGATCGGCCATGCGCGAAGACCCCGATGTTATTCTCGTCGGCGAGTTGCGCGACGCCGAAACGATCTCGATGGCGATGACGGCCGCGGAAACCGGCCACCTGGTGTTGGGCACGCTGCATACCACGAGCGCGATCAAGACGATCGACAGAATCGTCGACGCGTTGCCCGGGGAACTCCGGGAGCAGACCAAGAGCTTTCTGTCACAGAGCCTCAAGGCCGTCGTGACCCAGGTGCTGGTCAAGACGCTGGACGGGCACGACCGCAGGGCTGTTCTGGAAATCCTCGTCAACAATCGCGCAATCTCGAAACTGATCATGAACGACCAGTCGCACCAGATTCCGGCCCAGTTGCAGACCGGCCGCGATGTCGGCATGCAATTGATGGATATGGCCCTCATGAAGGCGATCGAAGCCAAAGAGGTCGACCCGGATGATGCTTTTCGTTTCGCCAACGACAAAAGAAAATTTCAGCGTTTCGTCACTGACACGTCGATGGTGCCGGCTTTGGAAACCGAAACTTAGCGATGGCCAACAAGATCGACACCTATCTGACCGAAGCGCTCAAGCGGGATGCTTCGGACCTGCATTTCATCTCCACCGATCCGCCGCGCGTCCGCATATACGGATCGCTCCAGAATCTGAATAACGAAACACTCACGATCGATCACGTCCGGGACTGCATGTACGAGATCATGACCGGTACGACCCAAAAGGACTTCGAGGCCGACGACGCCGCCGATTTCGCCTACGAAATCCCGGATGTTTCGCGGTTTCGAGTCAATGTCATGCGTCACCTCAATGGTATGGGCGCGGTATTCCGGGCGATTCCGTCGAAGGCGCTGACCCTCGAGGAACTCGATATGCCCGAGGCCATTCATAATCTGTGCAAGCAGACGTCGGGTATGATCCTGGTCACGGGGAAGACCGGGTCCGGCAAGTCGACGACGCTCGCCGCGATGGTCGACGCGATCAACAAACGGCTGAAAGGCCACATTCTCACGATCGAGGACCCGATCGAGTTTGTACACGACCGAAAAGGGTGTCTCGTCAGCCAGCGCGAAGTCGGCCGGCACAGTGAATCATTCGCCAACGCGTTGCATTCGGCCCTGCGCGAAGATCCCGACGTGATACTGGTCGGCGAGCTCCGGGACCTGGAGACGATCAGCGTGGCGATCACCGCCGCCGAGATGGGTATCCTGGTCATGGGAACGCTGCATACGAATGGCGCTGCGCAGACGGTCGACAGGATGGTGAACACCTTTCCGGCCGACAAGCAGAGTCATATCCGAACAATGCTGTCCACCTCGCTGCGCGGCGTCATATCGCAGCAGCTCCTGCCGCTGAAGCACAAACCGGGCCGGGTCGCCGCGCTGGAGATCCTCGTCAACACGGCCGCGGTCGCCAATCTGATCCGCCAGGGCAAACTCGAGCAACTCGAGACCGCAATGCAGGCCGGCGGCCAGATCGGCATGCAGACCATGGACTCGGCCCTGATGGACCTGGTCGAGAGGAAATTCGTGTCGGGCAAGGAGGCCTATCAGCAGGCGAACAACAAGCAGATGTTCCAGGCTGTCAGAGACGAGTCCTAAAAATCACCCGGCGTGGCATAATCGCCGCCTTATGAGCGACGCACCACGCAACATCTTCGTCAGCAGCGCACTCCCTTATGCCAATGGCTCCATCCACATGGGACATCTGGTCGAGTACCTGCAATCCGATATTTGGGCGCGATTCCAGAAACTGCGCGGCCACAATTGCGTCTATGTGTGTGCTGCGGACGCCCATGGCACGCCGATCATGATCAAGGCGAGGGAGGAAGGGATAACGCCCGAGCAGCTCGTCGAAAGAGTCTCGGCCGAACAGCATGAGGACCTGAAGGCCTTTGGCGTCGCGTTCGACAACTATCACACGACCCATTCCGATGAGAACGAGCAAATCGTTCTCAGGATGTATGAAGCGTTGCGCGAAGCCGGTTATATCTATACCAGGACCATCGAGCAGGCCTACGACGAGCAGGACAACATGTTCCTGCCCGATCGATTCGTTCGCGGCACCTGCCCGCGGTGCAAGAGCGAAGACCAGTATGGCGACGCCTGCGAGGTCTGCGGCGCGACCTATTCGCCGGCCGATTTGATCGACCCGGTGTCCGTGCTATCGGGTACAAGACCCGTGTGGAAGGAATCCGAACACTACTTCTTCAGGTTGAGCGACTTCGGAGACAATCTCCGCCGCTGGATAGAGTCTGCGGGACTGCATCGGCACATAAGGAACAAGCTCGGGGAGTGGTTTGCCGCCGGACTGAAGGACTGGGACATCTCTCGCGACGCGCCCTATTTCGGATTCAGGATCCCGAATACGCAAGACAAGTATTTTTATGTCTGGCTCGATGCCCCGGTGGGCTACCTCGCCAGTTTTCTTCAGCTCTGCAACCGCCGCGACGATCTCGACTTCGACGACTACTGGATGGCCGGGAGTGACAAGGAGGCCTATCACTTTATCGGCAAGGATATCGTTTACTTTCACACGCTGTTTTGGCCTGCGGTGCTGGAGGGCTCCGGTTTCCGTCAGCCGACCAGCGTGTTCGCGCACGGCTTCTTGACGATCAACGGCAAGAAGATGTCCAAATCGCGCGGCACATTCATCAAGGCGAAAACCTATCGCAATAATCTTAACCCGAATTACCTGCGCTATTACTATGCCGCAAAGCTCGGACCGGGCATGGACGACATCGACATGAACCTTGACGATTTTGTCGCGCGAGTGAATTCGGACCTGATCGGCAAACTCGTCAATATTGCGAGTCGGTGTTCCGGTTTCATCACCGGACAATTCGACGGCCAGCTCGCCGGCTCGCTGGACGATCCGGAACTGTTTGCCGAGTTCGTGGGCGCCGCCGAGACTGTCGCGGGTCACTTCGAGAATCGCGAGTACTCGAAGGCCATGCGCAACATCATGGCGCTGGCGGATAAGGCGAACCGTTACATCGAGCTGAAAAAACCCTGGGACAAGGTAAAAGACAAAGGTCAGCTGGCGGATGTGCAGGCGGTCTGCACTCAGGGCCTGAATCTGTTCCGGACCCTGATGGTTTACCTGACGCCGGTCATACCGGCGCTGGCGGAGCAGGTCCGCCGGCAATTCAATGAGGGACCGTGGGCCTGGCAGTCGGCGGCCGAGCCGCTGCTCGACCACAGGATTGCCGGATACGAGCCCTTACTCACACGGATAGAACAAGACCAGGTTGAACGTATGATTGAACAGTCGAAAGAGCCACATGCGTCCGAGATTACAATCGAGGAGTTCGCGAAAGTCGACATGCGCGTTGCGCGGATTGACAAGGCGGAGCCTGTCGATGGCGCCGACAAACTGCTCAAACTCACGCTCGATCTCGGCGGCGAGACACGAAGCGTATTTGCCGGTATCAAATCGGCGTACGAGCCGGAAGCTCTTGTAGGCCGGCTGGTCATTGCGGTCGCAAACCTGAAGCCCAGAAAAATGCGTTTTGGCGTATCCGAGGGCATGGTTCTGGCGGCGGGTCCCGGCGGCGAGAAGATCTTCCTGCTTTCGGCCGACGACGGCGCCGAACCGGGCATGCGGGTCACGTAGAAACGAAGGCGCTACAATAACCGCGTCCAAGCGAAGCGATGAATAGCCTGATACTAATCCTGGTAGGGACGGTACTGGTCAACAATTTCGTGTTGGTCAGGTTCCTGGGGCTCTGCCCGTTCATGGGCGTGTCGAGGAACCTCGAGGCCGCGTTCGGAATGTCGATGGCAACCGCCTTCGTGCTGACTCTGTCCGCTGCCGTCAGCTACCTGCTTCACGAATACGTCCTCGTACCGCTGGGCCTGGAATATCTTCGCACGATCAGCTTCATCCTGGTCATCGCCGTGTGCGTGCAGTTCACGGAAGTCATGGTCAGGCGACTGAGCCCGCTGCTCGACCAGGTGCTGGGCATATTCATACCGCTGATCGCAACCAATTGCGCGGTCCTGGGCGTTGCGTTGCTGAATGTCCGGCAAGCCAAGGGTTTTGTGGAGTCGGTGTTCTTCGGATTCGGCGCGGCAGCGGGATTCGCGCTGGTCATCGTTCTGTTTGCCGCGATACGCGAGCGTCTCGAGGCCGCGGATATCCCCCTCCCGTTTCGCGGCATGGCGATAGCCTTGCTGACTGCAGGCATGATGTCACTGGCGTTCATGGGTTTCTCCGGAATGGCGCGACCATGAGATGAATCCTGTTGCCGTGTGGATAGCAGTCATTACGATCTCCGGTATCGCGCTCGCCGCGGGCCTGCTCCTGAGTATTGCGTCGCGGCGCCTGCCGCCGGACGACGGCGATCTCGTTTCCAGAGTGAATGAGCTCCTGCCGCAGACGCAATGCGGCCAATGCGGACACCCTGGTTGCCGCCCCTACGCCGCAGCCATCGTAGACGACTCCGCCGCGATCAACCTGTGCCCGCCCGGAGGCCAGGACACCGTTCGGCGTCTGGCGGACCTGCTCGGCCGCGAGCCGCTCCGGCTGGCGACGGCGGCCGCGGCAAAGATGAGCGATTCGGTTGCGATGATCGACGAGCCGTTGTGTATCGGCTGCGCGCATTGCCGGGCTGTCTGCCCGGTAGACGCAATCGTCGGCGCACATCAGTACATGCATACGATTCTTGCCGATGAGTGTACCGGCTGCGAATTGTGCCTGGCACCCTGCCCGGTCAATTGCATACAAATGCGAGCCGCGGCGTGACGGCGCCTACCTTCGATCTCGGCGTACTCCACGGCGGCCTGCGCCTGCCCGTCCTGAAGGACGAATCGACGGCCCGTGTCATCCAGCACGTTCCCGTCCCGACCCAGCTCGTGCTGCCGCTGGCGCAACACGCCGGAGAACCCGCTCATCCGGTGGTCAGTATCGGCGAACGGGTTCTCAAGGGTCAGTTGATCGCGGATGCGGACGGGATCATCAGCGCGCCCGTGCATGCCTCGTCGTCGGGCAAGGTCGTTGCGATCGAACAGTGGCCGGTATCCAGGCGCCACGGTGACAATGCGCCCTGCATCATCATCGAATGCGACGGCCTTGACAGTCCGGTGCAGCTCTCCGAGCCGATCGTCCCCTTCGAGGAGCTGGATCCGGATGCGCTGTTCCAGAAAATCCTCCATGGCGGCATCGTCGGTCTGGGCGGCGCGGTGTTTCCGACCGCACAGAAACTGATGCAGGCAACCACCGAGTCGCTGGAGCACCTCATATTGAACGGTGTCGAGTGCGAGCCGTATATGAGCTGCGACGATATGCTGATGCGCGAGCACGCCACGGAAGTCGTGGTCGGCGCACAGATACTCCTGCACTCGCTGCGACTGGATCATTGTTACATTGCCGTCGAAAGTGACAAGCCCGAGGCGATTCACGCATTGGCGGATGCGCTGACCGGGGCTCAGGACGATCGGATCGTGATCAAGCAAATACCGACGATTTATCCGTCCGGCGCCGAAGACCAGGTCGTGCAACTGGTCACGCGCAAGGAAGTGCCGACCGGCGGATTGCCGCTCGATGTCGGTTGCGTGGTGCAGAATGTGGGGACGGCCGCCGCCGTTTACGACTGGATCTGCAAGGGCGAGCCGCTGATCTCCAGAGTCACCACGGTCACCGGCGCCGGTGTTGCCGCGCCGATGAATGTCATGGCGCGGATCGGCACCACCGTCGCCGACGTCGTCAACTTCATCGGTGGCTACACCGATCGCGCGGCACAGCTGATAATCGGCGGGCCGATGACGGGCAGATCGATCACGACGGATCGTGTGCCGGTGGTCAAGGCGACCAACTGTATTCTCGTATTGTCGGAAACGCCGCCGGTCGGCACCGAAAAACCCTGCATCCGTTGCGGCGAGTGCGCCGAGGTGTGCCCGGTGCTCCTGTTGCCACAGCAGCTCTTCTGGTACGCGTGTGCGGACAACGAAGCCAAGATGCGATCGTACGGGCTGATGGACTGCATCGAGTGCGGATGTTGCGATCTCGTATGTCCCAGCCACATCCCGCTGACCGCGGACTTTCGGATCGCGAAGCTGCGGATGCGGGAACTGGCAGACGAAAAAGCCCGGGCCGAACGCGCCAAACAGCGCTTCGAAAGTCGTACCGCGCGTCTCGAGCGCGACCAGCTGCTGCGTGAGAAGGAATTGCTGGAACAGAAGCAACAGGTGCAGGAGGCCGGCCCGAAGGCCATCGAGGAAATACTCGAACGAACGAAGAAGAAGGACGAACAGTAGAGTGGAGTTCGAACGTCACGATGCGCCGCACCTCCGCCCGCGGACGGACGTATCGTCAATCATGCGCCAGGTACTCTACGCGCTGGTCCCGGCCGCCATCGCGCATGTCTGGTTTTTCGGCCCCGGTATTCTGTTCAACCTGGTCGTCGCATCGGTCTCCTGCCTCGGCGCGGAAGCCGCGATGATGAAGCTTCGGGGTCGTCCGGTGGGACCGGCATTGTCGGATTACAGCGCCGTAGTGACCGCGGCGATCATCGCTTTCGCCCTGCCCTCCCTGACGCCGTGGTGGGTCACGGCAACCGCGTCCCTGTTCGGCATTGTCGTGGCCAAGCACCTGTATGGCGGAGTCGGATTCAACATCTTCAATCCGGCGATGGCAGGCTATGTCGTGGTCCTGGTCGCTTTTCCGATGGACCTGAACCTCTGGACCGCTCCGCGAATGGGCGATATCGATTATCAGTATCCGACGCTTGTCGAGACGGTCCGATACACGTTGACCGGCGCCTTGCCTGCCGATCTCGGCTTCGATGCCGTAAGCCGCGCGACGCCGCTCGACCAGATGAAGACCGGACTCAGCAACATGCAGACTTTCGATGAAATCCACAACAATCCGATGATGGGTTCCTTCGGTGGCCGTGGCTGGGAATGGGTTTCGAATTTCGTCGCGCTCGGTGGCATCTGGCTGATGCTGAAGAAGATCATCCGCTGGCAGATTCCCTTCGGCGTGCTCGCCGGACTGTTGATCCCGTCCGCATTCATCTACTGGATCGATCCCGGCGTACATGCAAGTCCGGGCTTTTACCTGTTCAGTGGTGGCACGATGTTGTGCGCGTTCTTCGTGGCAACGGACCCGGTCTCCGCGGCGACCAGTCCCAGGGGACGCCTGGTTTACGGCCTCGGAGTCGGATTCTTGATCTATGCGATTCGCCGATGGGGAAGTTATGCGGACGGCGTGGCGTTTTCCGTCCTGCTCATGAATATGGCGGTGCCGGCGATCGATTACCTGACCAAGCCGCGCATCGTCGGCCACGAGAGATTCGAGAAGTGGCACCACAAGTCACGAACCTGAGCCGGAAAGGCGGGCCGGCCTGGAGTGCCGGGCTGACCCTCGCCCTGATTGCGGCCGTGTGTACTGCGCTGGTCGCCCTGACCTACGGCCTCACCGAGGCGCGAATCGCCGCCAACGACCGGGCCTGGCTCGAGCGGAGCCTGAAACCGGCGCTGGCCGGCGTCGAATACGACAACGACCTGCTGGATTCCACGTTGATCGTCCCGGAGCCCCACGAACTGCCGGCCGGGGAACCCGCGCTCGTCTATCGCGCGCTTCGCGGGGACAAGCCGGTTGCGGCCCTGTTCGTGGTATCGACGCCCAGGGGTTTCGCCGGGCCGATCAGGCTGCTGATCGGCATTGACGATACCGGCGTCCTGACGGCTGCCCGCGTATTGCGCCACCGGGAGACGCCCGGGCTTGGCGACTTCATCGACTCGGCCAAGTCGGACTGGATCGATCAGTTTGAAGGCAAGTCGCTGGCTGCTCCGGACCGGCTGCTGTGGGCGCTGGAGCGGGACGGCGGCGAATTCGACCAGGTCACCGGCGCCTCGGTGACCTCGCGCGCCGTGGTCCAGGCGATCGCGGCGACGTTGCTATACTTCGAGGCCAATCGGGAAGCGGTTTTCGCAGGGCTATGAGCACGACCAGCATGCAGATGATACGCAGAGCCCTCTGGGACGAGAACCCGGGCCTGGTGCAATTGCTCGGTCTTTGCCCGCTGCTGGCGGTCACATCGACGTTTGTCAACGGCTTCGGCCTCGGCGTGGCGACGCTGTTCGTGATGACCTGCTCGAACCTGCTGGTTTCCGCCAGCCGCAAATGGCTGATGCCCGAGATCCGTATTCCGATCTATGTGCTGATCATCGCCTCGCTGGTTACCTGCATCGAACTCATGATCAAGGCCTGGTTTCCGGCGCTGGATCGGTCCCTCGGCATCTTCATCCCGCTTATCGTGACCAACTGTGCGATTCTCGCGCGCGCCGAGGCCTTTGCATCGAAAAACCCCGTGCTGCCATCCGTCGCCGACGGCATCGGCATGGGCGCCGGATTCGCAATCCTGTTATGCGCGATCGGCGCCTTCAGGGAGCTGGTCGGCAACGGCACCGCCTTGTCGCACCTCGAATTGCTGTTCGGCGGCAGACCCTTCGGCGGTCTGACATTATTCGACGCCGGATTCCTGCTCGCCATACTGCCGCCCGGCGCGTTTTTCAGTCTCGCGCTCGCTGTTGCCGCCAAGAACGTGGTCGACAGGCGCCGCAAGCGCGCCGCCGGTTTTCGTCTGTCTATCTGACGGCGGGACAGACTGCCCGTGAACAGCGATAAGCGGACAGCTATCTACAGGCGGCTCCGCCGCAACGACCCCAACCCGGATACCGAGCTCAAGTACCGGAGTCCGTTCGAATTGCTGGTGTCCGTAATGCTCTCCGCGCAGGCGACCGACGTCAGTGTCAACAAGGCGACCGCCGTCCTGTTCCGCCTCGCCAACACGCCGGAGGCCGTTCTCGAACTCGGCGTCGCGGGTTTGAAACGCCACATCAAAAGTATCGGGCTGTATAACAGCAAGGCAGACAACATCGTCAGGACCTGCCGCATGATCATCGACAGGCACGCCGGCGAAGTCCCGGCAACGCGCGAGGAACTGGAAGCGCTGCCGGGCGTTGGACGAAAAACCGCCAGCGTCGTTCTCAACACCGCATTCGGCGAGCCGACGATCGCGGTGGACACGCACATATTCCGGGTAGCGAACAGGACCGGACTGGCAAAGGGAAAAACGCCGCTCGAAGTCGAGAATCGCCTGACCAGACTGACGCCGGAGGCGTTTCGCCAGAATGCCCATCACTGGCTGATCCTGCATGGCCGCTACGTCTGCAAGGCGCGCAAGCCCTTGTGCCGGGAATGCGTCATCGCCGACCTCTGCGAATACCACGCCAAGGAGCTGCCGGCGTGATCTTCGGGCAGGACAGGCGGGAGCTGAGACAGATGTACGCCGAGGCCTGGCGAAAGACACGCGGCGGCGAGCTGCTCTCGCCGCTCGAGGCCCAGATCGCTCAGGTCATCGAGGATCACCCGGAGTACCAGTCCTGCCTGACCGCCGAGGGTCTCGAGGAGTCATTCACTCCCGAGGGCCGAAAGACGAACCCGTTTCTGCACATGGGTCTGCACCTGGCGGTCCGCGAGCAGGTCGCCACGAATCGGCCTGCCGGAATTTCAGATATATTCCAGCAACTTGTATCGAAAATCTCGGATATACATGAAGTTGAGCACCGGATGCTCGACTGCCTGGCGGAATCGCTCTGGGAGGCGCAGAATCAGAACAGCCCCCCCGACGAACAACAATATCTGGAGCGGCTGCGAAAACTCACGCGCCAGGCGGTAATAAGTTCGGGGGATTCAAGGTCTATTTGATCGATTTCCCACCCGGCAGGAATTGATGACAGACGACCAGCGACAATACCCGGTTTCAGGCGCAGGACTGGGCCTGAGGCGCGGTTTCATCGACCAGTTGATGGCCGATCCGCCCGATGATGTCGATTTCATGGAAGTCGCGCCGGAGAACTGGATCAACGTGGGCGGCAAGCTGGGGGAGAAATTCCGTTTTTTCACGGACCGTTATCCGTTTCTGATCCACGGTCTTTCCCTGAGCATCGGCTCGCCGGCCCCACTGAACGAATCGCTGCTGCTCGACATCAAGTCATTCATGGATAAACACGATATTCGATTCTACTCGGAACATCTGAGCTATTGCGGCGATGATGGTCAGCTCTATGACCTGATGCCGATCCCGTTCACGGAGGATGCCGTTCGCTATGTCGCCGACAGGATCCGGCGTGCCCAGGACATCCTCGAGCGGCGCATGGCGATCGAAAACGTCTCCTACTACGCGCCGACCGACACATCGTTAAAGGAGATCGACTTCATCAATGCAGTGCTCGAAGAAGCCGACTGCGGTCTCCTGCTGGACATCAACAATATCGTCGTGAACAGCATCAATCACGAATATGATGCGAGAGAATTCATGCTGGCGATGCCGAGAGAAAGAATCAGTTATTTCCACCTGGCCGGTCACTACGTCGAGGCCGAAGACCTGCGAGTGGATACGCACGGCCAGCCGGTCGGCGACGCGGCCTGGCAATTGCTGGCCGACGCGTACGCGCATTTTGGCCCGGTCCCGACTCTGCTGGAGCGGGATTTCAACTTCCCGCCCGTGCCGGAGCTCATCGAGGAGCTGCGGCGTATCAGGAAGATGCAGCGTGACGCGGCCGACGCGCCACTCGCAGAGTCCGCAAGTGGCTGATCTACCCGAGTTTCAGCGCAAGCAATACGAGTTTGCCGCCCATATCCGTGATCCACGGTCAAATACGGCGCCCGAGGGCATAGAAGACCGCCGGCTGGCGATCTACCGGGAGCTGTTTTTCAACAACCTGTCCAGTCTTCTCGGCAGCTCGTTCCCGGTGCTGAAGAAGATCTCCACGGCGGAGCAGTGGCGCGGCCGCATCCGCGAGTTCATGGCGCATCACCGGGCCCAGACGCCCTATTTTCTGGAGATTCCGAAAGAGTTCCTGGCCTTTCTGCAGCACGGATACACCGGCGGCGCCGACGACCTTCCGTTCCTGCTGGAGCTCGCGCATTACGAGTGGGTCGAACTCGCGCTGTCGGTCTCGACAGACGGCGACGACCCGGAAGGGATTGATCCGGACGGAGACCTGCTCGATGGCATACCGGTCGTCTCCGCCCTCGCCTGGCCGCTCGCCTATCGCTTTCCGGTGCACAGAATCTCGGCCGACTATCAGCCGGAGGAGCCCGGCGAGCAGCCGACCTACATCGTCGTCTACAGGAAGTCCGACAACGAGATCAGCTTCATGGAGCTGAACGCGGTGACGGCCGCGTTGCTGGACAAAATTTCGCAAAATGATGAGCAGAAAACGGGACGTGAACTCCTTACCGGCCTGTCCGGGGAGATCGGCTTCGACGCGCACGCACTCGTCGATCACGGTGCGGGCGCCCTCGCCGAGCTGCGGGACACGGACATTCTGCTCGGCACGGTAACTGGAGAACGAGATGACTCAATTCCTGATTAAGCTTCAGGGCTGGCTTGACAAGACACGCAAGGTCGATTTTCTCGGCCCTGCGGCCCTTCGGCTCTACCTGGCACCGGTATTCATACTGGCCGGCATGAACAAACTCGGCAACCCGGAGAACGTGGCCGGGTACTTCGAGTTTCTCGGGATTCCCGCGCCCGGGCTCATGGTCTACGTGGCCGGCCTGAGCGAGCTCGCCGGCGGCATACTGCTGATACCGGGCATCGCGGTGCGTCTGGTAACCATACCGTTGATGGCCACGATGATCGTCGCAGCCGGCACCGCCCACTGGGAGAACGGCTGGCACGTGCTTCCCGAGACCGAGCTGACAGTTCCCTGGGAATGGCGGCAGGATCTCATCGATGGCGCCGTCGAGCGAAGAACACGTGCACGTTCGATACTGCGTGAGCACGGCAACTACAACTGGCTGACGGAGACCGGGGGGATCACGATTCTCAAGAACGGAATCGAGTGGCCCGCAACGTATTTCCTGATGATGCTGACCCTGTTTTTTACCGGCGCAGGCAGGCTCAGCGTCGATCACGCAATCTCGAGATACTTGTTGAAACCATAACAAGGTATTTCTCTGGCGGGGCCGGCTTTTGGGGGCCCTTTGTCATCTTCGGGGGGGAAGATAATGAAAGACTCGTTCCTGGGCGCGCTCGATGTCGTGCAAACGTTATCGGCGATACTGGTGTTCATTATCGGCATCGGAATCCTGGTCGTCGCCGTCATGTACGTCGTCGACCGGACTCAGACCAGTCACGCGGTAAGGCGGAACTTTCCCGTCGTAGGGCGGTTTCGCTACGTATTCGAGAACCTGGGCGAATACTTCCGGCAGTATTTCTTTGCACAGGACCGGGAGGAGATGCCGTTCAATCGGGCCCAGCGATCCTGGGTCTACCGCGCGGCCAAGGGAATCGACAACACGGTCGCTTTCGGCAGCACCCGCGACCTGAGGCCGGTCGGCACCATTATTTTTGTCAACTGCCCCTATCCCGTTCTCGAAACGGACGTCTCCCCGACTACGGCGCTGGAAATCGGCCCCTACTGCGAAAATCCCTATGTCACGGACTCGATCTTCAATGTCTCGGCAATGAGCTACGGCGCTATTTCCAGGCCCGCAGTGCTCGCCTTGTCGAACGGCTCGCGGATGGCGGGCAACTGGATGAATACCGGCGAAGGCGGACTCGCGCCTTACCACCTCGAAGGCGGAGCGGACATCGTCTTTCAGATGGGGACGGCCAAGTACGGCGTTCGCGAGCCGGACGGCAGCCTCAGCGATGACAAGCTCCGCGAAGTCGCGGCCCACGAGCAGGTCAGGATGTTCGAGATCAAGCTCAGTCAGGGCGCCAAACCGGGCAAGGGCGGCATCCTGCCGGGCGGCAAGGTCACGGCGGAAATCGCGAGGATCCGGGGCATCCCGGAAGGCCAGGACTCGATCAGCCCGAATCGCCATCCCGACATCGACAACCCCGAACAGCTGCTGGACATGATCGGCCGCATCCGGGACGTCACGGCCAAGCCGGTGGGATTCAAGACGGTCATCGGCGCCTACGGGTGGCTGGAGGAGCTGTTCGATCTCGTCCTGGAACGCGGCATCGAAAGCGCACCCGATTTCATCACCGTGGACTCGGGCGACGGCGGCACCGGCGCCGCGCCGATGAGCCTCATGGATTGCGTCGGCCTGCCGATCAAGGAAAGCCTTCCCATCGTCGTCGACATGCTCAACGCTTGCGGGCTCAGGCAAAGAACCCGTGTGATCGCGAGCGGCAAGCTGATCACGCCGGCGGAAGCCGCCATGGCCCTGTGCGTCGGTGCGGACTTCATCAACTCGGCGCGAGGATTCATGTTCGCGCTGGGCTGCATTCAGGCCCTGCAATGCAACAAGAACACCTGCCCGACCGGCATCACGACACACGACAAGCGCCTGCAACGCGGGCTCGTCCCGCAAGACAAGGCGGAGCGTGTGTATCAGTACTCGAAAAACATGCGCAAGGAGATCGGCATCATCGCGCATTCCTGCGGCGTCCCCGAGCCGCGCAGGCTGAAGCGCTTCCATTGCCGCATCGTGCAGGAGGACGGCCGGTCGATCCCGCTGAACGAACTCTATCCGGACGTAGAACCGAGAAAAGTCGCGTGAGTCCTAGTTCGGAAATATCGTAAACGTCCTGTTCTGCTTCAGCCGGTATATGCCGAAGTCGCGCTGATCGAGCGTAAATACTTCGTACAAGGCCTCGCGCCGGGCGACGTGTACCAATGTTGCGTCCGCGAAATCCATGGGCTGATCCCGATATTTGCTCATAAGCGAGCGAATCCCGGGCAGATCCTCGTTGCCGACCGCCAATATCCCCAACGCGCCGCGCTCGACCATGTCGAGCAACGCGTCTTGCGCAGCCGTGGAAAAATCCAACAGGTACATTGCTTCCGTAACCGGCATCCAGGTCGAAAGCAGCGGTTTTCGAAGGTTAGTTAGGACGTCCACGCATGTCGCATGTTCTCGGTCGCGCCGGTTGAGGATGGCAACCAGCGGTCCGGCATCCACGAGCATGCCATGACCCATCAGTGCCGTTGACTCTCGAGTTTTTCCCGAAAGCGCTTCTTGTGATCCCGCGCGAGGTCTTCGGGCCCGTGTTCCGCGATACCGATGAGATCGGCGATCGCGTGATACAGGTCTTGCTGCCTGGCGCAGCCCAGCACGTCTTCCGATAGCCGGTGCAGGGCTTCGCGGATAACGTCGGATTTCGACCGGCCGCTGCCGCGAGCAAGTCGCTTGAGCAAGGCTTCGGTCTTCGGGTCCAGGCGTACGCTGGTCGGCACGGCAACTCTCCTTCGTAGTACAAAAATGTACTACAATCTGTCCCGGCCGGCAATGGGAGAATACGGGGAAAACGGCTAGAAAAGATCTTCCGGCATCGCCATGAGCGTGTCGCTGCCGGAGACCGCGGCCTGCCGGTATGCGCTCGCCCTGGGCAGAATGTGTTCCGCATAGAAACACGCGGTCATCACTTTGGCCTCGAGGAAGGCGCGCTCGCGCTCACCGTTGGCCAGCCTGCGAATAGCCGCCAGTGCCGCCCGTCCCATCTGCCAGCCGCCGACGACCGTGCCCGCCAGCATCAGCAGATTCACCGACGAAGACCCCGGCGCATTCGGGTCGCCCGGCGCATTGGCGAGCAGCCACTTGACGCCGGCATCGAGATCATCGATGCCGGCCGCTAAGGCGCCGGATAGGTCCGCGAGCCCGTCAACGGCGGCCAATTCGTCCTTCAGCGCCCGCATCTCCGATATCAGTGCATCCATGGCCCTGCCCTCATCGGCAATGATCTTGCGACCCACGAAATCATTGGCCTGGATCCCGGTCGTGCCTTCGTAAATCGTGAGGATGCGCGCATCTCGCATGTGTTGCGCCGCGCCGGTCTCCTCGACGAAACCCATTCCGCCGTGCACCTGCACGCCCAGCGAAGTCAGCTCCTGTGCGACTTCCGTGAACCAGCCCTTGACCACCGGCGTGAGCAGCGCCGCTCTGTCATGTGCCGCCGACCGTTGTTCGGCGTCGGTATCGTGCTGCACGACGTCCATCGCTGCGGCCGTCGCATACGCGGTCGCGCGCATGGCTTCGACGAACGATTTCATGAGCAGCAGCATGCGTCGCACGTCTGCGTGATGGATGATCGTCACGCGGCCTTTCTCGCCGGGTGCCCGGCCCTGTACTCTTTGCCGAGCGTATTCTTTCGCCAACTGATACGCGCGTTCAGTGACCGCCAGGCCCTGGATGCCGACATTGATGCGCGCATGATTCATCATCGTGAACATGCAGGCCAGGCCCTTGTTCCGCTCGCCGACCAGATAGCCGATCGCGCCCTCGTCGTCGCCGTAATTCATGACACAGGTAGGACTGGCATGGATGCCGAGCTTGTGCTCGATGGATGCGCAATACACATCGTTGCGCTCGCCGGCGGCGCCGCCTTCGTCCGGCAGATATTTCGGCACCAGGAACAGCGATATTCCGCCTACCCCTTCGGGCGCATCAGGCGTCCTTGCCAACACCAGATGTATGACGTTTTCCGAAAACTCCTGGTCGCCCCAGGTGATGAATATCTTGGTGCCCGATATTCTGTAGTGATCTCCCTCCGGGACCGCCCTGGTCTTCACGGCTGCCAGGTCCGAGCCGGCCTGCGGCTCCGATAGATTCATGGTGCCGGTCCATTCGCCCCCGACCATCTTCGGCAGGTATCGTTGTTTCAGTTCATCGCTCGCGTGCGCGTCGATGGCGACGATGGCGCCGCCCGTCAGCAAGGGACACAGGGAAAACGACAGGTTGGACGACTGCCACATTTCCATGGTGGCGGCGGCGACCGTGACCGGCAGGCCCATGCCGTCGAATTCCGGCGAGCACTCGACCGATTGCCAGCCGCTCTCGATGAACTGCTGATAGGCGTCTGCGAAGCCGTCGGCGACGATGACTTTGTTGTCTTCGAAACGGCATCCCTGCCGGTCACCCGGAACGTTCAGTTCACCGAGGACCTCTTTCGCAAACCGGGCTGCCTCCTCGAGCACCTGATCGACGTCGTCTTCGGAGACGTGCTCGAAGCCGGGCATCGCGAGTATTCGCGTCATTCCCGCCAGGTCGCGGATCACGAAGCGCATGTCTTTCAGTGGTGCGTTGTATTCGCTCATGTCACTTTTTGCCTGGCATGTACAGGTCCGTGATGGTGCCGTCGTGGGCTTCCGCAGTGAACGCGACCGTTTCCGATAATGTCGGGTGCGGGTGAATCGTCAGGCCGATGTCGGCCGCGTCCGCACCCATCTCGACCGCCAGCCCGACCTCGGCGATCAGGTCGCCGGCGTGTGGTCCGACGATGCCGCCTCCCAGCACCTGACCGGTCGTTTTGTCGAACAGGAGCTTGGTGAAGCCGTCTTCACCCCCGATCGCAAGTGCCCTGCCACTGGCGGCCCAGGGAAATTTGGCTTTCTCGTACGCCACGCCGTCGCGCTTCGCGTCCGTCTCGGTCAGGCCGGTCCAGGCGATCTCCGGATCAGTGTAGGCCACCGACGGTATCGCGCGAGCATCGAAGGAACTCCTGCCGCCTGCCGCCACTTCCGCGGCGACCTTTGCCTGGTGCGTCGCCTTGTGCGCGAGCATCGGATCGCCGACGATATCGCCGATCGCAAATATGTGCGGCACGTTGGTTCGCATCTGCTTGTCGACGGCAATGATGCCGCGTTGATCAACTTCGACCCCCGCCAGGTTCGCATCCAGTCGATTGCCGTTCGCGCTTCGACCGACCGCGATCAACACGCGATCGAACAACTCGGTGCCTGATTCCTTCACGCCCTCAAAACGGACTTCGACGCCGGGAACCGTCGCGTGAAAGCTCGTCACTTTCGTGCCGAGCAATATTTTTTCATAGAGCTTTTCGATTCTTTTCCGCAACGGTCTGACGAGGTCGGGGTCCGTACCCGGCATCAGGGAATCGGTCAGCTCGATAACGGTAACTGTGGTACCCAGCGAGTTGTAGACGCAAGCCATCTCCAGCCCGATGATGCCGCCGCCCACGACCAGCAATCGTTTCGGTAAGGGATCCAGTTCGAGTGCGCCGGTCGAGTCCATGATGCGCGGATCCTCCGGCGTGCCCGGCAGCCGGGCGCTCTGCGACCCGGCCGCGATGATGCACTGCCTGAAATCCATGGTCTCGCCGGTGTCCAGAATCAGCCGGTTGGCCGATTGGAATCTGGCGGTACCGTGAACGACGTTGACTCTTCTCTGTCTGGCAAGCTGTGCGAGGCCGCCCGTCAGGCGCCCGACCACCTGGTTCTTCCACTCGCTGAGCGCCGGCGCATCAATTTTCGGCACGCCGAACCGGATACCGTGCCTGCCCATCTGTGCCGCATCGTCGATGACCTTCGCGGCATGCAAGAGCGCTTTCGACGGGATACAGCCGACGTTGAGGCAGACGCCCCCGAGGTCCGGATAGCGTTCGACGAGGGTGGTTTCCAGGCCAAGGTCAGCCGCCCTGAAAGCGGCGGTATAACCACCCGGCCCCGAGCCGATGACAACGAGGTCTGTGACCACCCGGCCGTTCACCTTGCTCACCGATCCATGCCCTCGAGAAGGACATCCATGTCACGCAGTGCTTTGACCAGAAAGCTCGTGAAGCGCACGGCGTAGGCGCCGTCGATGACGCGATGATCATACGACAGCGACAAAGGCAACATCAGCCGCTGCAAGAACTTCTTGCCGTTCCAGACCGGTTGCATGGATGATCTCGACACACCCAGAATCGCGACTTCGGGCGAATTGACGATAGGCGTGAACGCCGTGCCGCCGATACCGCCGAGGCTGGATACCGTGAAACTCGCGCCCTGGAGCTGGGCGGCCTTCAGTCTGCCCTCGCGTGCCGCCGCCGACAGCTCGGCAAGCGATTTCGCCAGTTCGAAGACGTTCATTCCGTCCGCATCACGTATGACCGGCACCATCAGACCGTTCTCGGTATCCGCGGCGAAACCGAGGTGGTAGTAGTTCTTCTGAATGAGAGACTCGCCGTCTTCCGACAGCGAGGAATTGGCCTTCGGAAACTCCTTCAGCGTTGCGATGCAGGCTTTCAGGACGAATGCCAGCGATGTCAGACTGAAGCCCTGTTCCCTGGCCGACGCCTTCAGTTCCTGCCGATTTCTTTCCAGCCTCGTGATATCGGCGAGATCGTGCTGCGTCACATGCGGGATGTTGAGCCAGCTTGCCTGCAGGCGTGGGCCGGAGATCTTTTGAATTCGTGTCAGCGGTACGCTCTCGACTTCGCCGAACTTCGAAAAATCGATGCTCGGCACTTTCGGTATTGCGGCGCCGGCCTCTTTCTCGCGGCCGAGGATCGCTTTTACGTATGCCTTGACATCGTCGTGCAGTATCCTGTTCTTGAGGCCCGATCCCCTGACCTTGATCAGGTCGACGCCGAGCTCACGCGCCAGCTTGCGCACAGACGGGCTGGCATGCGCCTTGGAGAAACCGGCTTCATCGATCGGCGGATGAACGGATTCGGCCTTCGGCGCTTCTGCGGGTTTCGGCGCCGGTGCCGCAACGTCGTGCCTCGCCGCCGGCTTCTTTGGCGGCGGCCTTTGCGCCGCATGAATAATCGCGATCGGCGAACCCTCGGACACGGTATCGCCGACATGGACCAGCAACGCCTCGATCGTGCCTGCGAGCACGGCCGGCACGTCCATTGCGGCTTTGTCCGATTCCAGCGTAATGAGGGGGTCATCGACGGCGATGCTGTCTCCGACGGCAATATGCACTTCGATGACGTCGACGTCGGTGAAATCGCCGATGTCCGGGACTGACAGAGTGTGCTTACCGGCTATCGCCCCTGTATCGACATCCGGCGAGGCAACGACCGTAGTGTCCCCTTGCCCCAGGTTCGCTTCAAGTGCCGGCGTCAGGACGACCGTATCGCTGACCTCGACTCTGAGACGGCCGATGACGTCGCCGGTCGAGACTTTGTCGCCGACAGCCACGGTGAGCTCTTCAATCGTGCCGGGCTCGCTGGCCGGCACGTCCATCGAGGCCTTGTCGGTTTCCAGTGTAATCAGACCGTCTTCGCGGTCCACCTTGTCGCCGGCTTCGACCAGCACTTCGATGACGTCGACGTCAGAAAAGTCGCCGAGATCCGGAATCATGATGTCGATGATCTTTGACAACCGTCTGCTCCGCCCGCCTAGAGCGTCACAGGATCGGGCTTGTCGGGATCGATGCCGTATTGCTCGATGGCGTTGACCACAGTCTTCTGATCGAGGGTGCCGGCATCGGCGAGCACCTTGAGTGTCGTGACTGTTATGTACCGACTGTCGACTTCGAAATGCTGACGCAACGCATTGCGCCCGTCACTACGGCCGAAGCCGTCTGTGCCGAGCGTCACATACTGGCCGGGTACCCAGCGCTGAATCTGATCGGGCACGATCTTCATGTAGTCGGTCGCGGCAACGTAAGGCCCCGGCCGGCCGGCCAGTTTTTCTTCCAGGTAACTCTTGCGGGGTTTCTGTTCGGGATGTAGCTGGTTCCATCTTTCGGTCGCCAATGCATCGCGACGCAGCTCGTTAAAGCTCGTTACCGACCAGACATCGGACATGATCCCGAAATCCTTTTTCAGCAATTCCGAGGCAGCGATCACCTCGCGAAGGATCGTACCCGCGCCCATCAGTTGCGGGCGAATCGTGCCCTGTCCACCGACGTCCAGCAGGTACATGCCCTTCAATATACCGTCTTCGACACCGGCAGGCATCGGCGGATGAACGTAATTCTCGTTCATGCAGGTGATGTAATAAAAGACGTTCTCCTGCTCGCCGATCATCCTTCTCAGGCCGTCCTGAATGATCACGGCCAGTTCATAGGCATAGGTCGGATCGTAGGACACGCAATTCGGCACGGTCGATGCCTGCACGTGACTGTGGCCGTCCTGGTGTTGCAGGCCCTCCCCGGCCAGGGTCGTCCTGCCGGACGTACCCCCCATCAGGAATCCGCGTGATTGGAGATCCCCTCCCGCCCAGATGAAGTCGCCGATGCGCTGGAAGCCGAACATCGAGTAATAGATGTAAAACGGCACCGTCTGGATGTCATGATTGCTGTACGAGGTACCCGATGCGAGCCAGGAACAGAAGGCGCCGGCCTCGTTGATCCCTTCCTCGAGAATCTGCCCCTTCTTGTCCTCGCGATAGTACATGAGCTGATCGGCGTCCTGCGGCGTGTAAAGCTGGCCCATGGACGAATAGATCCCTATTTGCCGAAACATGCCTTCCATGCCGAACGTCCTGGCTTCATCCGGCACGATCGGGACGATGTGCGGCCCGATCTGTTTATCGCGCACCAGGGCGGTCAGAATTCGCACGAATGCCATCGTCGTCGATGCTTCGCGATCTCCGGTTCCCTCGATCTGCGTCTTGAATATCTCGATCGGCGGCACCGGCAGTGTTTTGGACGTGGTCCGTCGTTTGGGCAGATAGCCGCCGAGTGCCTGTCTCCGTTCGCGCAAGTATTCGATCTCGGAATCGTCAGGCCTGGGCTTACAGTAAGGAACGTCTTCGATCTCTCTATCGGACACCGGAATATTGAAGCGGTCGCGAAATTCCTTCAGCGCATCGACATCCAGTTTCTTTTGCTGGTGCGCGATATTCTGACCTTCGCCGGCCGCGCCCATGCCGAACCCCTTGACGGTTTTCGCGAGAATGATCGTCGGCTGACCCTTGTGCCTTACCGCATTATGATAGGCCGCGTAAACCTTGCGCGGGTCATGGCCGCCCCGATTGAGCTTCCAGATCTCGTCGTCCGACATGTTCGCGACCATTTCCCTGGTCTCGGGATACTTGCCGAAAAAATGCTCACGGACGTAGTCGCCGCCCTTCGATTTGAAATTCTGATATTCGCCGTCGACACACTCTTCCATGACCCGGCGCAGCAGACCGGAGTGATCCCTGGCGAGCAGCCGGTCCCAGCGCGACCCCCAGATTACTTTGATGACATTCCAGCCGGCGCCGAGAAACGCTGCCTCGAGTTCCTGAATGATTTTGCCATTGCCCCGGACAGGGCCGTCGAGGCGCTGCAGATTGCAGTTGACGACAAAGATCAGATTGTCGAGCCCTTCCCACACGGGCATCGTGATCGCGCCCATGGACTCCGGTTCGTCCATCTCGCCGTCGCCGAGAAAACACCATACTTTGCGATCACCGGGTGCAATCATTTCGCGATGCTCGAGATAGCGCATGAAGCGGGCCTGGTAGATGGCCATCATCGGCCCGAGGCCCATCGACACCGTCGGGAACTGCCAGAAGTCGGGCATCAGCCACGGGTGCGGATAGGATGACAGTCCGCCGCCCCCCACTTCCTGGCGGAACCGGTTCAGGTGGCCCTCGGTCAGCCGGCCTTCCAGATAGGCCCTGGCATAGATGCCGGGCGATGAATGTCCCTGGAAGTAAACGAGGTCGCCGCCCTGCTGATCGGTCGCGGCCCGCCAGAAATGATTGAAACCTACCTCGTACAAGGTGGCCGACGAGGCGTAACTCGAAATATGGCCGCCGTACTCGGTGCTCAGCTTGTTGGCCTGAACGACCATCGCCATCGCGTTCCACCGGATATAGGCTTCGATGCGTCGCTCGATGGAGCGATCACCGGGGTATTCGGCCTGTCTTCCCACGGTGATCGTATTCAGGTAAGCGGTGTTCGGGCTGTACGGCAGGTACGCACCGGAGCGCCGCGCGAAGTCAATCATCTGGTTAAGCAGAAAATGGGCACGCGCCGGACCATGGTTACTCAGGACCGAATCGATCGACTCGAGCCACTCACGCGTTTCACCAGGATCGATATCATCAAATCGGCTGAAATCGCTCATGTTTTCCCATTCTTCTTCAAGCGACGGAATCACACAGCTTTGCCGCGTGAATTAAAGAAGTTGTCCTGCTAGGATCACCGCTCGATCGCGGTCGGTCAACCTTAGGTTATCACTGATATGCAGAGTCTGCTGCCCGAAATCAACAGCCACAACAAGCGCATCGGCATTACTCAGTCGATCGGCATCCCGGGCAGCAAGGCCCTGGCCGGCATCGACCAGCTGCTTCTGATCCTGCCGACGAAAGTGCCGCCAGGACTCTGGCGCAGGATCCAGCAAGGCAACAGGATCAAGGCCCTGATGCGAAAGCGCAATAAGGGAAGCGTGCCGGCTGCCGAGACCCGACTGAACAACAAACGCCAGACACGCGTACTGGTCGGAACGGTCGCAGACGATACCGACGCATTCGAAGAACTGACGCTGGGACGAAAACTCATCGCCGCAGCAACCACCGAGAAGGCCGGCTGCCTGGGCATCTGGGTACTCGGCTTCGATACGATGGATCAGCGGCGAATCGCAAGGCACGTCGCCGCCGCCGCGCTGGCCGCCGGTTTGTCTATGCCCGAATTCAAATCGAAGGCTTCACCCGCGCGTGTCAAAAGCATCCGGGTTATCGGCCTTGACGAGAGAACCGATTTCAGCAGGGATTGCGCCGAAGCCGAGGGCAACAACCTGGCCCGCTGGCTGACCGCCCTGCCGCCGAACAAGCTGGATGCAGTGAGTTTCACAAAACTCTTGCAGGAACTGTCGAAGACACACGGATGGCAGTTCAAGAAGTTCGGTGTCGGTGAACTCGAGAAACTCGGTGCCGGTGCATTCCTGGCCGTGGCTCAGGGCAACGATAACGACAGCGCCGCGATCGTCCGCCTGCGTTATCGTCCCGGAGCGAAAAAGGACGCGCCCGCATTGAGTCTGGTCGGCAAGGGAATCATCTTCGATACCGGCGGCACGAACCTGAAACCGTTTGCCTCGATGCTGGACATGCACACCGATATGCAGGGCAGCGCCATCGCGGTCGGTACTTTGCTCGCCGCGTCGCAACTCGGATTGCCTCATGCAATAGACTGTTGGCTCGCCATTACCGAAAACCGCACCGGGCCCGGCGCCTACAAATCCCAGGACGTCGTCGAAGCGGCCAACGGCAAGACGATTCAGACAATTCACACTGACGCGGAAGGACGCATGGCGCTCGCCGATACGCTCGTATTCGCCAGCAGGGACAAGCCGGGGCTGATAATCGATTACGCCACGCTGACCGGATCCTGCGTGAGCGCCGTAACGACACGTTATAGCGGCGTCTTCACGAACCGGCCCGAATGGCACCCCGTACTGAAGAAGACCGGGCGCGACAGCGGTGAGCGAGTCTGGCCGTTTCCCGTCACCAGGGAATTCCTGTCGGAGATCAAGAGCGAAACCGCGGACCTGAAACAGTGCGCGCCGAACGGCGGCGGTGACCACATTCTGGCGGCTGTATTTCTCAATGAGTTCGTCGACAATGATGTCGCCTGGGTGCACATCGATCTGAGCGCGGGGGGTCGGAAAGGCGGCCTTGCGCATATTCCGACCGAGATCACAGGATTCGGCGTGCGTTACACTATGAACCTGATTCTCGACCAGCAAGCGCTCGACCAGCCAGAATGGAAGTAATCGTGAGCAAACCGTTCTCGATAGCCGATCGATTTCGCAGTTTTCTGCCGGTCGTCGTCGACGTCGAGACGGGTGGCTTCAACTGGAAGACCGACGCGCTGCTCGAGATAGCCGCGGTGCTGATCCACGCAAGTGAGGACGGAACATTCGCGCGGGGGGACACCTACCGGTATCACGTCAAGCCCTTCGAGGGCGCCAACCTCGATCCGGCGTCTCTGGCGGTCAACGGGATCGATCCCGACCACCCGCTGCGGCCCGCCATCGACGAACGTGACGCCCTGCAACGCATCTTTCGAGAGATACGGCATGCGGTTCGTGACAGCGGCTGTACCCGGGCGATCCTCGTCGGACACAATGCGTCTTTCGACCTTGCGTTTTTGAACGAAGCCATCGATCGAACGGCGATCAAACGTAATCCCTTTCATCCGTTCAGCTGCTTCGATACGGCCACGCTATGCGGCGTGGCTTATGGTCAGACTGTTTTGTCGCGCGCAGTACAAGCGGCAGGACTGAACTGGGACGAAAACGCAGCACATTCCGCGGCCTACGACGCGGAGATTACCGCAGACCTGTTTTGCGACATCGTCAATCGTTTCAGACCCGTGTTCGAATTGACCCGGCCCCAGAATTAATGTTTCAGGCTTCGATCAGGTGCTCAAGTTTTGTAATTTCTTTCGACGTTGCGTGTCTATTGGTATAGGCATCGATTTTTTCTCCGGAGTCGATACCGGCTTGCCTATGTAATTTCCCTGCGCGTAGTCTATTCCCAGTTTTGACAGCAACGACAGCGCGGCCCTGCTCTGAACGTACTCGGCGATTGTCTCCATCCCCGCCGCCCTGCCGATTTCGGCAATCAACTGGACGGTTTTTTGATCGACCGGCTCGTTTTCGATGTTCGCAATGAATGACCCGTCAATCTTTATGAAATCGACAGTCAGCTGCTTCAGAACGCCAAACGAGCTGTAACCTGTGCCGAAATCGTCCAGCGCCAGTTTACATCCCATGCTTCTTAACGCCGAGATTTGTTTCTCAACGTGATCAAGGTGACGTACAGCGAGGCTCTCGGTAAATTCAATGATGAGACAATCGGCCGGCACCTTGCACTTCGACAACTCCGATTGAACCAGGGCCGCCAGATTTTCGTTCTCAAACGCATTCGCCGACAAATTGATAGAGAACTTCAGGTCTGCGTGGTCTTCACGAAGTTTCGATAAAACATTTATCGCGTTCCTGATCAGCCACGCGTCGATCTCGGCCATCAATCCGAACCGTACCGCTGCCGGCAGGAACGCATCCGGCACGACGTCTTTGCCGTTGCCGGCTATCATCCGAAGGAGCACCTCGTGGTGTGAAATCTCGCCGGTCGCAATGCAGACGATTGGCTGATACCGAAGCGCAAACGCATCATTATCGATGGCCTCCCGAAGTTTCCCGATCCAGCCAACGTCGGCAATCATCTGATTTGCCCCACCTCGTGATTCCCGGAAGAAGCTGGATCGATTTCGACCGCATTCCTTCGCTTCCCGGCAAGCAATGTCGGCTTGCGCGAGTAATTCGTCATGATCATATTTGGTCGAGTCGATCATCGTAATACCGATGCTACAGTGAATGTGAAATACCTTGTCATACTCGACATGAGCAAATTGCCGCATGTCCTCGAGGATCGACTCAGCCATCAATTTCACCTGCCCTCTCGACATGTTCTTGAGCAGCACGACAAACTCGTCGCCGCCGAATCGGGCTGCAATTCCGCGCGAGCCGACCAGGATTTCGATTTGCCTTGCTACATTCACGATCATTCGATCGCCGGCCTGGTGGCCACAGGTATCATTCACATACTTGAATTGATCGAGGTCGATAAATAACAACGCGCTGCATGTCTTATTTCTAGAGACGCGCTGGATCTCCTTTTTCACGTCGCCGACAAGCCGACGTCGATTGTAAAGACCGGTCAGGGCGTCGTGATTTGCCAGCTTTTGTAACTTGGCGTTTCGTTCCCCGAGTGCTGCTGCCGTAGTCTGCAGCGCCTCGACAATTTCCGAGATTTCGCGATGCGCGGCAGCCTTGAAGCGCACCGACAGGTTGCCCTTCGCGAGTTCGGCGATAGGCTGCTGAAGATCGGAAATCCCCGAAAGTGCGCGGCGAAGCGACATTCTGCCGAGGATGCCGGAAACCACCAGCAATGCAAGCAGCAGAGTGACTGCAAGTTTGATATTGCCCAGAAGTCTGGCGTGAAAACCGGTGAAGTCCAGTTCAAGACCGACAAAGCCAACCAGTGTGGTCGAGCTTTCCGGCTGATCTCCCGACGGGTCGAAGTCGAACAGGCCGTCAGTCGCGATTGCCTCCGTCCAGATCGGAGCGAAGATCTCGAAAGTGCGAACATTCAGAATGTTGCTCTTGATCAGGTAGGGCGCCTCCGCGCCAACCAGCTCGGAAGCCTTTCTGAGCGTACCGGGGGCGAGTGTGCGAGTCCGTTGAGTCGACTTTTGTGGGCCGTTCGAAATTTCGAAAACTGCCAGACCATTTACGTCGAAATAGGTAACGCCGCGTATTTCCGGATACTTGTCAATGTACCTTTCGAGACGCAGGGTTACCTCGTCATCGTAAGACAGATAGAGTGGCGCACCCAGATCATCGAGTTCGTCTGTCCATTGCAGGGCCCAGCGGCTGTAGTTGTTCTGTAATACCCATTGCCCTCCCCAATACAGGCCTGCAATCGCCAGGACGCCGATTGCGGCAGTGATCAGCAGTTGCAGGGACAGGATCTCGTGAACCAGCACACGCTTGCCGCGGGGCCGCGACAAGCGCCAGCGTCGAACGGCCGCACTAACGGTGTCGAGTGCAGATGACAGCCGGCGTCTCAAAATGATTGCTCTGCATTGACCTTGGCAGCGGTGCTGTCAGGCCGCCGCCCGAACTGTCGCAGCACCTCGTCGTTCATGCGGACATCCATCTTGGTCAATGGGGTCATGCCCGGAATCGAATTCAGTTCGCCCCTGTCTATTTCCACCAGGACAGAGACAATTGTCGAGGCGATATCCGACGCGTCCGAGGTTGCACTGATTGCGGCACCGAGGTTGAGTAACGAATTGTTGAATACCGCGACCTGCACACCGTGTCGCGACGCATCTTTGAATATCTGGCGCAGCACCGGCGGGCTCAGGATTCGGTTATCCGGAAACAGCCAGAAGCCGTCGATATCGCCGGCCAGCCGATTGAATATATACAGCGTTTCGCGGTCAGATTTGGCGACACGATAGCGCAGCTCGATACCGGCCGCTTCGGTCGCTTCGGCCGCCTCTGCGATCAGCAAGTCGTGCCCTTCGCCGACAATGGCGCCTATGTTCCCGATATCCGGGTTGAGCTCCTTCCATGCGCGGACCTGGAGGTCGAGAGGCGGCAAAGCCGCGACACCCTTGACCCGGTTCGAGATCAGATTGTTGTCGGCAACATTGAATACCTGGCAAAACACCACCGGAACCCGCAAACGCGATTTTGCCGCTGCTGCGGCGCGCAGCCCGATTGCGACGACGGCATCCGATTGCGCCTCGACAATTCGGAAGAATTCCTCCTGCTCGGCGCGGGTCTTGTCGGCAAGGTTGTATACCGTGTGGTTTTCCAGAAGCCGTGCCAGCTCGGCGGCCACGCTCGTATATGCCGGCAGTGTATCGGTCACCACGATTGCAACCCGTGCGTCGAGGCTCGGCGGTGTCTCGCGGACCGGCTCGACCGGCGACGGCCGAGGCGCTTTCGCCGCCGGCGGCGGCGTACTCCGTGTGTCCCGGTCAATGAGTGCGCAGCCGGCAGCGGACAGCGTTATCGCTACGAGCAGCGATTGCTTCAGCAGGTTTCGAAATCGTTGCGGCGTTTGCATAGCGAATAGTCCGGCTGTCTGAGCGCAGTCAGCGACCGTAATTCCCTCGGGACCCAAGCGTCGGGACGTGTGTCATCCTTGCGACTAAGGATATCCGCAGCCCTTCAGGGGGCAAGGATGCAGGTCTCAAAAGCGTCGTCGCAGCACGGCGGCTATTCGGCGAGACGAGCCGGCAGCTTCGGGCCCGGCATGGTTTTGCCTTGGGGACAGCCGGATCGATGTCTGCTGTTGCAAATGAGCAACACGGGCCCCGGCATCCGGACGATGGTCGAGAATGCGGACAGGACGCCGTGAAGACGACGCGCGGCATTGTTATGTAAACTAGGCGTTGGCGCTCATGGGCGAATCACGATTTCTTACGTTTTCAGCAGAAAGGTGATGGCTTTCGTTGACAGCCCGTTTCTGACTGTGAAAGGCTTGCCGCCACCATAGCAAAGGCACACCTTCCGAGAGGGAGGGTCGCAAAACCACCGGTCTTACGAGACGCACCAAGACAGCGGGGTTACCCACATGGACTTTTTCTTAAACATCACTCCCTGGCCGGTTCTGTCAGCAAGTCTCTGGATTGTGCTGACGATCACCGTCTTATATTTCGCTCGAAGGTCTGCTCACAGGGCTATTCGGGGTATCGCGGGAATGTTGTACAAGAGTCTGCGATTCGCGTCCAAAGCGGTCGCAAGGGCAGAGGGCAAACTTGCCGAACGTAACCGCGAGGTGTTGCTTGCCGCCGGTCGCGAGGCCAAAGAACGGATTGTCGAACGCGAATTTGACCGCGTCAACGAGAGCGTTCGAAAAGACCTCGCGAATTTTTCGGCGTTACATCGCGCCTTGAGCGAGTCGATCCATCGCATTGAGGAAGATCATCAACAGGCGGTGGATGTACCTCCTGAACCGCCAGGCTGGGTCAAGGCAGTTGAAGCTGTCGCCAACCTGGATTCCCGGGAAGGGCGCGTACGTGTCGGCAATATACTCAGTGATATCCACAAATCGCTCCTCAAAGCGCAGCGGGACGCGATGGCAATGTACCGTGAGGCCAGCGCCAAGCGCCACTCGCTTCTGCGAAAAATGCGACCGGAGTGGCGAGAAATCCAGCAAACGCTCGGCCAGGTCGGCAAGAATGTAGACAGCCTGCTTAGCCGTTCGGTAACGATGGATCGACATATGCAGGAGTACGAGGACATTGTCTCCGGGCAGGACCGTGCCGTATCGATATTGTCGTCCTCTTCTATTGTCTACTTCTTTGTATCGCTGCTGGTCCTCGGCGTCGCCATAGGCGGAGCCGCAATAAACTTTTCGCTGATTGCAAGGCCTATGGCCGAGATGGTCGGAGGAACAAACCTGATCGGCGGTTATCGCACGGCCGATATCGCGGCATTGGTGATTATTCTGGTCGAGATCTCCATGGGTCTCTTTCTGATGGAATCGCTGCGAATCACCCGGTTATTTCCGGTTATTGGTGCGTTGCCGGACAAGATCCGAATTCGCATGATCTGGATAACTTTTACGATACTTTTTCTACTGGCAAGCGTCGAGGCCGGGCTGGCCTACATGCGCGAGGTACTGCTGCACGATGAGCTGGCAACGAGTGCGTTGCTGCGCGGTGACGATTCACAGACACTGTCTGGTCAGTATCTCTGGATTACGACTGCGGCGCAGATGGGCATGGGATTTATCCTGCCGTTTGCGCTGACATTCGTCGCTATCCCGCTGGAGACGTTCGTGCATTCGTTGCGTACGATAATGGGACTGGTTGCCATCGGCGTACTGCGATTCATATCCCTTGCACTGCGCCTGCTCGGCAATGCGTTTCGCTATTTTGGCCTGCTGGCAGAGCACCTTTACGACTTGCCGTTGTTCATTCCACTGTGGCTGGAAGAACGCAATTCGACGGGCGCGAGGCGGAGCCGGAAACTCATCACTACGTGAGGTGACACCATGAGAATACTCACCGCGATTACGGCGTGCATGTTCGTACTTGGGTGCTCGCCCGCCGCACCTGAAAATACAGGTGTCTATATGCTGCTCGATACGTCCGGGACCTACCGGGAAGAGCTGCAAAAGGCACAGCAAATCATCAGCTATACGTTGTCTCGCCTTGAAGCAACGGACTCATTCGCGGTCGCCCGCATTGACACTGCGAGTTTCAGCGAAAAAGACATCGTGTCCAAAACAACGTTCGATGATCGTCCCAGCATGGTAAACAGGCAGAAGCGGCTATTTGCGGAAGAGATCGCCGAATTCGTCGATGGCGTTCAGTCATCGCCTTATACGGACATAACCGGCGGCATATTGCAGGCGGTCGAGTGGTTGAACGAAAAGAATACCGGCAATAAAACAATACTGATTTTTTCGGATCTCAAGGAAGATCTGAAGGACGGTTACATCCGTGACATAAAATTCGATCTTGACGGATTCGACGTAATTGCGCTGAATGTGACGAAGCTCCGGTCCGATAATGTCGACCCCAGGGAATACCTGACGAGACTGGACGACTGGCAGACACGAGTCGAGAAATTCGGTGGCAAGTGGCAGGTCATAAACGACCTGGACGGTCTGGAAGGATTGCTCTGACGCTAGCCTGAAAATTGCACGAGAGTCCGGGATTGTGGGCGAGAGATCGTCGCGGC